>MEQV01000283.1:0-5064 GCA_001770355.1 Betaproteobacteria bacterium RIFCSPLOWO2_02_FULL_62_17
GCTGGATCGCGCGCTTGGGCGGGTTCCTCGGGCGCAATGGCGATGGCGAACCCGGTGTTCAAACCATATGGAACGGATTTCACGAACTGATCGCTTTGACGGACATGTATAGAATCATGAACTCTGAAAAACCTCGCAAGTCCCGACACACAAAAAATTGTGGGTAATGATTAGGGCAGAGCCGGGGGATCTCCTATGTTGGTTTAGCGGTTCCGCCCTCGGGTCGCCGATGATGTGCGGCAGGCAAAGGTAGCCAGTTGCAGGAAGGTGATGCATTTCGGATTGCTCCCGCTCAAGTTAGAACGGTGCAATCCTCTGATAATCGAAGGCCGGTTAGTCCGAACTCGGATAATCAGAATCCGGACTCGGATGGCCTACCTTGATTCTCCTGATTGTTTTTCAGCCGACGCCAGTAACGGGGTAATATCTTCGGCAATGTATCCATAGGCCCCGTGTTACTGCAACGGGGGCTTCAAGCAATACCATTTGAAGTAGTTTTTCCGTCAACAATTTTTGTCTAAATTTTTCAACTACTGCAAGTAGGTTCCACTCACACCGTTTCCCATGCAAGTATCTGTTGAGGCCACATGCGCTACGGACGAGCCATTTCTGGTCTCAAGAGACGCATTTCTTAGGCTGTTCGATCAACACGACTTTCATTGTCGCGATCGAAAGAAGGTGGAGCCCGCATATTCGGAAGAGTGGTTCACTGGGGTGTCTGGCGAAATTCGTGGCTTCCTGCTGCCGGCGGTTCAGTTCATCGCCGGGAAAACACAGTTCATCAGCGGGCGCCACCGCACTGCGGTTCTACTTCCTTACTTAACCGAGCTTCCAATCGCTTTCGCCACAATTAACCCTGTGCCCGAAGAATTTCGCCTTCGTCTTCAGCTACAGCCCCTGGTATGGGGAGCCATCATCGAGATCCCCGGTCTTCCAATGGCTCGCTTTGCATAAGTAGCTTTTGGTGCTACGTTGCAGCAGACTCAAGAGCAAAAACCATGAAACCTAGCTATTCGTCCCACGCGGACCGCCTCCAGCGCTGCGCGCTTCCGTCGTCCGGTGGGCTCGCACGTAGAACCCATCGCAAAACCCCCTATGCAGATTGATCTCCACAAGACTACTGACATTGACTGTCCGCATTGCGCAAAGTCCAAGCTCACACCAAAGCGGGGTGCTGATCGTAAGCTGGTGATGATCAACGGCCTCTCGTCGGAACAGTGGAAGTTTCATGAAACTTCCAGCGAAGGCGATGAAACGGAAGTCCATACATTCGCATTGGCGCTGGAATGTACAAACCCAGACTGTCGAATGATGACCATTGTCGTTGGTCGCCTTGACGCCTATCCGGATTACAACGGAATGGTTCGAGAGTACGACACCACAGTAACGCCACGCTTCTTCTACCCACCGATAGATGTAATCCCGATCCAGGGATACATCCCCGAATCCATTCGCGGAGAACTCCGGCGTTCATATGCTTTGTATTTCGCCGATCCCGCATCCGCGGCAAATCCACTTCGTAGCGCAATTGAATGCTTCATGGACGAAACAGCTACGATCAAGGACCGTAACCGCAAGCCTCTCACGCTTCATCAACGTTTGGTTGAATTCAAGAAGAGTAACGCCGACATCGCGGAATTGCTCGGTGCCGTAAAGTGGCTGGGTAATGACGGCAGTCACTACGGGCTTGGGCTGACGCACGACGATCTACTGAAAGCATATGATGTGTTCCTGCATGCTATGGGCAAATGGTTTGCTGACCCAGAGTTACGAGTTAAGACCTATGCTAAACACATCAGCAAGGGACGTGGGCTCTAACCCTGTGGCGCAGGGGTCGCTGCGCGATAAAGCCGCGCAGCACCCCTGACCTTGAACGTAGGCACGTATCCCGTCACCGCCATGAAACTCAGTCTCATGTTCTGAGACTGGAAGCGGGTAGGATGCCGCTACGGATCGGCCTTCGATTCGCCGCGCCGAACGCGGCTAAGAGGATTTTCATGAAGAAGCAAGACACTCTTGCCATGAACACTTTAGTCTGGCATTTCAGCCTGCAAGCCATGCCCGGCTCGGCGCTGCCAGTCGCAGGGCAACGACTGCATACGATAGACAATCCAGTGGCCGACGGAAGGGGGTGGGGCGGGTCAATTTATCCTTTGGACGCACTCAATTACGCCCGCCTCGTTTACACAGGCTGCCACGTGGCCATACGCGAGCTATCGGGCACCTTGCGCTCAAATGGCATTCAATATTTCGCCAGCGATTGCACCATGGTGACCGGCTACGTCGATGTACGTGACGTGCTGGTTCGGTTCGCGCGCTATTGCGCGCTAGACGCGCTGAGAGTCCAGGCGTCTATAATGCTGCGCCTCCTACCGAGCCTGACCGCACACGCGGACAGGCTGGCATCGCTCACGGATGACTGCGATTTGCGCAAGGCCAGCAATGCCGCCCACAATGCGTGGACCGATGTGGCCCATGCGGCCAATGTGGTCGGCTATGGGGGCAGCGAATCGGTCCAATGGGCGGCCGTCAATGCGTCCCATGCGGCCGATGCGGCCGATGCGGCCAGCGATGCGACCAATTCGCAAACCGACGTGATCAGAAATGTAGTCAGCGCGGCCGAAATGGCCAGCAATACGGCCAGCATTGCGGACAGCTACGCGCGGCATGACGTGCCCCACTATGGCTATAAGTGCAGCAGTCCGACCAGCGATGCGCAAAATAAATGGCTGGACACAGAGTTGCGCGCCGCGCTTGCTCGGAAAGCAAAGTAGCATGATGCCAATTAAAACGTCCCACGATCAAGCGTGCGCTGCTATACCGAAAAACGTTAGGTTACTTTGCGTGCGTTCCTGAAAAAGATGGCCTACTTGGAGGCTAAAGTTCATCAAAGACTGAAGGCTTTAGGGAACGATTTCTGAGCGTGAATTAATCAAATGGGGCCTGAGATGATGACTAATAAGAAGAGACCTACGGTGGAAAAGACTGGGGATTGCGAATCAATTTTCATCGATCAGGGTGAGCATAAATACAAGATTCTTGCAGCGACGTTGTTGATCCCAAACAATGCACCGAAGCCCGAGCCGCATGCGGGCGAATGGGAGGCGATAGTCACGATTTACAGGGATAGCAACGACGAGCCGTCTAAGGCGCAGTCATTTCCTGATGTTCCCCAATATGGCGCAACGGAGGATGAAGCCAGAAGTAAAGGCCACGACTATGGCCGGAAACTTGTACTACGCGCTGTCGAAGGTCTTAAAGATTACATGATCTAGCTCAGGCAGCAGCGTAGCCAAATCCGAACCGAAAACGTAGGAAAAACGTAGAACTCTCGGCAGACTTCGCCGAGGCTCTACGAGTGAGGGCGGGCCGTAAACACTGCAATAAATGGCCTAGGAGCCACTGAAAATCCGTGTGTCGGTGATTCGATGCCGCCCTTGGCAGGTAGCACTCAATCAGGGACCGGCACCACGGAGCGTGTTTATATCCGCAAAGCGATATTTGCCATTTATCGATTAAGTCGATATATTACGTATATCGATAATACCGATAAGCGTCCTCAATGAAACAAATCCTGACCCACAGCGCCCAACTGGGACAAATTCTCGCGACGCGCAGGCGGGCTTCCAAGCTCTCGCAACGCGCGCTGGCCGCCAAGTTGGCGATCAGTCAAAACCGTCTGTCGGAGATCGAAACGAACCCCGGCACGCTCACTGTCGACCGGCTACTGGAACTCGCCAATCTGCTCGGCCTGGAACTGGTCATCCAGGATCGGCCGCCCACGCTACGTTCATCCAAGACGGAGTGGTAGGGATGGGCAGAAGATCCCGCGCGCGCGCGCTGTCGGTATGGGTAAACGGCAAACTGGCCGGCGAGTGGCGCATTCCGGCACGGGGCGAGACGGAATTCCAATATGACGCCACCTGGGTGGATTCGGAAGAAGGGCGCCCGCTGTCCCTATCCCTGCCTTTCAGCTTGGACCGTGGCTCGATCAAAGGCCGGCCCGTCGAGTGCTATTTCGACAACCTGCTGCCCGATGCCGATCTGATTCGCAAGCGTGTCCAGGATCGCTTTCATACCGATTCGCGCAACGCATTCGACCTCCTTGCCGCGATCGGGCGTGATTGCGTCGGCGCGGTGCAACTGCTCCCTCCCAACGAGCAACCCAAGAACGTGCATGCGATCGATGCGGTGCCGCTCTCCGAGGCCGAGGTAGAGCGGGCCCTGATTCACACCGTTACGCCAGCGTCGTTCGCGGCGCACCCCGCGGACGATGACTTCCGCATTTCAATTGGGGGCGCTCAAGAAAAAACCGCCTTCCTGCGTCACGAGGGCAAGTGGTGCCGAGCACTGGGCGCCACGCCCACGACGCACATATTCAAGCTGCCGCTCGGACTGGTGGGCGGGATGCAGGCCGACATGCGCACGTCCGTGGAGAACGAATGGCTGTGCGCGCGGATATTGCGCGCCTATGGGCTGCCCGTTGCACGTTGTGATATCGGCCATTTCGGATCTCAGAAAGTGCTGGTGGTGGAGCGATTCGACCGGCAGCTCCATTCGAGCGGGAAGTTCTGGCTGCGTCTCGTGCAGGAGGATTTTTGCCAGGCTACTGCCACGCCTTCCTCGATGAAGTATGAGAGAGATCGCGGACCGGGCTTGCTCGACATCGCGCGGATCCTGCGAGGATCGGTCAATCGTGAGGAGGATCTAAGCTGCCTGCTCAAAGCACAATTGCTGTTCTGGATGCTTGCCGCCACCGACGGGCACGCAAAGAACTTCAGCATTCGCATACTCAGCCAGGGGCGCTTTCAACTGACGCCGCTCTACGATGTGCTGTCGATCTGGCCCGTCATGGGCGAAGGTCCCAACAAGATTTCATGGCACAACGCCAGGCTCGCGATGTCGGTGCGCGGCAAGAACAAGCATTACCTGCTGAAGGACATCCAGCGCAGACACTTCAACGACATGGCTGCAAAGTGCGGCCTGGGTGAAACCGCGGAGAGCATGATCCGCGACATTCTGGCGGCGACGCCGGCCGTCATCACGTCGGTCCAGAAGAATCTT
>MEQV01000283.1:5079-12628 GCA_001770355.1 Betaproteobacteria bacterium RIFCSPLOWO2_02_FULL_62_17
TTGTGTCGTAGGCGGGACTGGTGATGCTTCATTCGCTGCGCGTCACCACCAACAAATCAAATAGTTAGCGTCTCTTCAGTATGGGTAGCAGGGGGTGGCGGTTTGGAAGCTGCGTTTCAGGCAGGACTGCCCAATCACGGACCGGCGGCAATAAATATCCATCTTTGACATTTCTTGATATATTCAGCCTCTCTTGGCTTAAAGGTGAGCACCCCATGGGAATGAACGTCAACCTGACGCCACAACTGGAAGAACTTGTCCGCTCGAAGGTGGCCTCCGGCCTGTACACGTCGGCCAGTGAAGTCGTGCGCGAGGCGCTGCGCCTGATGGACGAGCAGGATCGTCTCAGGGACGCAAAGCTGGCGCAGTTGCGCAGCGATGTCCGTCGCGGGCTGGACAGCGGGCCGAGCGAAACCTGGGATGCCGAAGCGGTCAAGCGTCAGGCGCGCACCCGACGAGCTTCCAAGCCAACGGCTGCTTAGATGCCGCAGGTAACACGGCGGCCGCTTGCAGAGACCGACATTCTCGAAATCTGGGACTACATCGCCGAAGAAAGTGTTGCCGCCGCCGATCGCTGGGTGGACCGCCTCGACGAGCAGTTCCGGGTGCTGGCGACGCAGCCGATGATGGGCCGAGCCCGCGACGAACTGGCGCCGGGCGTGCGCAGTTTTCCGTTCGGGCGGTACGTCGTTTTCTACGTTCCGCTTGATGACGGGATCGATGTCGTCCGCGTGCTGCACGGTAAGCGTGACATCGACGCAGTCTTCAATCCAGAGCAGTAGGCGAACGCCTTCGAGAACTCAAGCACCCGCGCCGCATCGATCGGTGGCAGCGCCAAGAACACAGAATCGGAGGCGGGGTATCCTTAAACCAGTTCACCGCATAGGGAGGGCCATGAGCAGGAAAACAACCGTCATCGAGGTCAAGGGGACATCGATTACTGTCGCCTCCGACTCGCACGGCGACTACATCTCCCTTACGGACATGCTGAAAGCCAAGGACGGAGAATTCTTTATCTCGGACTGGCTTCGAAACCGGAACACTGTCGAGTTTCTTGGCATTTGGGAAAGCGTCCACAATCCGGGTTTTAATTATGGCGAATTCGCCGCAATTAGAAGTCAGGCCGGCCTGAACAGCTACAAGCTCAGCGTCAAGGAATGGGTGGCACAGACCAACGCCATTGGGCTTCGAGCTACTGCCGGAAGGTATGGCGGTACCTTTGCCCACAAGGACATCGCCTTCGAATTCGGAATGTGGATCAGCCCAGAATTCAAGATCTATCTGATCAGGGAGTTTCAACGCCTCAAGGACGAGGAAAATAGCCGGCTCAATCTGGGGTGGAATCTCCAGCGCACGCTGGCCAAGATCAACTACCGCATCCACACCGATGCCATTAGGGACACGCTTATCCCTCCCGTCATCACCAAACAGCAGGCAACGCTGGTCTATGCCAATGAAGCGGATTTGCTCAATGTCGCCCTCTTCGGGCAGACTGCCAGGCAATGGCGTGACGCCCATCCCGGCGTCGAGGGCAACATTCGCGACCACGCGCCGTTGGAGCAACTGGTCGTTCTGACCAATCTGGAGAGCCTCAACTCGGTTCTTATCCGCCAGGGCCTGCCCCAACCGGAGCGCCTGCGAAAACTGAACGAAATCGCCATCTCCCAGATGCGCACCTTGCTGGCCGCGGGCAACGTCAAACGACTGAAATAATGCTCGACACCTACACCAAACGCCGTAACGACACCGCCTGCGACATTCTCGTCGGCAAAGTGCCCGACCCCAAGAGCCAGGTCGAGCAGATCACCATCACGCTGATCCACAAGTTCATGGATGACATGGACGCCGAAGCCGAGGAGCTTGGCGATCAATCCGGCCCTGCTGTTTGACCGGGAGTGACCACCGACGAGAAAGACTCGTTGTTCCTGTAGCGTTATACCGAGGCGGCCAGCAGGCGGATCGTGTCCCGAGCCGCCGGCGCTTTCCTATGGTTGCGGATGGTGATGTCGACGTCGCAGCCAAGCCGCGTCAGCAGACGCATCAGGCGCTCGACCGAAACGTCGCGGAATTGACCATTGAGCAGCCGCGCAACGTCCGGCCGACTGAGGCCCATGCGTTTGGCCGCCGCGACCTGGGTCAGCTCTTGCGCGGTGATGACCCCCTGAATCCGAGTCACCAGTTCAGCCTTGAGCAGATGGGTTTCGGCATCGGGGAAGCCGAGATCGGCAAAAACGTTTTTTGTGCCGCGCTTGATGCGGGGATCCGGGTCTTTTTTCATGATGCTTTTCCTTTTTCAAGCTGCGCCTTGTAATCGCCCTCGGCTAGCAACGACCACAGATCTGTGGTGCGAGGTTGTGCAGGCGTCCTACGTACTTTCTTCTGCCGCCGCTGTCAGGCGCACAGTCCAGGGACGTGCGCCTGCCTTCACTTGCGGCGTTTCGCCGAAGACTTCCCGGCGATCGCCTGATCGGCAATCGCGGTCAAGTGATGGTTGAGCGCGACGCGGGATTCGAAGCTGCAAAAGCGTCCGGCGTCGCTGTCGGCAATGCCTATACGGGCGGCCTCGCGCAACGCGTGGAGGCGAGCACGGTCCTCCGCCTCGCGGTCCTCGATCAGGCGCAAGCCATCGCGCAGTACTTCGCTTGCGTTCTGGTAGCGTCCGGTGGACACGAGTTTTTCGACAAGCTGTGCCTGGTGGTCGGTGAGGACGACATTGCGAGTCGGCATGGGAATCCCGCGAGGAAGGACGACTATTGGCATAATATGCCATAAGTACCCGGCTCGACAAGTACTGCACTGAGCGCCAGGCACACTCCCTGGTGGCTCACTGGAACGCAGTCGCCCCGACGGTAGGTATTGCATTCATGCCTCCAGTTCGGCGAATATAGCTTCTGGGAAAACCTCATGGGGAGCCAAGAGATGAAATCATTTGCCCGCGCGGCGTTCGCCGCGACCGTGTTCGCGCTCTCGCTTTACGCCGCACCGGTGCTCGCCCAGTCATGGCCGAGCAAGATAGTGAAACTCACCGTCTCGCTCGGCGCGGGCGCGGGCGCCGACATCAGCGCCCGGCTCTACGCCGACCGACTGACGAAGATGTGGGGCCAGCCGGTGGTGGTGGAAAACCGTCCGGGTGCGGACGGCGTGCTCGCGATCAACGCCGTAATCGGCGCGCGCGACGATCACAACCTGCTCTGGGGGCCGACGTCGAATTTCATCGCGCATCCCTACACGCTCGACAAGCTTCCGTACGACCCCAACGAGCTCATGCCGGTGGCGCGCGTGTCGAACACCGTGGTGACGATCGGTGTTCCCCCGTCCTTCAACGTCAAGTCGCTGAAAGAGCTGATGGCGCTCATACGCGCGCAGCCCGGCAAGTTCAACTTCGCGACCGCGACGACGAACACCGACGTGATCATGGCTGCCTACTTCACGGGCGCGGGGCTCGATGTGCAGAAGGTATCCTACAAGGATACGGTCAGCGCGCTGACCGACCTGATCGAGAACCGCATCCAGATCTACGCCGCCGCGTATGCCATCGTGCGCTCGCAGGCGCAATCCGGGCGTATCAAGCTCCTCGCGGTCACCAATCGTAGCCGCGCGCCCGTTCTCGACCTTCCCACGGTGGCGGAGGCCGGTTTTCCGCAGCTCAATTTCGACGGCTTGGTAGCCGTGATGGCTGCGCGCTCGAGCGGCCTGAGCGATGCGG
Organism: Betaproteobacteria bacterium RIFCSPLOWO2_02_FULL_62_17; assembly: GCA_001770355.1. Taxonomy (GTDB): domain Bacteria; phylum Pseudomonadota; class Gammaproteobacteria; order Burkholderiales; family SG8-39; genus 2-02-FULL-62-17. The sequence continues at coordinate 8,786 of MEQV01000283.1, forward strand.
CGCGCGAACGCATCGCCGCCGACGTGAAGATCGTGTCCGAAGATCGGCAAATCGCCGAGCGCCTTGCAGCCACCGCCCAGCTCAACAACCCCGGCACGGGAGCGGAGCTTGCGGCTTCCATGAAGGAGCAGGTGGAGCAGCTTGACGCAGCCGCCCGGCAAGCTGGGCTGAAGCGCAAAGCGCAGTGACCTCGATCCTGTAGAGACCGCGCATGCGCATGAGAAGCATCAGTTTTGATGCGCCGGCCGGCGTTTCAGTGCCGCCGAAATCGTTGCTGCGTAGATGCGCGCTTGTCTTTCGCCGAACCGGGAAACCGTCCATCGCAGGAATCGGCCCCCAAGCGGATGCTCAGCCAGGGTGGGCCGGCGCTACGCGACAGGTATCTGTTCGCGAATGAAATCGACGATCTTGCCGATGATCTCGATCGATTGCGGATGCTCGGGCTGGCGGCGGATCACATCGTAATTCTCGCCGTGAAACAGTTCCAACCGCAGGTCGCCGCCGGCTTTGCGGAAATTATCGACGAAGCGTTCCATCAAATGGCGCGGATGCAGGTCATCCGCGGGGTTCTGCAGATAGAGGATTTTCGGCAGCAGCAGCGGATCGCCGCGCTCCAGCGCCAGCATCGGGCTGCCCTCGGCCATCGCCGCCTCGGTGATCCAGTACTTTTCCTGGTTGGGGATGGCGTTGGCGCGGTCCTGGTGGGCAGGCTTTGATTTGCGATCCAGGTAGCGGCCCAGCGGGCAGATCACCGGCCACAGCGCCACGACATAAGGAACCGTCGCATCCATCGCTGGATCTTCTGCGAGTGCGATCGCCGTATACCGCGGGTCACGAGGCCGCATCGCCGCAAGGACCGCCATTTGCGCACCGCTGGAAGTCCCCATGGTTCCGACCAGTTCCGGCCGGCTGTTGAACCTCGCGGCGTGATGCTTGAACCAGCGGATCGCATAGTTGAGGTCGGCGAACGACGCCGGATAACTCGCCTGCGGCGGCACGCGGAATTCAATCGACATGATGACCACGCCGCCGCGCGCCACCGGCAGGTGGATGGCTTCGCTGCTCGCGCGGTCGCCGTCGACCCAGGCGCCGCCGTGCGCGAAGACGACGGCAGGGAAAGGGCCCTTGCCGCGCGGCTTGTAGAGGCGCGCGATCAGCGGCTTGCCGTCGTGGCTCAGGTATTCGAGGTCCTCGATGTCGATGTCGAACTGCTGGCGTGGCGCGACAATGTTGTTCATATAAGTACCAAGGCCGGGAGAAATACTGGCCGCTGCGGGCTCAGGCGGCGGACTTCGCGGCGTCCGACCAGTCAGGCCATTGCGCCAGCAGCCTGCCACGGCCGGGGAAGGGTTCGCGCACGCCGATATGATTGAGTGCGCCCCACATGATCGCAGCGATATGCGTGACCACCGGCATGCCGGTTTCGCGCTCGATGCGCTCGATGCGCTCGATGTTGTCGATGATCGGCCACTGCGGGCAGGCGATGAATATGCCCTGCGCCTGCGGCGCCTTGTCGCGCACCAGCATGGCCGACTGGTATGCAGTCTCCATGGTGGGCTTGGTCATGCAATCGGCCAGGGCGTAGGAGAGCCCTTCGTCGGCCAGCGTTGTGATGCCGTAGTGTTCCAGGTAGCAGATCAAGTTGTCCTGAATGTAGCGCTGGTAGATCGAAGCAATGACGATCCTGTCCAGGCCCAGCGCGGCCAGCGAATTGATCACGCAATGGATATCCGAAATTACCGGTTTCTTATGTCCGATGGCGGCTGACAATTCCTTTTCGAGCTGGACATGGTAGCCGGGACCCTTGGAGGTGATCAGCGGTATCCCGGTGGCAACGATGACGCTGACGTCGCGGCTGGCGAGTTCCCTGGCGCACACGCTCGCGAGGCTCAATGCTTCGTCGAACTGGTACTGGCCGAATTCCGGCAGGCCCATGGTCGACCAGCACCAGGAAATGCCCGGCGGCGCCAGGCGAATGGCTTCGTGCAGCACCGTTTCGTTGGTTCGCGGCGGTCCGATGAAGCCGATGGATGCTTTCCAGCCGTATGCGCTCATGCGATGAGTACCGAAACGATATGGCCCGCGCTGTCCAGCATGCACAGCGTCATCGGCTTGAGTTTCATTTCCCGGGAAATGCGGATGCCGGCGCGGATGATGCGGTTTGCATGCTGCAGATCAATCGACATGGCTTGCGTCACTCATGGGTACCTGCCGCGAACGATACACGTCCCGCCGACCCTGCGCAACAGATTGTAAGACAATCTATTGACTTCCCCTTGACGCTGCGTATGATAAGTGGCCTGCGTGGACGATCACGCCAAAGCGCGCGCGGCGATTGAAGCCGCGGGCGGCAAATACATGTGGCCCGGCGGTCTCGATCATCAGAAATACCGCGATGTCGACAATATTATTTTCGAAGTGACCGCTGAGGGTTTCATCACCGAGCCCAGCGAGAAGGCCGCCGTCAACACCGGCGGCGGTACCAAGGCGGCTGCGAAAGCCTAGCCCGACGCACTGCGGGATGTTGAGCTTATCGATCAAAGCGGAGCGAATTCATGGCGTTGACCAGTTGCTGGCGGGGCACAGTGGGCCTTATCAAACCGAACTTCAGGCCCGGCAGCACCGAGGACCTGATTCGCCTGCTGCCCGACGGCATTGGCGTTATTCCCCTGCACATAGGCATCAACCAGGGGACGCGCAAGCAGTTCGAAGCCGCCATTCCAGGTGCTCGGCTATCGCGCCGAGCAGGCCCTGATGAAGAAATGGGAGAAGAAATACAAGCGTCCGGTGTTCACCAACGGCCAGACGCAGGTCAACGCGTTTCGCGCCCTGAAAGCGAAGCGCATCGTCGGCGCGAGCTACTTTCCCAACGATCTCAACAAGACTTTCGCCCGGTATTTCGTCGATGCGGGTTTCAATGTCCTGGACATGAAAGGTATCGAGATTGCTTTCGACAAGGTGCAGACACTCGCCAGCACCGAGGTTTACCGGTTCATCAAGGCGCTGGTCCTCAAGCAAAAGAAGGTGGAGGCCATTTACATGCTGGGACCGGCCTGGCGCACGCTCGATATCGTCCCGTTGCTGGAGCAGGATCTGGGCATACCCGTGGTTCACCATCTCACCGCGCAAAGCTGGGAGATACAAAAGCGGCTGCACGTTCGCGCCCCGTTGAAGGGGTTCGGACGGCTGCTGGAGGAAATGCCTTGAGCGGTTCGTCAGTTACTGAAGGAAAAACAATGGCGGCAACGAACATCGACCTCGATTCCGCGAACCGGATCATCGAGACCGGCATCAAACTGGCCCGGGAGCACAAGCATCTGCCGCTGACCTTCTGCGTGGTGGACAGCGGCGGCCACATGGTGTCGGCGCAGCGCGAAAACGACAGCAGTACATTCCGCTTCGAGATTGCTTTCGGCAAGGCCTGGAGTTGCACCGCGTTGGGTCATTCGACGCGCTTCATGGAGACTTCCATGGCCAAGAACCGGCCGCATTTCGTGGACTCCCTGGCGGCGGCTTCCGGCGGCAAATTCATTCCTGCCCTGGGCGGAATCCTCATCCGTTCCCCGGAGACAGGCAAGATCATCGGTGCCCTGGGGGTGACCGGCGATTCCGGCGAGAACGACGAGATGATCGGCGTAATGGCCATAGAACAATGCGGATTCAAGGCGGATCTCAGCTAATGAAGGAGTTCCCATGATCAAGCGTGCAACGGGCGGATTGAAACTGCTCAAGGGCGGTGTCGGCAAGAACAAGCCGGCGTCGCTCAAAACGCTTTCGCGCAAACGCCAGGCGGTGCTCGCCGCCCTTGGCGATGGCCCCACGCCGGTGCGTGCGCAGCTTGCC
>MEQV01000283.1:12672-12820 GCA_001770355.1 Betaproteobacteria bacterium RIFCSPLOWO2_02_FULL_62_17
GGTGAGCCGACCCTCCGTGCGCGAAGCCCTGCGGCAGCTGGAGGCCGAGGGGCTGATCGACATCCTCCCCAATCGCGGTCCGGTGGTGCGCAAGATCACCGCTGCCGATGTTCTGGAGCTCTGGGAGGTGCGCGTTGCGCTTGAAACA
>MEQV01000283.1:12856-42452 GCA_001770355.1 Betaproteobacteria bacterium RIFCSPLOWO2_02_FULL_62_17
GAACAGATAGAGCATCTCGAAGAAGCCATTCGCGACTTCGACATGGCACTCAAATCGCAGGACGTCAGCGTGATCAAGTCTTCAAAGGCCGTACTCTGGGAGACATTCTCCGCCGGGGCGAATAATTCCATGCTGGCCGCCTATTTCCGCCAGGTCAACGTGCGGCTGAGTTTCCTGTGGTCTTCATCGCTGAGGTTCCCCGGGCGGCCGGCGGAAAGTATCAGCGAGTTTTTTTCGCTGCTTGCCGCCATTCGCAGCCGCAACGCCGATGCTTCCCAGGCGGCGATCGTGCTGCACAACGAGCATGCGCGTGCCATCGCCATGTACGGTCTGCGGGTATTCGAGGAATCGCGGCGCAAGGCAGAGGAAGCCGCGGCCGCAACCGGCGTGGAGGACCGCTGATGCCTGGTACTGAAGCAAGCCACGAAAATATGCCGATGACGGCAGTGCAGAAGTTTCTTGCTCGTGCCTGCGGGCGTGACCGGGTTGAGATCGGTGAAGTGGTCTATCCCAAGCCTGAACTTGTGATCATCCATGACGGTTATGTCGAGACCGTGCATGGCGAGCTGGCGGCACTGGGCTACGCTCGCGTGCGCGATCCCAAGCGCGTGGTGTTCGTCACCGACCATGAAGTGGCTTACACAACGCAGCGCGCGGTGGAGCGCGGCCGCAATATCCGCAAGATCGCCAAAGCCTGGGAAATCGGCCGCCTGTTCGATGTCGGCCGCGGCGGGCACGGCCATATCTTCCCGATGGAAGCCGGTCTGGTGCGTCCGGGCATGTTCCTGTTTGCCTACGACATGCATTGCTCCAATTTCGGCGCGATTGGCGCATTGGCGATCGGCGTCGGCGCCGAAGTCAGCTCGGTGCTGGCCACCGGCAGCCTCTGGACCCAGGTCCCGGAAACCGTGCGTGTCGAGCTGACCGGCGCCCTGCCCTCCGGCGCACATCCCAGGGATGTCGGCTTCCTGCTTTGCGGCGGATTTGCCAATGGCCGCTGGAACGTGAGCCACGACAACCGCATCATCGAATTTTGCGGCTCGGGTCTGGAGGCCTTTAGCCTTGCGTCGCGGGTTGCGTTGTGCAACTCGCTCACCGAGATCGGCGTTGCCAACGTTCTGTTTGGGTCGCCGCCGCCGGGAATCGACAGCAGCGGAGCCCCCGATTTCATCAGCGACCTGGGTGCACCGAGTGCCGGCAACATTGTCGTCGATCTTTCCACGATGGTGCCGCAGGTGGCGCTGCCCGGAGGACCGGATCTCGCCGCGGACCTTGCCAGCGTGGAGGGACGACACATCGACCACGCCTTCATCGGCGCATGCGGCTCGGGTATGTATGAAGATTTCGCCGACGCCGCGCGCTTCGTCAAGAACCGCCGTATTGCCGATGGGGTGCGCATGTTCATCGGCCCGGGTACCAATGAGGTGGCGCGGCGACTGGCGGATGACGGCATCACGCAGATGTTTGTCGAAGCCGGGGCGATGGTGCTGCCACCCGGTTGCGGCCCCTGCGCCGGCGGCATCATTGCCCCCCTGGGGCCGGGTGAAGTGTCGATTTCGACGGCGGCAACCAATCACTCGGGCCGCTTCGGTTCCGTCGATGGGCAGTGCTACCTGGGCAGCCCGCTCACGGTGGCGGCGTCCGCCGTTGCGGGTTGCATGGCCGATCCGCGCAAGTTCATGAGCCCTTAGCCGGAATCCCCATGGAGAAATCCCTCAAGAAACGCGGTTACTGCCACGTATTCGGCGATCGGTTTTCCCTGGATGAAGGAATCATGCCGTTCAAGTTCGCGATCGAGCGCGTAACCGATCCGAAGAAGCTGATTCCGCATCTGTTCAAAAGCACCGATCCGGACTTTCCCGGCAAGGTGAAGCCCGGCGATTTCGTCATTGGCGGACAGGATTTCGCCTGCGGCAAACCGCATGTGCAGGGCTTCATCGCCATGGCCGCCCTGAACCTCGGGGTGATTTGCCAATCGATGCCTTACAAGGCGATGCGCCGCGCCGTATCAGTGGGGCTGCCGCTGCTGACCGGCTGCAATCCCGGCGCGGACTTTCTGCAGAACGGAGACGAGATCGAAGTCGATTTTGCGACGGGCGAAGCAAGGAATCTGACGCGGGGAACCAGCACGCGCCTGCCCTCGATGTCTCCCATCCTCAGGGATATCGTCGTCAACGGCGGAATGAATGGCGCACTGGCCGCCTGGCTCAAGGACCATCCCGAGCAAGCCGCCGTTGAGCCTGTCGCGCTATCCGACTCCAGCGGCGCGGTGCCGGTGAGTTTCGTCCCGGCCAGGAAATCATGACCACGCCAGCAACGGTGATGATCATGGTCGCGCCCAACGGCGCGCGCGCGCTGAAAAAAGACAATCCCGCAACGCCCATCTCGCCGAAGGAAATCGCCGAGGAGGTCATCCGCTGCGCGAAGGCCGGCGCTTCGATCGCCCACCTGCATGCGCGCCGGGAGGACGGACAGCCGACGCAGTCCATCGAGGTCTATCGGGAGATTGCCGACCGCGTACGCGAGCATTCCGATATCGTGCTGCAGATTTCCCTGGGAACCTTGGGCTTTACGGTGGAGGAAGCGATCGAACCGGTCGATCTGAACCCGGAAATGGTGTCGCTGCCCCTGGATGATTTTCTCAAGGACGACGCGGCCGCGCACGAGGGCATTCGCCAGATGGCATTGAAGGTCCGCGAGCATCGCGTGCGGCCGGAACTGTCGGTGTACAACGAGCGTATGCTGAAAGGCGCGCTGCGGCTGATCGAGGAAGGCGCCATCGACCGCCCCGCCTGTTTCGGGCTGATTCTGCGCGATCCGGAATCGACCAGGCAGGGCGCGGCGAAACTCATGGAACTTGCCGATGCGCTGCCCGAGCGCTCGCAGTGGTGGGTGGCTCGGGGCGGGCGCTACGGCCTGGGCTTGCGCGCCCTGGCGATCGAAATGGGCGGGCACGTTCGAGTGGGGTTCGAGGACTCGGTCATGGATTTCGATCAGAAGAATCTTGCCAGCAGCAATGCCTACCTGGTCGAGCGCATGGCAAACCTGTGCCATGCATTGGGCCGTCCCATCGCCACTGCCGCGCAGGCCAGAAGTGCCGTCAGCGCTGCCTGAAAGAAAAACCGGGCGTGAACTTCGCGGGGCGCGCGGATTCACGCCGAACGAAGGAGGCAGCAGTGGCTGACAGGAACGACACCAGTAAGTGGAAGCGTGGTCCGTGGGGATACATTCAGCCCTGGGACACCAAGGCGCTGGGCCCGACCATCGAGGATCCCAAGGAGCAGGCCCGCTGGGCTCAGGTGATCCGGCTGGGTGGACTGCCCTACTGCTGGCGCGAACTGGCAGCGCCGATGCTGAGCATCATCTACAGCCTCACGGAACTCAAGCGCGGCGACAAGGTGCTGATCATCGGGGAATCGATTGAACCCTGCGGCTGGGACGTGGACCTGCGCAACATCGTCGGCGGCAGCGGCGAAGTTCAATGCGTCGAAATCATCGAGAAAGGGCGGCAGACCACCGCGGACATCGTCAAAGGCAAAAGCGGCAAGATCGGCACCTGGCATTGGGACTACACCGAAAAGGTGCCTGACGCCTACTTCGACTGCATCGTCGCGATGCAGTCTGTCCAGCACTGCGACGACTGGCGCGAAACCGGCAGGGAATTATTGCGTGCGATGAAGCCGGGGCGCAGGCTGGTGCTCGCGGAACTCGCGATGTTCGGCACGCCGTTCTTTCCGCGCGTTGAAGCAGACCTGCACCTGCAGTACTGGATCGACAAGATCAGCCACTTCCGCCCGCTGCCTCCGCGGGAGTCCGCTTACTACAGCCCCGAGGAACTGCATGCCGCTTTTGACGGCCTGCTCGAACAGCCGCAGAACCTCGAATGGAAAGGCATCGAGTTATTCTGGGGAAGGAAATTCGCGGCTTGAGCGCTGATAAAGGCACGAACGGCGCCGTCGCGCGTCATGGATTCACGCAACGACGTAGTGGTGGCTGTAGGCCTTCATCACTTGGGCAATGCGCTTCTCGATGGCCGGGCGCGTGCCGGCCTTTTCACCCGTGACGCTAATTGTCACCCGCGTGCCGTGGGTGGCATCGTGCCCCACGTCGACATCGAGGCTCGCTTCGCCGCCGAGCGCCTCGGTCAACACCTGGGTGTAATGCCGCCTTGCCGCATCGAAGCGCAAGCCGACTTTGTCGGGCTTGCCGATATCAGTGACCGGCATGCTGTCGATGAAGTGAATCTCCTTGGGCACGGCCGGCCGCTCGGGGATGTGCGCTTCGGCGAACTTGAGAATTTCCTCCGCGCTCGCGCTTGAACCGTTGATGCGCTGCACGTAGGCGATTGGCAGCTCTCCCGCGTAGCTGTCGGGCTTTCCCACCGCCGCGACGTGCAGCACCGCGGGGTGCTTGCGGATGGCGTGTTCGATGGTCTGCGGGTCGATGTTGTGGCCGCCGCGGATGATGAGGTCCTTGACGCGGCCGGTGATCCACAGGAAGCCGTCTTCATCGACGCGGCCGCAATCGCCCGATTTGAAATAGCCGTCCTTGGTGAAGATACCCACGTTGTGTTTGGGATCGACGTAGCCGGGTGTGACACCCGGTCCTTTCACCGCGATGATGCCCAGTTCATTGGGGCCGCAGAAGCGCGCGATATTGCCTTCGCCGTCGAGTTCCACCGGGCGCACCTGGGTGTAGGGCACGCGCATGCCGGTGGAGCCGAAGCGCGGGTCGCCTTCGCGCGGCGGTTGCGTGGCGCCGGTGGTGTATTCGGTGGAGCCATAGGTCAGCAGCACGCGGATGCCCAGGCCGCGCTCGAGTTCCCTGGCGGTTTCCACCGGCAGCGGCGCGGAACCCGAGGTGGCGACTTTCTTCAGCGTGCTGACATCCTCGGTGGTGGGCAGATTCTTGGCGAGCACCGAGAGCGTGGTGGGCACTCCGGTAAACTGGGTGATGCGGTATTTCTCGACGAATTTCCAGTAATTGGCGATGAAGCGCTTGTCGCGCGCGCCCAGTGCCGAGGGGATCATCACCATCATGCCGTTGCAGATCGAAAGTATTCCGCGCGACAGCACGCCGGCGACGTGAAACAGCGGGTAGTCGGCAAAGATGCTTTCGTTGCACCCGGGGCCGCCGGTGGCGACATGCGCCCAGGCCTTGTAGCAGAAGCCTCGATGCGCAAGCTTCACCAGTTTGGGCGAACCGGTGGTGCCGCCGGAATGCACGTAGCCGCCGATGTCGTCGGCGCCGAACTTGCGCTCGAAGATGAGCTTGTCGCCGGGCTGCCTGGCGCACAGATCATCAAAATCCGAATCCGCCAATTTGCTGCCGCCCAGGGCCTGCACCGAAAGAATGCGCAGGTCTTCGTGGAGTTGGTCGCGTATGGCCTGCACGTTTTCCCATATCTCATAGCCGGGCGTGGGACCCAGCACCACCAGCACGCGGGTGCGGGCATTGCGTATGAGCTCGTCCAGGTGATCGGACTTCAGCATCCAGTTCACCACGCAGGTGATGCCGGTGGCGATGCCGCCGTAAAGGCTGTAGTAAAGCTGCGGCAGCGTGGGCATGAGCAACAGCACGCCGTCCTCCTTCTGCACGCCGAGCGAATAGAACAGGTTGGAGGCTTGTATCGAGCGCCGCGCCAGTTCGCGGTAGGTGATTTCGACGGGCTGGGCCAGAGGATCGCCGTTCTCGACGTAATTGATCGCGACCTTGTCCGGATTGTAGGTCCAGCCGCGGCGGATCCAGTCGTTCAGATCCCAGGACCAGACGCGTTGCTCCAGCGGCATGCGCTCCAGCGCCTCGATGTCGCGGATGGTGCGGATGGGCGGATAGGTCTCTTGCTCTTGCGCGGCAGGTACGGCGGACATGAATTTCACTCCGGTCGCGTCGCGAGCTTCGCCATGATCGCGCCCACCTTCTTGTCCTCGCGCAGGAACGCGGCGAATTCCTCCGGTGTGCCGCCCAGGGGTTCGAAGCCTCCCCGGACCAGGTACTTCTCGATGAACTCCGGCGAGCGGATGATGGCCGTGAAATCGGCTGCGATGCGCGTCGTCACCTCGCGCGACACCCCCGCGGGCATGAACGCGCCGAGCCAGCTGCGCACGTCGAAATTCGGCAGGCCCATCTCGACGAAGGTCGGCACGTTCGGAATCAGCGCGATGCGCTTGCTGCCCGCGACGATCAGCCCGGTGATCTTGCCCGAGTTGACGTCCTGCGGAATGCCGGTATTGCCGATGGCGGGGTAATAAAGGTGCAGGCGGCCGCCCAGAAAATCCTTGTTCGCGTCCTGCTGGCCCTTATAGCGCACGAAGGTCATTTGCAGCCCCGACTGCTGCTTGACCCACTCGATCAGCAGCTGGCTGGAACCAAAGGCGGACCAGTTCAACTCGTTGGGATTCTTTTTGGAGTACTCGACCAGTTCCTTGAAATTCTTGACCGGCACGGAAGCATGCGCGACCAGCACATTCTGGATATTGACCATGTTGGTGACGGGCGCGAGGTCCTTGTCCGGGTCGTAGGGAATCTTTCGAATCAGCGGCAGGATGGAAGTGTTGTCGCGCAGCAGCATGCATAGGGTGTAGCCGTCGGGCTTGGCGCGCGCGCAGGCTTCAGCGGCGATGACGAAATCGGCGCCGGGACGATTCTCGATCAGCAGCGGCTGGCCGGCGCGCGCGGTGAACGACTGGTTGAGAGCGCGCGCGAAGATGTCCAGTGCCCCCCCGGGCGGCACCGGCAGGATGAAAGTGACCGGACGGGATGGATAGGCTTGTTGCGCGAAGACATTGACGGCGCATAACAAAAACACCAGGCAGGGCGCAAAACGCAGAGCGCGACAAATCATGATGGTCTCCTTGGGTCTGAAGCTCAGGGGTAGGTCTTACTGCTGTATCTTGATTCCCGCGGCTTTGATGACTCCCATCCAACGGATGATCTCCGCCGCCACGTATTTTTCGGTCTCGTCGGGATTCATGGCAAGCACGCGCCCGCCGGTATTCTGGAAGCGGGTCACGACATCGTTCATGGCCATGGTCTTCGCGAATTCGGCGCGCAGCCGCTCGACAATGGGCTGGGGCGTGGCTTTGACGACAAACGGTCCAAACCAGGTTTCCATATCGAGTTTGGCGACCCCGGTTTCGGTTACCGTCGGCAGCTTGGGCAGAAACGACAGGCGCACCGGGCTCGAGGTGGCATAGGGTTTGGCCGCCCCTTTTTCGATGTGCGGCCGCGCCGTCTGGGTGTTGTCGAAATACAGGTCCACGCGTCCACCCAGCAGATCCTGATATACCGCGGACGCGCCCTTGTAGAAGATGCTCAGGGCATTCACGCCGGTCAGACTGAAAAGCGCGCTCGCGGCGATATGCTGGCCGGTGCCCGGGGCGCCGCCATAGGTGAGCTTGCCGGGATTGGCCCTGCCAAAATCGATCAGCTCGCGCAGGGAATTTGCCGGCAGATCCTTGCGGCCTATCAGGGTGTAGGAGCAGGAAACCGCCAGGCCGATGGGGCGGAAATCATGCGGATCGTAGCCGAGCTTCTCGTACAGGCCCGCATTCAAGGCGATGTTGGAAAGTCCGCCTATGAGCAGCGTATACCCGTCCGCGGGCGCCTTGGCGACGGTTTCCGTGCCGACCACGGTCCCCGCGCCGGTGCGGTTCTCCACCACCATCTGCGTGCCCAGGAGCGGTCCCATCTTGTCGGCCAGCGTGCGTCCGGTGACATCGAAGCCTCCGCCGGGCAGCGAAGGCACGATGAGGCGGATCGGTTTTGATGGGTAGGACTGCGCATGCACGGCCGGCGCCAGAGCGACAACGAGAATAATTAAGGCAGATCGCATGGTTCGCTCCTTCAGGTCCAATTGATGACGTGGCGCAGGGTATAGCTTTTCATGGTGTCCGCGATCCTGCGTTCGACTTCGGCGCGCGTTGCCGTATCGCCCGGGATGCTGACGGTAATGGTTGTCGCCTGCGATTCATCGGCTCCGGCCCTCACAGAAAACTTCACCTCTAAGCCGAGCGCCGCGGCTAGAACCTGCGCAAACGCCCGCTCGGCGGCATCGTAACGCAGCCTTGGCTTGTCGGCTTTTTCCACATCGGTGAGCGGCATGGCCTCGAGGATGATGACTTCCTTCGGCGCCGCGGGCCGCTCGGGCACGTGCTGCGCGGCGAACGCCACCAGGTCCGCGGAAGTGGCCTTCGCGCCCTTCACCAGTTGCACGTAGGCAACCGGCAATTCGCCGGCGTAGGCATCGGGCTTGGAGACCGCGGCGCAGAGCAGCACCTCGGGGTGCTTGAGCAGCGCATTCTCAATCACGCCCGGCTCGATATTGTGGCCGCTGCGGATGATGAGATCCTTGGCGCGGCCGGTAATCCAGAGGTAACCCTCGGCATCGAATCTGCCCAGGTCGCCGGACTTGAAGTAGCCGCCGCGCGTGAATACACCCTTGTTCTGTCCGGGGTCGACATAACCCGGCGTGACGCCCGGTCCTTTCACCGCCACCACACCGGCTTCGCCGGTCCGGCACTCGCGCTCGATTTCCCCATCGCCGCCGAGCACCACGGTCTTCACGCTGGTATAGGGAAAACGCAGGCCCACCGAACCGTAGCGCGGTTCGCCGTCGCGCGGCGCGGTGCAGACGTTCTGGGTGTATTCGGTGGCGCCGTAGGTGAGCAGCGTGCGGATGCCGATGACGCGCTCGAATTCCCTGGCGATCTCGACCGGCATCGCCGCGGACCCCGCGGTGCCGTGCGGCCCCAGGCTGCTGATGTCCTCACCTTTCGGCGGATTCTTCGCCAGCATCGCGAGCATGGTGGGGACGCCGCCGAAATGGGTGATGCGGTATTTCTCCACCAGCTTCCAGTGATTGGCGATGAAATTGTGGCCGCGCGCGCCCTGCGGGCCGGGAGAAACCAGGGTCACACCCCAGGCCGCCGACAGTATCCCGCGGCCGAAAAAACCGGCGATGTGGAAGTGCGGATTGGTGACGAACAGCGAATCCGTCGACAGCAAGCCGCTGACAACGGCGTTGGCCCAGCACTTGAAGCTGAAGCAACGGTGCGTGAGCTGCACCAGCTTGGGCGATCCGGTGGTGCCGCTGGAATGCACGTAGCCGGCGAGATCGTCGGGACCGATATCGCGTTCGAACAGCAGCCGCTCGCCCGGCTGCGCCGCGCACAGCGTGTCGAAATCGGAAGCGGAATCGAAACCGGAAGCGGCAATCTTCGCGCCGCCCGGCATCCGCACCGTCAGCACGCGCACATCGGCGGGCAACTGGTCGCGTATGGATTGGATGTTTTCCCAGATGTCGTAGCCCGGCGTGGGCCCCGGCACCACCAGTACTTTTGTTCCGGCATTGCGCACCAGGTCCAGCACCTGCGCCGGTTTCAGCATCCAGTTGACGCAGCAGGCGACGCCCGCGGCGATGCCGCCGAACTGGGCGCAATAAAGCTGCGGCACCGTGGGCAGCACCAGCAGCACCGCATCCTTCGCGCGCACCCCCAGCGAGTAGAACAGGTTCGCCGCCTGATTGGAGCGGTGGCGCAGTTGCTCGTAGGTGACCGATTCCGGCGTTTCGTAGGGATCGGCGTACTGCAGGAAATGGATGGCGACTTTTTTCGGATCCTTATCCCAGCCGCGGCGGATCCAGTCGTTGACGTTCCATGAAAAGATGTGCGATTCGAGCGGCGGCATTTCCAGCGCCTCGATGTCCGCGAGCGTGCGGATCGGCGGGTGCGAGGTCGGGAGGGGCGGCCAGTTGCTCATCGTTATTGCGGATACCAGTTGGGTTTGCGTTTCTCGATGAAGCTGGCGCGGCCCTCGGCGGCCTCGGCGCTTTCCATCGCACCGGCGAACATCGGCGCCATTTCGGCGAGTACATCGGCAGGCGGAAACTCCTTGCCGACGCGCGCGGCAAGCAGCTTGGTCTTGCCCGCCGCGATCGGCGCGGACAACAGTATTTCATCGATCTGCGCCGCCAGCGCCTGTTCTGCTTCCGCGACTTCGCATAGCTGATGCGCAAGCCCGTTGCGCAACGCTTCCTCGGCGCCGAATTTCTGCCCGGTCATGCCCAGGCGCCGAAACGCGCGCAGGCCCACGGCGCGAATGAACACCGGCGCCGAACTGGGCCCCGCCGGAAATCCCAGACGCACCTCCGGGATAGCGAACACCGCGTCGCGCGCGGCAATCAGAATGTCGCAGCACGAGGCCAGCGCCAGCGCGCCGCCGGCACAGACGCCGCGCACCAGCGCGATAGTGGGCTTGGGCGTGGAGTTCACCACCTCGCAGATATCGAACACCGAGGGCACCGGCACCGGGTCCTTGCGCTGCTCGGCGTGCCAACGCACGTCCGCGCCCGCCGAGAAATGCTCACCCGCGCCGCGCAGCACAATCGCGCGCACCTTCGGATCGGCACCCAGCGTTTTGCAGTGATGCGCGATGCCGTCGAGCACGTCCTGGTCGTAGGCGTTGCGGCGCTCGGGGAAGTTGATGGTGAGGGTGGCGACGCCGCGGGGGTCGGTGGTGAAAAGGAGTTTGTCGGTCATGGAAATTCCCGTTCGTTTTTCTGGCAGCGGGATTATGAACGCATCGGACGCTTGAGCTATTGCGTCGACACCTACGATTTCATTGACGCTGGCGAACGCGACTACCCGCCGGACATTGTGCCCGGTTTTTGGAAAACCTCGACACACTCGGCTAGCTGGAGTTGATGCGACGCGAAGGCTGGCGGCTGGTCGCGACCTGATACTTCAGTGGCTGTGCGCCTTCAGGTATTGATCGGCACGGTCAGCGGCAACGAATTCGATGATGGCACGGGCATCCTCGGAGCAGGATTTGAACACGATCTGTTCCAGTACGTTGGGGCCACGCTTCAGGATCAGCGTGCCGATTAGTGCATCGACAAAACCCTGTGTCACCTCGACACCATAAAAGTCGAATACCACGTCCGCCCCGCTGGCGAGGGATTCCTCGACCTGAAAGCGTAGCGGCACAGCCGTTTCCCGCGCGCCTATTAGACGGCCGTGAGCGTAATCAATCAGGGGAATCTGGGTGCGAATAGTCATGAAAATTCGTCAAATTCTACAAAACACCCCAACACTGCCGTTGTACGAAAAATTGCCCCTTGCTGCGATGGAAGATCCGCTGCTGTACGAACTGCTCGCCTTGTTTGATGCGCTGCGTATCGGTCAGGCGCGCGAACGCGAGCTGGCGGGGCAGCACCTTGAGGAACGAATGAAATGAGTGCGATCGGTCCGGCCGACCGCAATCTGGAAATCCTTTCGGTGATTGCGCGCGCCATTGGTCCGTTGCGGGAAACTGTCGTCTTCGTGGGCGGATGCGCGACCTCCTTGCTTGTTACCAACGTGCCCGCACAGCCCATCCGCATGACTTTCGATGTCGATCTGGTGGTGCAGGCGGTTTCCCGTCGTGCCTATCATGATGTGGAGAAGCAGTTCGCCGCCCTGGGCTTCCAGCACGACACGTCCAGGGACGCGCCAATCTGCCGCTGGAAAAAAGGTGAAGTCACAGTCGATCTGATGCCGACCGCGGAAGGAATTCTGGGTTTTCACAACCGATGGTATGAACTCGCCGTCGATACCGCGCAACCCTACCTCTTGCCGGATGGCACGCGCATCAAACTTGTGGCGGCGCCGGTATTCGTCGCAACCAAATTCGAAGCGTTCAAAGGCAGAGGGAAAGGCGATTATTTTCTCAGCCACGACCTCGATGACATTGTAACCATCATCGACGGGCGGCAGACGCTGGTTGGCGAGGCTCGTGAATCACCGGCGGAGCTCATCGACTATCTCGGGCGTGAGTTTTCCGCGTTGCTCGCCGATCGGAACTTTATTGACGCCTTGCCGGGGCACCTCGCCCCCGACGCATCCAGTCAGAGGCGCGTGACGCAGTTGACGGCCCGCATTCGGAAACTCGCGGCGCTGGGCGGAGATTCATCCTAAAAATAGAATGGCGATTAGTCTGAAACATACGCCAGATATTGGTTTCGACGTTTAATTCTTCACAAATGATGCATACACCCCGGATTAACCGTGGTACGTCCCCGGTTTTCGTTTGCTCAAGCTGGTCGCTTGGGGAGCCCAGCCCTGGACTTACCAACGGCTGGCGGTCGAGTTATCGATCAGTCAATCTGAGGCTCATGCCGGTGTACGGCGCGCCGTTGCCGCACAACTAATGAGCGATACCGCCAGCGCCAGCGGGCGACCGATTCTGCGCTCGCTGGAAGAATTCCTGATACATGGAGTTCGCTATGCCTATCCAGCGGATCGCGGCCAGCTGACGCGCGGAATGCCAACCGGGTATGCAGCGCCGCCGTTGAACACGCTCATCGTCCAGCCCAACGAACCGCCGCCGGTGTGGCCGTATGCGGAAGGCACGGTGCGCGGCTATAGCTTTTCGCCGCTGTTTCCGTCCGTGCCGCTGGCGGCATCGCGCGACCCCGCGCTTTATGAATTGCTTGCATTGGTGGATGCCGTCCGGGACGGTCGGGCTCGCGAGCGCAACCTCGCCACAAAAGAACTCGTGTCACGTCTGGCGCTGGCCGCATGACAGTCAAGGATCCGAATGTCGAGTTGCTTGCGCGGATGGCGGTGGCGCTGGGAGACTTGCGAGAACAGTTTGTCTTTGTAGGAGGCTGCGTCATTGCGCGGCTTTGTTGCCGATGTATTTCAACGTCTGATCGTTAACGAAAGCTTTTTGAACGTATTGCCCGGCCTCATTGTCGAGGGTAGCCCAGGCGGGCGAGTAGCGGTCGTTCTACGACGGTTACAAGCCATCGCGGCTATGCGTTGAGTAGCTTCCGCTAACAGCATCCGCTGGCATGCCTGCGATGATGCGGCAGCGTTTAGGGCAGGTCACCATCAGGTCGCCAATTTGGAGGCTTGGCAAGCACTGCCAGAGCGCCGGCTTCCCTCCCGCCGCCTTGTGATAATGTGCCTGCGTGCCAGACGGTGGCCGGCCACACCCGGAAACCGAAAGCTGGATCCGAGGCCGGCACCCCGGTCCCAACAACAAGGAGACATGCCATGGAGCGCAACTTTTTCAGCGGCCGCCGCGCGGGCGCCGCACTTTCGCTGCTTACCGTTTCGCTGCTCACCGTTGCGCTCGTATTCGCGCCGCTCTCAGCGGCGCTGGCGCAGACTTTCCCGACCAAGCCGGTGCGCATCATCGTGCCCGCGGAGCCGGGCGGGGGTCTGGACATCGCCGCGCGCAACGTCGCCCAGGGGCTCACGCCGCGCTTCGGGCAGCAGGTCGTCATCGAGAACATCGCCGGGGCCTCGCAGCAGCGCGGCGTGCACGCCCTGGTAAAGGCCCTGCCCGACGGCTACACCCTCATGTACGCCGGCTCCACCCCCATCACCATCGCCGAGAACTTCGATCCCAAGCCGCCCTACGACGCGCGCCGTGACCTGATCGGGGTCGCCGTCGTCGCGCGCAATCCCCGGCTGATCGTGATCTCCCCCGATGTCAAGGCGAACACCCTCGCCGAGTTCGTGGCGCTGGCGCGCCAGCAGCCGGGCAAGTTCTTTTACGGATCGCCGGGCATCGGGCACTCCTTCCACCTGCTCACCGAGCTCATCTCGACGCAGGCAGGTATCAAGATGACCCACGTGCCTTACAAGAGCAGCGCACCGGCGAATCGGGGAATGCTCGGCGGCGAAGTGCAGTTCCTCATCCAGTCGCCCGAGGCGGTCGCGCCATTCCTGCGCGCCGGGAAGATGCGCGCGCTCGCGACGCTCGATCACAACCGGCTGGAGTCGCTGCCGGACGTGCCGACCCTGTCGCAGGCCGGGGCGAAGGACCTGGATTTCGAGGAGGGCTGGCACGGCATCTACGCGCCGGTCAAGACCCCGCGCGACCTGCTCGCCGTGATCGAGCGCGAAGTGATGGGCCTGGTGAAGAGCCCCGAGTTCGCGGCCACGCTGAAGTCGATCAATTTCGTGCCGGTGGGCACGG
The DNA here is from genome assembly GCA_001770355.1 of Betaproteobacteria bacterium RIFCSPLOWO2_02_FULL_62_17. Taxonomy (GTDB): domain Bacteria; phylum Pseudomonadota; class Gammaproteobacteria; order Burkholderiales; family SG8-39; genus 2-02-FULL-62-17. The sequence goes on from MEQV01000283.1 coordinate 26,825, forward strand.
GCATGCCGGATATCGCACGGCGCCTGGAGATCGAGTTCCGCGTCTGGCCCGAGGTGGTGAAGGCGGCCAACATTCAGACCTCACGCCAGTAGACGACGGTTCGGGCCGCCGGTCCCGGGTTTCTTCAGATATCGAGGCGATGCGTCGGCGCATGCCGGATCGCGTCGTCGCCAACAACCTGGGTAGCCGGTTCACGTTTGGTGTGTAGCAGTACCTGCGGCGTCATTCTGAAAGTGGTAATTTGCTTGACATAATATGCCATTTTTCGCACAATATATGCATGGATTCGCACATCATTTGCTCGTTGCTTTCCTCCCGGCGAAGGGAACTTGGCCTGTCTCAACAGGATCTCGCCCAGCGGGCTGGGCTGCGCCGGGAGAAGGTCAACAGGATTGAAAGCCAAAAAGCCGATGTTGGTCTCGATGAACTTTACCGGCTCCTTGATGTGCTTGGCCTGCAAATCTCGGTGCAAAGGAAACCTGCCAAGCGGATTGTTTACAGCGAAGTCTCCAAGCCGGATTCCCATGGACTGATGCCCGATGACATTGCGAAGGCCTCTTTCGTCGATGGAAGCAGGGCCAGGATCGTGGACTGGGGAAAAGTGCCTAAGTGACGCTGAAACCTGAAGATGCGGCATGGCTCATCGCAAGGACCACGACGGACAAGACCGTATTGATCGGCGGGCAGGCGGTTTCATTCTGGGCCAGGTATTTCGGCATTGCTTCGCGTCTTTCCGCGCTCACAAGGGACATTGACTACTTTGGCACCAAGGCGGAGGCCTCGCTGGTCGCAAGCCGCCTGAAGGTCCCGCATTCCCTGAGAATCGCGACGCTGGATGATGCAACGCCCAATGCGGCGGTGCTCCTGGTGTCGATGGAAGGCTACCCTGATCCGATCATCATCGATTATCTTGCATCCATCATTGGCGTTCGTTCCGCCGCTATTCAAAAATCCGCCGTAACGGTCGAGATCGACGGCCAGAAGCTTCGGGTCCTGCATCCACTTCAACTTCTGCGGGCCAAGATCTGGAACCTCTACAAATTGGAAGAGAAGAGGACTCTGGAAGGAATTGAACAGGCAAGACTGTCCATAGAAATCGCCGCGGCGTATGTGAAAGAGGCAAATACGACCCAGCGAACCTTGCTCGATTCAGTCGAGATGATTGCAAGATTTGCGGCCACTGCCCCGGCAAGATTCGCAAAAGATCACTTCCAGTTGCAGTGTCTTAAAGCAATTCCCGAGTCTGCCTTTGATGAAGGCGCGCTGCCCCGGGAGTTTCATGGGAAGCGTTGGCCGCAGTTGTTAAAAGCCATTGAGTAATTCCGACTCGATGCCCTGCGAGCGCTCCTGCCCTTCAATCCAGATACGGCACCCGCGCTTCCTTGACGACCTTTCCATAGCGCGCGATATCCGCGCGGTAGCGCGCGCTGAACGCCTCGGGGCTGTTGCCCACCGCCTGGCCTCCCCATGCGGGCAGGCGCTCGATGATGTCCGGCAGTTTCAATACGCGCGCCACCTCCAAGCTGATGCGATTCTGAATGTCGGCCGGCGTGCCGCCGGTGGCGAATACGCCCACCCAGGTTTCGAAGTCGAAGTTCGGCACGCCGGATTCGATCAGGGTCGGCAGCTCGGGCAACTGCGGCGAGCGCACGCGGCCGGTGACCCCCAGCGCGCGCAGCCTGCCGGCCCGCGCCTGCGGCATGATCGCGCTTTGCGGCAGAAACGCGTAGTGCACCTCGCCCGCGAGCAGCGCGGGAATGACATTGGCGTCGCCCTTGTAGGGGATGTGTATCACGTCGATGCCGGTCTCGATCCGGAACACTTCGCCCACCAGGTGCGCGATGCTGCCCGGCCCGGTGGATCCGTAGTTGAGCTTGCCGGGCTGCGCGCGGGCCGCGGCGACCAGGCTTTTCACATCGGCGGCCACCGAGGGGCTCGCGCCCAGCACGAATGAATTGCTGGTGATCTGCCCGACCGGCGCGAGATCCTTCAACGGATCGAAGGGGAGCTTCCGAAACAGCACGGCATTGATGGCGACGCTCATCGAGGAAAAAAGCAGCGTGTGGCCGTCGGGCGCCGCTTTCGCGACGAAATCGGCGCCGATGATGGTGCCCCCGCCGACGCGGTTCTCCACGATCACCGGCTGTTTCCAGGATTCGGACATTTTCACCGCGTAGGTACGCGCGATGGTGTCCACCCCGCCGCCCGCCGCGACCGGGACGATGATGCGCACGGATTTGGAGGGGAAGGACTGGGCCGTGGCCGCCGACGCGCACAAGGCGACGATGCAGGCGAGCAATTGCGTGCAGCCGTGCATTGCGGTGGAGACTTTTGATTTATGGTTCATCGTGGGAAATCTACCATGAAGGCAGTTGTCTGGCTTGCGCTTCCCGCGAAGCCTTGCCTGCCCATCGGTCCCCAGCGATATACTTCATCCATTGAACGAGGAGCACCACAATGGTCACGATCGCAGGAATCGAAGAAATACTTATTTCAGCCGACTCGCACGTCATCGAACCGCCGGAAACGCTCAAGGAGCGCGTGCCGAAGGAATTCCGCGACGCAGCGCCGCTGTTTCCGAAGCTGAAGGTGGGCGAGAGCTTTCAGGAACATCCGGGCGGCAGCGATCCCCACGAGCGCCTCAAGGAGATGGCCACGGACGGTGTTTCCGCCGAGGTGCTGTACCCGACTCACCTGCTCGGCGTGTTCGGCATGGATGACGCCAGGCTGCAGCAGGCCTGCTTTCGCGCCTACAACGACTGGCTGATCGATTACATCCGGGTCGCGCCCGAACGCCTGGTGGGCATTGCGGCGATCTCCATCTACGACGTGGACCACGCGGTCGCCGAACTGGAGCGTTGCGCCAAGGCCGGCATGAAGGGGGCGATCATCTGGCAGGCGCCGCACCCGGACCTGCCGTTTCGCTCCGGCCATTACGACAAATTCTGGGCCGCATCCCAGGACCTGAGCATGCCGGTGAGCCTGCACATCCTTACCGGGCATGGCTACCACAAGAACCCTGCCTTCTTCACCGGGCGCGGCGTGGAAAACTACCGCGGCAGCGTCAACCTGAAGATCGATGAAATCGCCAACGCGGTGTTCGACCTGGTCTGTTACGGCGTGCTGGAGCGATTCCCGGGATTGAAGTTCCTGTCGGTTGAAAACGAGTGCGGCTGGGCGCCTTTCTATCTGCAGCAGTGGGATTACTACTACCGGCGCTTCCTGAAGGTGAATCCGCTGCCGATCAAGAAGGACCCGAGCGAATACTTCAACGCCCAGATCTACAGCACCTTCTTCCGCGATGCGGTAGGAGGACAAATGTTTGCGTGGTGGGGGCAGGACAATTGCATGTGGTCCAACGATTACCCGCATCAGAACTCGACCTGGCCCAATTCCAAGCGCTACATCGAGCGCAATCTCGGGCACCTGCCGGCGGAGACCAGAAGGAAACTGCTATCGACCAATGCCGAGAAACTGTTCGGCCTGGACCTGAAAGAACTGGCCAAGGCGGCGTAAGCAGGGTGCCGATGGCTGCGGTTATTAATTGAAGGCCATTGAGCAAGCGGCGCTTATCTGAACCAGTTCGGTTTGCGCTTTTCGCGAAAGCTCGCCTTGCCTTCGCGCGCTTCGTCGGAATTCTGCGAGGCCGCGAATTGCGACTGTATGCTCTCCAGCAGCCCGGGAGTGAGAACGCTGTTGGCAAGCAGCGCCGATGTCGCCTTGACCGCGCGCGTGGCGTTCGGGCCGGAAAACATCAGTTCATCGAGCACGCGCCGCAGCGATTCATCCAACTGCCCGGCCTCGCAAAGCGTCTGCACCAAGCCCATGCGCTGCGCGTCCTCGGCGGAAAAGCGCTCGCCGGTCTGCGCATAGCGGCGGAAATGATGCGCGCCCATCGCGCGCTGGAAATAAACGCTGAGGGTTCCGGAGGTCATCCCCAGGCGCGCTTCGGGGATCGAAAAGAAGGCGCTGCGCGCGGCGATCACCATGTCGCAGCAGGCGGCGATCGCCAGGCCGCCGCCCACGCAGGCCCCTTGTATGAGGGCGATGGTCGGGGCCGGACAGGTGTCGATGAGTTCGCAGATCTCGAAGCTGTTGCGCACTTTTCCCGATGCCGGCACGACCGAGGGTTCGCCGATCGCCGCGCCGGCGGAAAAATGCCTGCCCGCGCCGCGCAGCACGATGGCGCGCACCGCCTGATCGCTGCCCCATTGCTCGATGTGATCGGCCAGCGCGTTGAACATGCCCATGGTGTAGCTGTTGGCCTTGTCCGGGCGGTTGATGGTGACAGTCGCGATGCCGCGGGCATCGATGCTTGCAAGAATGCTGGATTCGCTCATAAGGATCGCGCGGCCAAAAACTCGCCGCGCTGCTTCCAACAGCCGGCGCGAGATTTGTGCGACGGCGATCTCATCAGGGCAGATCCAATACGCGTTTTGAAATGATGTTGCGCTGAATTTCGGTGGTGCCGCCGCCCACCACGCTGATGCGCGAGGCAAACAGGTCTTCGGCGATATCGTGCAGGTCATCGCCCAGCGCAATGCGCTGCACGGCGGGCCCCAGCGTTCCCGCGACCTGCATCACCAGTTCCGCGGCGCGATGGGAAAGCTCGCCGCCGAAGACCTTCATCACCGGCCCCATCGACTGCGGCGCGCGGCCCGCGGCGTGCAGCGCGGCGCCGTGGTGATAGTAAGCGGAGAAAGCAAGCAGTTCGATTTCCATCCGGGCAAGTTGCTGCCGGAACAGCGGATCGTCAAAGGCGCCGGAAACCCGCGCCACTTTGCGCGCCTTGTTCAATCGCAGCGCCGCCGCGCGCGGACTGCCGGTGGTGAAGCGCTCATTGCCCAATACGATATTCGCCAGCTTCCAGCCGCCGTTCAAGGTGCCGACGAGATTTTCGCGCGGGACTTTCACATTGTCGAAAAATTCCTGCGCGAATTCGGCATGGCCGGTGAGGCTCTTGATCGGTTGCACGGTGATGCCCGGGGATTTCATGTCGATGAGCAGCATGCTGATGCCCGCCTGGCGCGGACCCTCGGTATCGGTGCGCACCAGCGCGAACATCCAGTCGGCCCAGGGCCCGTTGGTGGTCCAGATCTTGTGGCCGTTGACGACGAAATGGTCGCCGTCGAGCACGGCGCGCGTCTTCAGGCTGGCGAGGTCGGACCCGGCGCCGGTTTCCGAGTAACCCTGGCACCAGACCACCTCGCCCGAGAGTATTCCCGGCAGATGCCGGGCTTTCTGCTCGGGCGTGCCTGCCTGGATGATGATCGGGCCGGCCAGATTCAAGCCATGCTGAAACGGAGTCGGCGCGCCGGCGCGGTTGATCTCTTCGTAGAGGATGATCTGCTGTTTAAGCGTGGCGCCCATGCCGCCATATTCGCGCGGCCAGTGCGGCGCAATCCAGCCGCGCTCAAAAAGCCCGCGGTGCCAGGGTTTCATCTCCGGCGGATCGACGCGATCCGGCCGGTTCAGCAATCCGGCAGGACAGTTGTTCGCGATCCATTCGCGCACTTCATGGCGAAACGCCGCGTCATCGGCGTTGTCATCCGAAAATAAGGTGGTGTTGTCCCAATTCATGGGTGCGAGACCCGGCTCAAGCGCGGCCGGTCAGCCGCTGGTGCGCTTGGGCGGCTTTTTCGCGGGGGCAGGCGCGGAAGCTTTCCTGGTGCCCTTGTACACGGCGGCTTTCTGGCGTTTAGCCGGTGCCGCCTTGCGATTCCAGGTGGATACCGCGACCTGCTGCACGATGGCGATCTTCTGGCCGGCCTGCAGCCGTCCGATGGCATTCCAGTGCCGCAGATCGTCGATGGAAACTTTATAGCGCGACGCAATCGTCGCCAACGTGTCGCCGCGCTGCACGGTATGCATGATCTTGCGGGTCTCGGTGCGCGTGCCGCGCTCGAATTGAATCGGCGCGACATAGCCCACCGGCAGCGGTTCCGCGGCGGCATCCGATCCCTTGACCGGCAGCAGCAGCCGGTAACCGGGACCAACCCGGGTCCGCGCCGTAATGCCGTTGGCCGCCTTGAGCTTCGCCAGCGCGATGCCGTGCGCGGCAGCCAGCTTTTCCAGCCGGTCCCCCTTCTTCAGGGAGTAGGTCTGCCAGGAGGTCAGCGGTTCGTCGTAGTTCTTCAGGTTCTCCAGGAATATCTCGGCGTGATCGGCCGGCAGCACCAACTTCTGTGTCTGCGAGGCCGACAGCACCAGGCGGTTGTGCGCGGGATTGAGCGCCACCAGTTCCTCCACCGACATTTCCGCCAGGCGGGCGGCGAGTTTGATGTCGATGTCCTGGGTCTTGTCGACGGTGACGAAGTAGGGCTGATTCGGGATCGGATCCAGATTGATGCCGAACAACTCCGGCTTGGCGATGATGTTTTTCAGGGCCTGCAGCTTGGGCACGTAGTAGCGCGTTTCGGCCGGCATGGTGAGGTTGGCGTAATCGGTGGGCAGGTTTTTCGCTTTATTGCGCTCGATCGCGCGCGCCACCGCGTTTTCCCCCCAGTTGTAGGAGGCGAGCGCCAGTTGCCAGTCGCCGTGCATGTCATACAGAAATTCCAGGTAGTCCAATGCCGCGGTGGTCGAGGCGAGAATGTCACGGCGGGCGTCGTACCACCAGTTCTGCTGCAACTCGTAGCGCTTGCCGGTGGAAGGAATGAATTGCCACAGGCCCGAGGCCTTTGCGCTCGACAAGGCCATCGGATTGAACGCAGATTCCACCATGGGCAACAGCGCCAGCTCGGTGGGCATGCCGCGTTTTTCCAGTTCATCGACGATGTGATAGAGATAGCGGCGGCTGCGTTCCGCGAAAATTTTTATCATCTGCGGGCGGCTCGCATACCAGACTTGCTGGCTGTCGACCAGAGGCCCATACAGTTGCGGCATGGAGAAGCCGGTGCGGATGCGATCCCACAAATCGTCCTGCGGCGCGGTCAGGTCGATGCTGCGCGAAACCCGTATGGGTTCCTTGACTTCGCGGATGTCCTCGATGGGTTCCGCGGCGGCCGCCGGCGCAGCGTCAAGCTGGGCATCGATGCCCGGCCCGCTTGGTGGCGCGGTGACCGTTTCGGGCGCGGTGCGGACTGCTTCCACCACCGGCGCCGGCTGGCCGAACGCCGGCATCGCGGCGAGCGCGAGGAAGATAAAGGCGCTTCGGGATTTGTGCACGGGTAAAAACCGGCTTCTGGTTTGCATCAGGAAATCGAGCATCGTGCATGGTAGCCAACGCCGGTGGGGTGGGTCAACTGGGGACATACTGACACCCTGCCCCCGCTCAGGCGACTTGCGGCGCCGCCTGCTTCCGCAGCCGCGGCATCACTTCCTTCGCCATCAAAGTGATCTGGTCGCAGGCTTCCTTGTGGGTCATGTGGCCGGCATGGCCCATCATGAGGAAGTGCCCGAGACCGCCGACCTTGTCGTCGAATTCGAGTATTTGCTCCGTGACATCGTCGGGCGTGCCCACGAACATGATGCCCGCCTTGACAAGGTCTTCGAGCTCGCCCTTGAACGCGTCGACTTTCTTGCCGTCTTTGGTGGTCACCATGGGGCGGCCGGCGCCTTTGAGCATGCGCGCCGCGTCGGGCACGGAAAAATATCCCGGGGGAGTGTTGAAGGGCTCGGCCACGATGGAGCTCGAGCGCAAGTACCCCGACATGATCTCGGCGCGGCGCCAGGCTTCCCTCCGGTCCTGGGCGATGGCGACGATGCCGAGGTAGGCAAAGCGGTCCCTGCCCGGCACCGGCCGGCCCAGTTCCGCGCAGGTCTTGCGATAGTTATCGAACACCGGGCGCGTGTCGTAGCCGGAAAGAAAGGTCGCCAGCACGTAGCCGCGCTCGGCGATCTCGCGCACGTTCTGCGGGCTGCGCCCGGTGATCCATACCGGCGGATGCGGCTGCTGCCAGGGCTGCGGCCAGACATTTACCTTGGGGTATTGAAAATGCTCGCCCTGCCAGTCGAACGGTCCGGTGCGCGTGGATAGCGCCTTGATGATCAGGTCATGCGCTTCCCAGAAGCGGTCCATCTGTCCCACGCCGGAACGGATCGACAGCGGAATCTCGTATTGAATGCCGCGCACCAGGCCCATCTCCAGCCGCCCGCGCGAGAGCACGTCGATCATCGCGAACTCCTCGGCCACGCGCACCGGATCGAGGCGGTTGGCGATCGGATAGCCCAGCGTGAGCAGGCGCGCGCGCCTGGTCTGGCGTGCCAGCACCGCCAGGGGAATCGCCGCGACCGGACAAACGCAGGTCGCGGTGGCGTGGTGCTCGTTGATCATGATGTCAAGGCCCATTTCGTCCGCATGCAGCCATTCGTCCAGGCGCTCGTGATAAATGGTGGCGAGTTCCTTCGGATCGCATTGCGAATTGGGGATCACGATGCGTATCGACTTGTTTTCCGGAACCCAGGCCTTGGGATAGGGTTGCTCCGAAAAATGATAGATCCTCATGGTGCTTTCCCCTCAGGCTTTTGCGCCGGACGTGTTCCTGCTTGACGCCTTCTTATTGACAAAGTCAAGAATGCGACGCGCCAGTTCGAGCGGTTTTTCGATATGCGGGAAATGCCCCGCGCCCGCGATCGATTCGAAGGTTCCGCGCGGCAGTGCTTCGCTGTAGGCCTTGCCGTAGCTCGCGGCGACGATGGCGTCGTGCGCACCCCATAACACCAGCGACGCAACGTGGATGCGATACAGGCGCGCGCGCAGCTTGGGATCGTGCATGTAGGGATTCCAGCCGTACATCGCCGTCGCCTCCCAGTTGCGCGCGATCACGGCCCTTTCCTCGTCGGACAAATCGGGGATGTCGCGCCGCGCAAACGCCGCGTCGTGATAGTAAAGCTCCTCCAGGCGCAAGCGCGGCGTGGAAAAGAAATCCACAAATTCGCCCTTGCTGGCGGAACCCAGCTTCGCCCCCAGGGCATCCACCAGCACCAGCCCGGCAATGCGCGAAGTGTTCTTGACCGCCATCGCCGCGGCGATCCAGCCGCCCAGCGATGCGCCCACCAGCGTGACCTCGCGCCAGTCGAGCGCATCGAGCAGTTCAAGGTAGTAATAGGACAGGTCCTCGACGCAATTCATGCCCTTGGGCAATGCCGATCTGCCGAATCCCGGATGCGAGGGCGCCAGCACTTCCGCGCCGCCCGCGAGCGCGTCGATGAAGCTCTGCGCGCCGTACATGCCCAGGTGAGGATGCAAAAACAGCAGCCTGCGCCCCCTGCCCTGGCGCACGATTTCAAGATCGATGCCGGCGATTTTTTCGATAATGGGATCTTGCATGCTGCGATCTGGTTGAAAATGAAAGCGCGGCCCAATCCACCGCGGCGCGACACTTTACTGCCTATTCGTCTTCTTTTCAGGAGGCGGGCTGCAGATGGTCTTTACTGAAGCATTTCATGACAAAACGTACCATCGCGTGGCGGATTTGTATATGAGAATGATCAATTGCTTTTCTTTCCTGCGGTACGGTACTCAGACTCTGGTGCTAATTCTCGCTCCCTATCCCCAAAACTTAGTTCGGCCTGCTTCGAGGAAGTCTTGCTATCCTGTATAGATTGCGTAGTCCATAGCCCACGTTTGTTTCTCTCATTCGCGACCTTGGGAAGAAACAGGTGATTACATCCACCTCGAATTTTTTCGAGAAACTCTCGCTCTTCCCCGATACGTTCAAATCGGGAAACGATATCTTCTGACGGTCCTACCTCTACGCCCATCCAATGGCGACCTTTCAGTTCGGAGGCAATATACGTAGTACCTGCGCCGCCAAAAGGATCCAGCACCAGATCTCCAGGATCGGTCGACATCTCGATGACCCGGTCAAGTAATTTGAGGGAAAGCTCATTCGCCCCTGTGCGCCGCTTATATTTCGCATGGCGTACCGGTGGTATATCAGTCCATACATCTGGGAGGTTAACCCCCTTCGGGTTCATGCGGTCCTTGTAGCCGCCATAATCACGAAGGTCAGAAAAGCATTTGGGACACACAGGCATTGGCAAACGATCCGGATGGAAGGTCTTTGGCTTCGGTCCCTTGCAAAAATAAAGCAATGAATAATGCGATGGATAGAGGCGACCCGAAATCGGAAGGCTAAATTTGACATCTACCGCGATCCAATGACGGAAGGTTAGCGCTCCATATAGTGCCGCAGCGGCGTGAATATTCCAACGCGGCAGATTCCACAAAAACAAAGATCCTCCTGGTTTCAATACACGAGCTGACTCTAGTAACCAGGAGCGCTGCCAAACCAAATAGTCCTCCTCACGAATGTTGTCGTTCATCTTCGAGGGGTACTTCTTATCCAGATTGAACGGTGGGTCCGCAAAAACCATATCCACGCTGTCACTGGGCACGGTCTTGAAAAAATCCTCGCAGTCGCCTCGATAAAGACGACCTAGTCTCGTTTTAAGCGCGAGCACAAGTTCCCCATTAGGGCTGGCAATTTTGAGCGGGTTTAACTGCTTCCGCACATAACGCAGCGCTTTAATCCTGGATTTGGATTTTTTTTTCCTGGTGGCCATGGAAACCATAAAAGGTAGATTGATTTGGATTGGGGTGACAAATAATGGCAATTATAGGCTGATGACTATAGTCCGTCGCCCAAAACACACATCATCCCTATCGTGATCGGGATGGAGGTTCCACTTGAAGATTGAGAAAGCTTTTGGAGTGCTATTGCGCGAACTTCGGACCAAGGCAGCCTTTTCACAGGAACAATTGGCACATGACGCAGGGCTTGATCGTACCTATATATCCATGCTCGAGCGTGGGCTCCGGCAGCCATCGCTCAAGACCATCTTCGCAATCTCGAAAGTCCTCCGCACAGCACCATCAAAACTAGTCGCTGAGCTGGAGGAAAAATTGCGTGAAAATTAAGATAAAGAAAACCCTGTTGAATCAGGGCGATGAGGCTAAATCGCAGGAAGTGATGGCATTGCTTGAGGAAATTGAAACTGGAATCGGGCTTGTGGATTGGCCCAAGGGTACTGGGCAATTTTCAATTTACCCAGAGAAGATGTCAAATGGGGTCACGCCTATAAAGACAGCATGCATGACTCATCTGCGAGAGCAAGGGTGGACGCTTGAGCAGCGGCAAAGAGTAGGAAACGAAAAAGTACCTGGGCCAATTGACGCGGTAAAGTCACTTCGTTCAGGACGTATCTTCGCTGTTGAGTGGGAAACCGGAAATATTTCATCAAGCCATCGCGCACTCAATAAGATGGCCCTCGGTATGCGAAGCGGGGAAATAGCAGCCGCAGTGTTGATCGTGCCAACGCGGGAACTATATAAATTCTTGACCGACCGGGTTGGAAACTACGAAGAATTAGCCCCATATTTTTCCGTATGGGAGCATCCCCATGTCAATGGTCTATTAATGGTTATAGCGATCGAACACGACCGCGAGGACTCGACTGTTCAGAGAATTCCCAAAGGCACGGATGGCAGGTCGAAAAAACGTAAGAAAAAGGCAAAGAAAAAGGCCAGAAAATGAAACGAAGCGCTGGGCGCATTCTCGTCACTCACCAAGGAACCTTGCCGCGCGACCCCGAATTGCGCGAACTGGTGCTCGCGCGCGATGCGGGAAAATCCTACGACGCGGCAAGACTCGATACGCGCCTGAAAACCGTGGTGCGGGAACTGGTGGGCAAGCAGCGCTCGCTGGGCATCGACCTGGTGAACGACGGCGAGCAGTCCAAATCCGGTTTTCAGTACTACACGCGCACGCGCTTTTCCGGCTTCGAAACCCGCGAAACAAGCGCGGAACACAAGGCGCGCTTCCCCTACGACCGCGACCGGCGCGATTTCCCCGGGTTTTTTTCGAGCAAGGCTCCGGTGACGCGCAATTGGTCTTTTGTCACGGCCCCCCTGCAATACATCGGCCAGGAGCAGTTGCGCACCGACATCGACAATCTCAAGGCAGCCATTGCGGGCAGCGGCGCGGCCGAAGGCGTCGTCATGGCGGTGGCCCCCGGCACCATCGAGCACTGGATGAAAAACGAGCATTACAAGAGCCAGGAGGATTTCGTGTTCGGGCTGGCCGGGGTGATGGCGGTGGAATACAAGGCCATCACCGAGGCGGGCCTCATCCTGCATATCGACAATCCCGATCTCGCCGACGGCTGGCAGATGTTCCCGGAGATGTCGGTGGCGGATTACCGCGCCTATGCCGATGTGCGCATCGCGGCGCTCAACAAGGCGCTCGAAGGCGTCGATCCGGCACGCGTGATCTTTCACGTGTGCTGGGGGAGCTACCATAATCCGCACACCAACGATCTGCCGCTGTCCGACCTGATTGATCTCTTTTTCAAGGTGAACGCCCAGGCGATTTCCATTGAAGCGTCGAACCCGAGGCACGAACACGAGTGGACCCTGTTCGAGAAAGTGAAGCTGCCGCCGGATCGCATCCTCATTCCCGGCGTGGTCGGGCATGTCACCGACATGATCGAGCACCCGGAACTGGTGGCGCAGCGCCTCACGCGTTATGCCAAACTGGTCGGCAGGGAAAACCTGATGGCCGGCACCGATTGCGGGCTGGGCTCGCGCGTCGGCCACGCGGAAATCTGCTGGGCGAAACTGAACGCGCTGTCCGAAGGCGCGCGCATCGCAAGCAGACAATTATGGGGACGTTGAAATGAATCGGCAGCACAGAGCAAAGGCAGAGTGATGGACAGGCCAAGAATCAACTTCGCGTGCAGTCTCTACGACCGCATGCAGGCGCTGCACAGCGGCGAAGTCAAACCCGAAGGCATGGATCTGGAATTCGTTCCGATGGAGTGGGCGCGGCAGATTTTCGATCGCATGGCGGGCGAACAGGCGTTCGACGCCTCGGAATTGTCGAGTTCCGAATTCATCGCGAGGAAAGACGCCAACCAGTGCCCGTTCGTGGCGCTTCCGGTTTTTCCCTCGCGCACTTTTCGCCACAACACCATCTGGATCAATCGCAAGTCCGGAATCAATAAGCCGAAGGACCTGGAAGGCAAGCGCATCGGCGTGCCGCTCTACACCATGACCGCGGCGGTGTGGCAACGCGGCCACCTGACGGACGACTACGGCGTGGATTTCTCCGGCGTGCGCTGGGTGCAGGGCGCGATCAACTCGGCCGGCGCGCACGGCGATCCCACCGTGCTGCCGTTGCTGAAGCCGGTGAATATCGAGATCAACCATTCCGGCAAGTCGCTCAGCGATCTGTTGAGTGAAGGCTCGATCGACGCCACCATCGGCACCAGCAATCCGGATTCGCGCAAGACCAATCCGGACGTGCAGCGCCTGTTTCCGGATTTCAAAGAGGTGGAGAAAGATCTCTACAAGCGCACCGGCGTATTCCCGATCATGCACCTGGTGGCCATCCGCAAGGAGGTCTACGAAAAGCATCCCCGGATCGCGCAAAGCCTCTACGACGCCTTCTGCGAATCGAAACACCTGGCGCTCAAGCGCATGCGCCATTTTGGCGCGCTGCGCTCCATGCTGCCCTGGATGACGGCCGAGGTGGACGAGATCGACGCGGTGTTCGGCTACGACCCCTGGCCGTATGGGCTGAAAGCCAATCATGCGACAATCGCCACCTTGAACCGTTATCTGGCGGAGCAGCACCTGATCCGGGCGCCGTTGGACATTGACTCGATTTTTGTGCCGGTCAGCGAAACCAGGAGTTAATCCATGAAAACCTCCCCGTTCATCACGGCTCTCGTCCTTGGCGTCGCCAGCTCAGCCGCGGCGCAGGCGCCCGCCGGCTATCCTTCGAAACCCGTCCGCCTCATCGCGCCCTTCGCCGCAGGCGGCGCGACCGACGTGCTCACCCGCCTGGTCGCGGCCGAACTGCAGCAGGATCTGAAGCAGCCGTTTGTGGTCGAGAATCGCGCCGGCGCCGGTGGCAACATCGGCATGGAAGCCATCGCCCGAGCGGCGCCCGACGGCTATACGCTGGGCATCGGCTCGGGCGCCACCATGGCGGTCAATCCCACGCTCTACAAATCGCTGCCCTTCGATACTGTGAAGGATTTCACGCCGGTGCAGATCCTGGTGCGCGTGCCGCACGTGCTTGCCGTCAATAAGGACCTGCCTCCCGGCACCATGGGCGAGCTGATCGCCTACGCCAAAGCCAATCCAGGGAAGCTCAGCTTCGGCTCGCCGGGCTCAGGCACGTCCGCGCACCTCTACGGGGAGCTGTTCAAGCGGACAGTCGGGGTCGACATGACGCATGTCCCCTATAAGGGCGGCAACCAGATGCGCACCGACCTGATAGGCGGCACGCTGCAGCTGGCGTTCACGACCCTGGTGGACGCCCAGAAGCTGGTCCTGGCGGGCCAGATCAAGGGCATCGCCATCATCGCGCAGCGCCGGGTGCCCGGACTGCCCAAGCTCCCGACATTCGCGGAACTCGGCATTGCGCGTTTCGACTCCGAGAACTGGTTCGGCGTCATCACCGGAGCCGGCGTGCCGAGGGACATCGTGCTCTTCCTCAACAGGCGCATTGCCGCCATCCAGGGTCGCCCCGATTACCGGGCCCGCCTCGCGCCCACGGGGCTCGAAGCCGCCCAGCCGCAAACCCCCGAGGAATTCGCGCAGTTCATCGCCGGCGAGGAGAATAAATGGGGAACGATCGTGAAGGAGCTCGGGGTTCAGGTCAATTGAGCGCTTATCACGCCGGATAGGAGAAATCGATGCAAGACCTGAGAATAAGCGGACGCGCCGTGGCTCTCGCGCTTATGTGCATCATGCCGTGGCAGACGGTCACTGCGCAGACCCCGGGCGGCGCGTCTGCCTATCCCAACCGCGCGCTGAAAATAATCGTGCCCCTGACGCCGGGCGGCCTGGTAGACACGTTCGGGCGCGCCCTGGCGCAGCACCTGTCCGAAAGACTGGGGCAGCCCGTGGTGATTGAAAACCGGCCCGGCGCCAGCCAGGCCATCGCCGTCGAAGCCACCGCCAAATCCGCGCCGGACGGCCATACCCTCTTGATCGGCCCGCAATCGGGCATCGTGTTGAACACGGTGTCGAGGAAATCGCTCCCTTACGACGTGCTGCGCGACCTCGTGCCGATTTCGATGCTGTTTGTCACGCCGGTGTTCCTGGTCGTGCATCCTTCCGTGCCGGCCACTTCGGTGCGGGAACTGATCGCCCTGGCAAAAGCCAATCCGGGCAAATACGCCTTCGCCTCGATCGGCCGCGGCACCTCCGCGCATCTCGCCGGCGAGACCTTCAAGACCATGGCGCAGATCGATCTCCTGCATGTGCCCTACAAGGGCAGCCCGCAGGCATCCACGGCGCTGCTCTCGGGCGAAGTGCACATGATGTTCGAAGGCGGGGTTTCGTCCCTGCCTCACGTGCGCTCGGGCAAGATGCGCGCGCTCGCCTCGACCGGGCTCAAACGTTCCGAGGACGCGATGCCGGGTCTGCCGACGATGAACGAAACGCTGCCCGGATACGATCGCACCTCGTGGTTTGCCTTCTTCGCGCCGGCCGGGGTGCCGCGGCCCATCATCGACCGGCTGAACCGCGAAACGGGCGATTATTTGCGCATGCCTTCGACCAAGGCGAAGTTCCTCCCCGCCGGCGTCGAATTGGCCCCGAGCACGCCCGAGGAACTCGGCGCGCGCGTGCGTTCGGACCTGCCGCTGTATGCAAAAGCCCTGCGCGATG
>MEQV01000283.1:42493-42730 GCA_001770355.1 Betaproteobacteria bacterium RIFCSPLOWO2_02_FULL_62_17
AGGCCTCGTTGCCCTTTTCTTCCATCAGCGGCAGGTATTTGGGATTGAACCAGGCGGCGAGCGCCTCCTGGTAGCTGTTGCGCGAGCGCATGCGCTGGTACCAGCCTGCCGCGCGCGGGCGGCCATCGAGGGGTTATAAATGGGGCCAGGCTCGAAAAATTTATGGAACCAAGCCCCTTTTCCGCTCTGAGACCGGCGGGAGACAGGCGAGCGCCAGCCGTATAGCGGTAGATATAT
>MEQV01000283.1:42750-42870 GCA_001770355.1 Betaproteobacteria bacterium RIFCSPLOWO2_02_FULL_62_17
GCCCGTAGATGTTTGCATCTGCCGGTAGATGGTTCTAGCATCCAAGGATTGTCATCTATTGCAACGTAGATGCCTCAGGCAGCGCCATGGCCCGCCCACTGACAACCGACATGAAGAAGT
>MEQV01000284.1:0-417 GCA_001770355.1 Betaproteobacteria bacterium RIFCSPLOWO2_02_FULL_62_17
CGATGTTGTCGTAGGCGCCCCCCGCGGTCGGACTGATGAGCCGTATGGGTTTGACCGGGTAGCTTTGCGCCTCGACTGCGGCGGCGAGGCAAAGGGATGCTGCGGCAATTGCAGAACATAGTTGAATTTTCATGGTAGCCCTCGCTTTACTTGTCAGTTGACCTTTAGAACAATCTTGCCTACCTGCGAATCCGATTCCATGAAGGCGCGCGCCTTGGGCAGATCCTCCAGTGCGAATACCTTGTCCACCAGCGGCTTGATGCGGCCATCTGCCAGCAAAGGCAGCATATCGCGGCGGTAAGTGGGCAGCATGGCGGCGCGCTCGTGCACCGGCCGGTGCTTGTTGGATACGCCGAACAGATGCAGGCGCTTGGCATGCAACGTGGCGAGGTCAATCTTCGCGCTGAAGGTCTTGTC
>MEQV01000284.1:447-1744 GCA_001770355.1 Betaproteobacteria bacterium RIFCSPLOWO2_02_FULL_62_17
GAAGGCCATGCACTTGATGCATTCGGCGAATACCGAGCCGCCGACGTTGTTGACCACCAAATCCGCGCCCTTGCCGCCGGTGGCATCGAGTACCGCGGCGGCGAAGTCGGGCTTGCGCGTTTCGATCGCGATATCCAGGCCCAGGGGTTTCAGGCGATCGAGCTTGGCGCGCGAGCCGGAGGTGCCGATGACTTTGGCGCCGATGGCTTTCGCGGCCTGCAGGCTTGCCACGCCCACGCCCGAGGAGACGCCGGTGATCAGCAGCCACTCTCCGGCTTTGAGATGGCCTTGCGCCCACAGCATGTCGTGCGTGACCATGAAGGTGATGGGTGCTGCGGCCGCTTCTTCCCATGAAAGTTTTTCCGGTGCCGCGTTGGCAAGCCGCGCATCGAAAATTGCGTATTCGGCATAGGCGCCGCGCGCGGTGCCCATGACGCGGTCGCCGAGTTTCCAGCCGCTGACATCCGCGCCGATGGCATCCACTTCGCCGGCGCAGTCGGACCCCGCGGGCGTGGCGCCGCCGCCTGCGCTGAGCGAGGGGGAACTCAGGAATTCGCCGCGATTGAGCGAAGCCGCGCGCACCTTGACGCGCAATTCGCCGGCCTTGGGTTCGGGTATCGGGATATCGCGCAACTCAAGCGTGCTCGGCTGGGTGTCGGTGCGCATAAACCATGACTTCACTGTTTGGTCTCCTGCTTCAGTTTCGTGCTGCGCGCGAGTTCGGCACGAAGCCGGGTGGTCGCCTCCGCGTCGATGGAAAGATCATTGCGCAGCACCACGCCATAGTGCTGCCGCGCCGATGCGGCGCTCACATAGTCCTCGATGACATCCCAACGAACGCGCTCGGGATCGCGTTGCAGCGGATCGCCCCAGCCGCCGCCCGAGCCGCCGTGAATCAATACTTGAGTTTGCGCATCGACCGCGTAGCGGCTGACGTCGACTGCTTTGAATTCTGCCTCGCCCGGTTTCTTCATGTACTTCAGGCCGGCTTCGCCGGGCGCGCCGCCGCCGATTCCCCAGGGCGGACAGTTCTGGCGGCGCGGACGTTCCAGGTTCCAACGGCCTTCGGCGAGATTGTGCACGCGCATCACGCTGCCCAGGCCGCCGCGGAACTTGCCAGGTCCGCCCGAGTCCCGGCGCACTTCGCGCGAGTCGATGATGATCGGCGCCTTCATTTCCATTTCCTCGATCGAAGAATTGCGCACGTCGCCCTGGCACACGGTGACCGAGGCGGGTTCGCCGTCCTCGAAAGGCCTCCCGCCCCAGCCGCCGCCCGAGGTGACGCTGACCACGAAAC
>MEQV01000284.1:1769-7637 GCA_001770355.1 Betaproteobacteria bacterium RIFCSPLOWO2_02_FULL_62_17
GAAGAACACGCCGCCCGCGGACATCAGGCCGAAATGGCCGGCGGGTATTCTTTCCGGGACCGCGGGTTCCAGCGCCGCGACGATGGTATCCACCACCAGCGGCAGCATCATGCTCCAATGCGCCATCGGCGCCGGGTAGCGCGCCATCATGATGTTGCCCTCGGGGATCACGCACTTCAAGGCGCGAAAAGATCCTTCATTCACCGCGTCGTTGGGTGCCGTCAGCGCCTTGTAGGCGATGCGCGGCGCGGCCAGCGTGCGTGAGTTGATCGCAGCCTTGCGTTCGCCCGAGCAGCCGGAAAGGTCGATGGTCATGTCGCCGGCTTGCACCGTGACCTTCGCGTGCAGCCTGACGCGCTCACCCTTGGCGACACCGTCGTCATCCAGCCAGGCCTCGGCCTCGAATTCGCCCTCTGGATACCTGGCGATGACATTGCGGCATTTCTGCTCGGTCTCATCGAATATTTTTCCGATCGCGGCCACCATGGTGTCGCGGCCGTAGCGCTCGAACATTTCATCCATGCGCCGCAGCGCGAGGCGACAGGCGGCCATCTGCGAGGTCATATCGCCCAGCGAAGACTCCGGATAGCGGATGTTGTCCTTGATGACGCGGTACAGGGGTTCGTTGAGCTTGCCTTCGCGGTAGATCTTGAGCTGGTCCAGTTGCAGCCCTTCCAGCCAGGGATCGGCCACGGTCACGCCGGCGCCGAAACCGGTGCTGGTGCCGCCGACGTCGATCCAGTGCGCGCGCACCATCGCGAACATCAGCAGCTCGCCCTTGAAGAAGCAGGGCATGTAGATGACGACATTGTTCAGATGTTGCCCGGCGACCGCCTGGTGATTGGTGATGATCACATCGCCGGGCTTGAAGCCGTCGCGGCCATAACGTTTCATGCCGTCGACGATGAGGACGCCCAGGTCCGCCACGAAATGGGAGACCCCACCCATGTTCTGGCTGACCAGTTCCCCTTTCGGATTCACCAGCGCGGTGCAGAAATCGCGCACTTCGTAGATGATCATGTTGTAGGAGGTGCGCTGCAGGTCCACCGCCATTTCCGTGGAAATCGCGGGCAGTGCATTGCGGATCACCTCGAGCGTGACCGGATCGAGTTGCGTTTGCTTGACTCTTGTGTCCACGCTGGCTCCTGTCTGCGGCGCGAGCGGGCGCCGCCGCGGGATTGTCAGCGCAAAAGCCGCCGGGTGCAAGACACGCGGATTCGCTTGCGGCGAAACGGGCGTGCGGATACATTGTCGAGATCAGTCAGGCTGGAGAATATTGTGAAACTGGTGCTGTTCCAGAACGCGGGCAAGGGCGAGATATTTCCCGGCATTCTCACCGGGCGCGGCGTGGTCAGCATCGCCGGCGCGGTGCTGCGCGGCTACACGGCGCAATTGACCATGCAGGGCATCATCGATGATTTCGACAAGCTGCGTCCGTCGCTGGAAAAGCTCGCCAAGGATGGTCCGGCAACGACGCTGGAAAATGCGCGGCTGCGCGCGCCTTTGCCGCGCCCGGGCAAGCTGCTGGCTTGCATCGCCAATTACTGGGAGCACGCGCAGCGCGAAGTGCGGCCTCTTTCCATGTTTTTGAAAAATCCCGACGCGGTCGTCGGACCCGGCGACACCATCGAGATTCCGGAGTTCACCGAGCCCTGGGCTTTCATGCACGAGGCGGAACTGGCCATCGTGATCAAGGGACCGGTCAAGCGCGTAAAACGCGAGAACTGGCGCGACGCGGTGTTCGGCTACACCTCGATGATCGACGTCACCGCGCGCGGCGAAGGCCGCAGAACCTGGCCGGCGACCACGCCGGCAAGCTGGATGGGAAAGTCCTTCGATACCTTCGCGCCCATCGGACCCTGCATCGCCACCGCCGAGGAGATACCGGACCCGAACAATGTGATCATCCGGTTCTGGAACGACGGGCAATTGCGGCACAATTACAACACCGACGACATGGAGCACCGCGTGCCCGAACTCATCGAGTGGGCCACGAACATCATG
Organism: Betaproteobacteria bacterium RIFCSPLOWO2_02_FULL_62_17; assembly: GCA_001770355.1. Lineage (GTDB taxonomy): Bacteria > Pseudomonadota > Gammaproteobacteria > Burkholderiales > SG8-39 > 2-02-FULL-62-17. The sequence continues at coordinate 3,774 of MEQV01000284.1, forward strand.
ACGCTGAATTCCGGCGACGTCATCGCCTGCGGCACCAACCACGAAGGCCTGGGCATGCTGCAGGACGGCGAGACGGTCGAAATCGAAGCGCAGGGCGTGGGCAGGATGTCGCTGAAAGTGCACGATCCGCTGAAACGCAAATGGGAACGCGGCGTCTACATGGGCGCGGATTCGACCAACCCGGAAGCGGTGAAGCGCCACCGGCCGAAAGACACGGGTTGAGGGCTGCCGCGCCGTATATTCCATTTTAGGTATCGAAATTATTGGTAGATATACGCCAGTACTTTGTCTGTTTTTCATAAAGTTTAACTTTTAAAGGATTTGATTATGAAAGGTGCCGCAGTCGTCGCGGAAATTCTCAAGCGCGAAGGGGTCACGGATCTTCCCTGCTATCCACGCAATGCCGTGATCGAGGCGGCCGCCGACCTGGACATCAAGCCTTACATCGTGCGCCAGGAGCGCACCGGCGTGCACATCGCCGATGCCATCAGCCGCGTCACCAGCCGCCAGAAAATCGGCGTGTTCGCGATGCAGCAGGGTCCCGGCACGGAAAACGCCTACGGCGCCATCGCGCAGGCTTACGCGGAGTCGGTGCCCTTGCTGGTGCTGCCCGCGGGGCATGCGCGCCGCGCCGCGCAGATCGCGCCAAACTTCAGCGCCATGCTTCAGATGCGCGGCATCTGCAAGTCGGTGGAGCAGGTGACGTTTGCGGACGACATCCCCAACGCCATGCGCCGCGCCTTCACGCAACTGCGCAACGGACGGCCGCGCCCTTGCATCGTCGAACTCCCCGGGGATGTGCTCGCCGAGGAATTCAACGGTGCCATCGACTACCAGCCGGTGCTGACCACGCGCAGCGCCCCCGACCCGGCGGTGGTGCCCAAGGCCGCGGCGGCGATGCTCGAGGCCAAGCGCCTGGTGATCTATGCGGGGCAGGGCATTCATTACGGCCGCGCGTGGAAACAACTGAAGGAACTGGCCGAGTTGCTGGCCGCGCCGGTGGTCACCACTTACGCGGGCAAGAGCAGCTTTCCGGAGAATCATCCGCTGTCGCTGGGGTCCGGCGGCGCGTCCTATTCGAAGCAGGCTTACGAGTTTGTCGAGAAGGCCGACCTCATCTTCGGCGCGGGCTGTTCATTCACGCAGACGCCGTTTGCGATCAACATGCCGCGCGGCAAACGCTATATCCATGCCACCTGGGACATGGCCGAGGTCAACAAGAACCTGCCCACGGAAATGGCGCTGGTGGGCGACCTCGACCTGGTGCTCGATGCCGTGGTTGCCGAAGTGCGCGACCGTCTCAAAGACAAAGCGCGCGATGCCGGCCCCGTGACGAAGGAAATCAAGGCCGTTCGCGACAGTTGGCTCGCCGAATGGATGCCCGATCTCACCTCGAACGATGTGCCGATTTCGCCCTATCGCGTGCTGTGGGATCTGCTGCACACGGTGGATGTGCCCAACACCGTCATCACCCACGATTCGGGCTCGCCGCGCAACCAGATCGCGCCGTTCTGGCAGTCGATCGAGCCGCTGAGCTACATCGGCTGGGGCAAATCCACGCAACTCGGATACGGCCTGGGCCTCATCATGGGGGCCAAGATCGCCAGGCCCGAGAAGCTGTGCGTCAATTTCTGGGGCGACGCGGCGTTCGGCCACACCGGGATGGATTTCGAGACCTGCGTGCGCGATAACATTCCGATCCTCTCTATCCTGGTCAACAACTACTGCATGGCTGCCGAGCTGAACGTCATGACAGGATCGACCAAGAAATTCGGCAGCACCGATATTTCCGGCAACTACTCGGATCTGGCGAAAGCTTTAGGCGGCTACAGCGAGCGCATCACCCAACCGGCCGAAATCGTGGCCGCCATCAAGCGCGGTGTCGCCAAGACCCGTGAAGGCACCCCGGTGCTGCTGGAGTTCATGACCAAGAAGGAAACGCGATCGAGTTCGTATGGACGAAGCGGCGGGTAGCTCTCCTCGTGTGTTCGCGAAGCAGCGGCGCGAGCGCCAGTATCGTGGCGCGCGCGGGCGGAGGCGCTCAATCCGCGCTGATCTTCGCGGCGCATCGCTTTACTGCGGCTCCAGCCTGGCCGCCTTCACTGCCTTGCCGTAACCCTCGTGCGTCGCGCGCATCAGGGCGGCGAACTGCTCTGGTGTATCGGCGATCGGCACCACTCCTGCGTCATCGAGCTTGGCCAGAACGTCAGGCGAGCGCAGGCCCTTGACGATTTCAGCATTCAGCCTCGAGAGCACCGGCGGCGGCAGACCGGCGGGACCGACGTAGCCAAACCAGTTGGGCAGCGCTTGATAGCCGGGCAGTCCTTCGCTCAAGGTGGGAACGTTGGGTGCCCCGGCGTAGCGCTGGTCGCGCAGCACCGCCAGGAGCTTCACCTTGCCCGCCTGCGCCTGAGCGCGGCTGACCGCAAACGAATTGAAAGCAACCTGGATCTGGCCGGTAATCACCGCATTGGTCTGCTCGGGCGCGCCCTGGTACGGCACGTGCAGCATATCGATGCCGGCGACCTGCTTGACCAACTCGCCCACCATGTGGAAGGTCGAACCCATGCCATTGCTGCCGTAGGCGAGCTTGCCGGGATTGCGCCGCGCGTAGTCGATCAGCTCGGCCGCGGAGTTGACCGGCAGCGCAACGTGCACAATGAGGCAGTCCACCGGGCTCACCGCCGCGGTGATCGGCGTGAAGTCCTTGAGCGTATCGTAAGCGACGGCCTTGACGAGGAATCCCCCGCCAACCAGCGAGCCCGAGCTCGTGAACAGCGTCGTGTAGCCGTCGGGCGGAGCCCGCATCACCTGCTCCGCGCCGAGCCGTCCGCCGGCGCCCGGACGCGCCTCGACCAGCACCGGCCGGCCGAATCCTGCGCTCATTTTCTCGGCCGCGAGACGTGCGATGACATCGAGCACCGAGCCGGGCGCGAACGGCACGATCACGCGCACCGGCTTGGACGGGTACGCCTGCGCCATCGCCATCTGGGTTGCGAGCGCCATGGCCATTCCAACAACACACTTCGCAATATTCATCTTCATGAAGGTTCCCCTCGTTGGTCCATGGTGGTCATTCTTACCATCCCATCGCTTCCAGATAGGCGCGCTTGACTTCCTCGGGCTGGCCGACCAGAAACGGGAAATCTTTTCTTCCCGCGCCGCTGAGCCCCTGTCCGGGTTTCAGGTTCCTGATCTGCTCCAGCGTCATTCCCTCGACCAGCTCTTCGCGCGCGGCGATCGGCAGACCCACGCATTTATTGACTTCGGGGTCGCGGATGATGGCCTTGGGATCGCCGCCTTTGGCGATGACTTCCAGGTCGCTGGTGAATCTGCGCCGCATCATGACGATACCCCGGTCGCTCAGGCCCAGGTGTTCCTGGGTGCGATCGGCGACGGTGCCCTGACCAACCCAGGCGACGAAATCCTGGTTCATGATGTGCGAGGTGATCCAGCGACCGGTTTTCTCGTCGCGCACCGGGCTGGTCCAACAGGGGATCTTTTCCTGCACATAGGGCTCGCGGTCCTTGGGCACGCGGCTGAAGAACCATCCCACCGAGAGCGTGGTCTCGTCGTCGATCGGCACGCGCCACTCGAAATGGTTGCCGGTGAATAGCGTATTGGGCCACAGGCAGACGCGGCCGACGATCCACAGCGGATGTTGCTCGGTGCCGCCTTCGCGCACGCGCTTGTACTGGATGCCGTAGTCCGATTCCTCGAAATCGATCTTCAGGTGCCGCGGCGCGGTCTCCCCCATTTTCCCTTTCAGGCGCAGGCCCCAGTTATCGTGCATCCACTCGAAATGCACCGGGTCGATGGAATTTTCCTGGCACTGGAACCAGTTGCAGGGAACTTCGGATATCA
>MEQV01000284.1:7653-12261 GCA_001770355.1 Betaproteobacteria bacterium RIFCSPLOWO2_02_FULL_62_17
GTTCTTCCAGGTAAACGGCTCCCAGTTGGGCACCAGCGGAGCGGGATCGGGCCCCATGTAGGCCCACAGCAGCCCGGCATGCGCCTGGACCTTGTAATTCCTGATGCGAATGCGGTCCTTCTGCGCCGAACTGGGATTGGCGGTTTCCTCGAAGGGTTGCTCGATGCAGCGCCCATCGGCGCCGTACAGCCAGCCGTGATAGTTGCAGCGGATGCCTTCTTTCTCGACGAAACCATAGGAAAGGTCGGCGCGGCGGTGCGCGCACTTGCGGTCGACCAGGCCGTAGTTTCCGCTCAGGTCCCGGTACAGCACCAGGTCCTCGCCCATCAGGCGCACCGCCTTGGTTTCAACTTGATCCATCTGCGTCACCGCCGCGATCGGGTGCCAGTAACGGCGCATCAGATCGCCCATGGGAGTGCCGGCGGCGGTCTGGGTGAAAGTATTGTTTTCAGTCTGGTTCATGGAAATGTTCAGTTCAGGCAAATTTAAAAGGTGGTGTTGGCGCGCTCGCTAAGGTAGCATTTCCTGTCGTGCTTCGTCACCTCTGGGGGATTTCCATGCTGACGTACGAAGAAAATGAACTGCTGGTAAGAGCCGGTCCGGGAACGCCCATGGGCACGCTGATGCGGCGCTACTGGATTCCGGCTCTTTTTTCAGACGCGCTGCCGGCGCCGGATAGTCCGCCGGTTCGCGTCAAGCTGCTTAACGAAAAGCTCGTGGCGTTTCGCAATACCGAGGGCAAGGTCGGCCTGGTCGACGAGCGCTGCCCGCACCGCAATGCTTCGCTGTTTTTCGGCCGCAATGAAGAAAACGGCCTGCGCTGCGTCTACCACGGTTGGAAATTCGACAGCGAGGGCAACTGCGTTGACATGCCCAGCGAACCCGCCGAGAGCAACTTCAAGCGCAAGGTAAAGATCGAGGCCTATCCCTGCATCGAGCGCGGCGGCATCGTCTGGACTTACATGGGGCCGCCGGCGTTGAAGCCCGGTTTCCCCGAGCTTGAATGGACCAAGGTGCCGGCCAACCAGCGTTACGCGACCCGTCATATCCAGGAATGCAACTGGTTCCAGGCCTTCGAAGGCGGGTTCGATACCAGCCACCTTTCCTTCCTGCATCGCGGTGAATCCAACGGCGCGGGCCGCGGCCTGCCGCGGCATTACGAAATCGTTCCCATGCCCTTTGGTTTCGTCTCGGGCAGCGGTCGCGACCTCGAGAATGGCGGAACTTCGTGGACCGCGAACGTCATGGCGATGCCGTTCCACAAGGTCATCTCGCGCATCCCGGGCATCGATCCGCCCATCGGCGCGCACGCCTGGGTGCCGATCGACGACGAGAACTGCATGATCTACAGCATCGAGTTCCATCCCGACCGGCCGTTGCATGAAAAGGAAATGGAGCGCTCGAAAAACTGGCTCTACATCCATGCGGAAACGCTGCCTGGCAGCGACCGCTGCATGCGCAACCTCGACAACGATTTCATGATCGACCGGGAGGCGCAGAAAACCGGCAAATCCTGGACCGGCCTGAAGGGCTTCGGTATCCAGGATTGCGGCATCCAGGAAAGCATGGGCCGAATCAGCGACCGCACCCGCGAGCATCTGGGCACCAGCGATACCCATATCATCAAGCTGCGCAAGCATATGTTGAATACGCTCAAGCAAATGGCCGAAGGCATCGATCCCCCCGGGCTGGACCCGGCAAGCTACCGCGTGCGTTCAGCGGCATTCACCTTGCCCAAAGGCAAGGTATTCGCGCAGGAAGTGCATGCGTATCTGCGCACGGATGTGGAGGCCGCTAAACAGTTGGAGCCGACGGCCTGACTACTCCGCTTGTATGTTCAGGCCCTTCATCACCTTATCCCAGGACTCGCAGAAGCTTGTCGGCCAGAATCCGCCCGATATTGTCGGGACTTGTGCCAGCAGGAGTGGGCACGATGAAGCGGATCGGCTTGGCCGGCCAGGATTGCGCCGGCGCAAATTGACTTAGTTGTCGATTTTGATTCCCGCAGTCTTGATGATGCGCGACCACTTGGTGGTTTCGGTCGCAATGAACTGAGCGAATTGTTCCGGCGTGCTCGCGCCGGCATCCAGCCCTTGCTTGAACAGCGTTTCGTTGACCTCCTTTGCCGCCAGCGTTTGCACCATCTCGGCATTGAGGCGGGCGACCTCCGCGGACGGCGTGCCCGGCGGGGCGGAAAGCCCGAACCAGGTATAGGTTTCGAATCCCGGCAATCCTGCTTCCGCCGCGGTCGGCACCTCGGGAAAGACTGCGTGTCGCTTGCTGCTGGCGACCGCCACTGCACGCAGTTTTCCGGCTCGTACGTGCGGCTCAAGACCCGAGGGCACGATGAATATCATCTGGATCTGGCCGCCCATCAGGTCGTTGGTGGCGGGCGCCGCGCCCTTGTAGGGGACGTGAACGATGTTGACGCCCGCCATCGATTTGAACAACTCGCCGGCAAGATGCGGCAGCGTGCCGGTGCCGTTGGAGCCGAAATTGAGCGCGCCGGGTTTCGCCTTGGCAAGATCAATTAACTCGCGCAGATTCCTGGCCGGCACGCCGGGGTTGACCAGCAGCATGCTGGAGCCGATGGCCATCATACTCACCGGCGTAAAGGACTTTACCGGGTCATAGCGCACATTGGGATTCAGTATCGGGCCGATGACCAGTGTGGAAAGGCTGCCGATGACCAGCGTGTAACCGTCGGCGCTCGCCCTGGCCACGGCTTCGAGGGCAATGGTGCCGCCGCCGCCGGCCTGAATTTCGGTGACCAGCTGCTGGCCGATGCCCTCGGACATGCGCTTGGCGACCACCCGCGCCATGATGTCTGCGGGGCCGGCGGGCGGGAAGGGCACCATCAGCTTGATGGGCTTGTTGGGATAGCTTTGCGCATGGGATTCGATGGGCAGCAGCGGCGCTGCGAGCACCAGCAGGGCGCTACACAGCGCTGCCCTGGTTCCGACACGGCGAAGGGCCGTAAGATCCGCTAAGGATGGCTGTTTGCGGTGGAAGTTCATGGTTTCGTTGTACATGATGATGGTTCAGTGGAAAGGAAAGTGATTTTCGCAGTGTAGCGCGGATTGATTACAGCATCCCGCAGCGCCGCAGCGACGCGATCATCGAGGATTGCAGCAGGAACTGACGCGCCAGTTCCGGATCGGCCGCTTTCCTGCGGTATTCCGCGAACACCTGTTCGCGCGCTGCGTCGTCTGCCTTGAGGTTGCTGACATTCTGGTCGGTCTGCTTGAGGATCGCATCCATGGCTTCCGGCCGGCGCTGCGGCTCGTAGCCATCGAGTTCCGTTTCCCCGGCTTGGCCCAGACACACCTTCGCCAGCCGGCCGGCGAGGCTGAAGGCATCGTGCAATCCGCCGTTCAGGCCCATGCCGCCTTTGGGATTGTTGAGGTGCGCGGCATCCCCGGCAAGAAAAATCCTTCCCTTGCGGTAGCTGGCGGCCACGCGCTGATGCGCGGTATAGACGCCACGCACCGGTATCGGCGGCGTACCGATGACCGGCATCAGGGCGCGCAGGCGCGCGTAGAGGTAGGCATCGCTCAGCGCCACTTCATCGGGGGTGTCGTCGGTGAGCGGCAGGCTAATGCGCCACAGGTCGGGGATGCGCAGGATATGCGCGTAATTGCCGGGATCCGAAACGTAGTTGACTTCGCGAAGATCGGGAAAGAATGCCTTGAAATCAAACGGCGTGCCCATCACCAGGATGCGGTCCGGATATGTCTTGCCTTCAAAGGCGATATCCAGAATGCGCCGCACCGTGCTGCGGCCGCCATCGGCGGCCACCGCGTAGCGGGCAACGAGGTGCTTTTCGCCCGCGGGCGACATTGCCGCGACTGCCACTCGATCGCCCTTGTCGGCGATGCCGGTGACTTCGTGACTGTAGAGCAGCGTGGCCAAGGAGTGCTTGCACAGTTCGGCGTAGAGGTGTTCGGAGAGCTTGTACTGCTCGCACTGCACCCGATACGGGTGGCGCGTGTCGCCCTGCAGGAGCGCGTGATCAAATTCCGCGACCTTGCCTTCCTTCCAGCCGCGAAACTGCGTGACCGGACACTTGAGCCCCATGCGCAGGAACGCTTCGGTGATGCCTGTATGCTCGAACAAGTCGAGGGTGGCAGCGTGGATGGTGGAGGCGCGGTAGTCTTTTTGCACTTCCACGGCCTTTTCCAGGACCGTGACGGGGACGCCGCGCCGGGCAAGCAGCCAGGCTGCGCTCAGTCCGACAGGGCCGCCACCGATGATCAATATGCCGTTCTTTTCCATTTATTCTCTATTCGCATTTTCATGGCTGGACTGTGCATGCTAAAGGCAGCGGTGCGCTGGCTACCATGGCATTTCGCCGGTTGCCAGGGTAAGATCGAATTCGGCGACAAGAGTCGCTGACTCGGGCACCATTTGGCAGGCACAACGGGGGACAACATGGGCAGCAACGACGTAAGCGCGGCAATTGCCGGCGCGCAGAACCTGGATGAACTCTACCCTATTTTCGGCGCCGCGCGCTTCACCGCCGGCTGGCACAAGAAGCGGCCTTCGCTGTGGGCGCATCCGACCACCCAGTACCGGCCCATGATGTGGCGCTATGCCGACGGCAAGCTC
>MEQV01000285.1:0-12203 GCA_001770355.1 Betaproteobacteria bacterium RIFCSPLOWO2_02_FULL_62_17
GCGTCGTGGGGCCGAACAGCGCCGGCAAGACGACGCTGATCAATGCCATTGCCGGGCTTAACCGCATCGTCTCGGGCACGTTGCGTCTGGACGGCCGCGACCTCACGCGTCTTGCCAGGCACGAGTTCTGCGACCAGGGGATCGCGATCGTGCCCGAGGGGCGGCGTTTGTTCACCGGGCTCACGGTGCGGGAAAACCTGGAGCTGGGAGGCTATCGGAAGGCGGCTCGAGCGAGCCGGCGCGATTCGTTGGAAAAGGTGCTTTCTGCGTTTCCCGTCCTGAAGGGGCGTCTCGCAGCGCCCGCGGGCACGCTCTCGGGCGGCCAACAGCAGATGGTGGCGATCGGGCGGGCGCTAATGGCGCGGCCGCGCTGCCTGCTGCTCGATGAACCCTCGCTCGGCCTGGCGCCTTCGGTCGTGCTCGAAATGTTCGCGGTGATCCGGGAAATCAACCGCGAAGGCATGGCGGTTCTGCTGGTGGAACAGAACGTGGCCATGGCTTTGGAGATCGCCGCACGCGCCTACGTGCTCGAGGAAGGCCGTATTGCCGCCGAAGGCGCGCCGCGGGAACTGCTTGCCTCGCCGCACATCCGGCGGGCCTATCTGGGGGAATCGCCTAGTGAGACCGCCGGCGCATAAATCTCGCGCCGGCTGTTGGAAGCAGCGCGGCGAGCTTTTGGCCGCGCGGTTGCAAGCCTGCCTGATCCGGCGTCAAGTGGCGGCGGATTTCGCCGCCAGCGTCACGCGCCGCAGCGGCACGCTGCGCGCGAGCGACGACCACGCGAAACACAGCACCATGGCGGCGCCGCCGGTGAGCGCCCAGCGCGGTCCGGCGAAGGCCGCGGTGAAATTCAGCAGGAAACCGGAGAGCACCATCATGCTCCACACCAGGCTGAACAGCGCCATCACCCGGCCGCGATACGCATCCTCCACCAGCGTTTGCAGGATGACCTGGGTGCCGGTCATGAAGCAGGAATGCGCCAATCCGGCGATCGACACCAGCGTCACCGAGAGCCAGAATGCTTCGCTCCACGCAAAGCCGACCAGTGACAGGTTAAGCAGGGTCAATGCATACACGATGATATTGCGCGCGCTGGCGCGCGACTGCAGCCATGCATAGCTCAGCAGGCCGGTGAGCGAACCCACGCCCGCAGCCGATGAAAGAATGCCCAGGCCACGCGCGTCCACGGCGAGAATGTCCTTGGCGAATACCGGCAGCATGTGCACGTAGCCCATGGCGAAACTGGCGTTGAGCAGCGCGGCCAGGATGACTTTGTAGAACACCTCGTTGGCGCGCACGTAGCGCACGCTGGCGGTGAAATTGTTCAGCATGCCGCCATGCGGTGCCGCCGCGGCGGGGTTGGCGGGACGCAGCACGCAAACCACGGCAACCATGATCGACAGCCCGCAGGCGGAAGCGAGAAAACTGGCATCCGCGCCCGAGGCGGCAATGACGAACCCTGCGATGGATGGCGCGATGATTCGGGTGCCGCCCCAGGCCATTGAAATCAGGGGCACGGCGGCGCGCAGCAGCGAGCGATCCGGGAGCAGGCGCGGAAAGAACGCCGAGCGGCTGGGTTCGTCGATGGAGGTCGACACGCCAATAAGAAACGCGCCGACCGCAAGCTGCCAATACTGCGTCTCCCCGGCGAGCGTGAGGAATCCCAGCGTGAACATGGCCGCGGCGCCGATCGCCTGCGCGAAGCCGATAAGCTTGCGCGGATCCCATCGGTCCGCGAGCACGCCGCCCACCAGAGTAAGCACGATCTGCGGCGCAAATCCGCACAGATGAATCAATGCGAGTTTCGCCGGGGAGCCGGTGATCTCGAATGCCAGCCAGCCGAGGGTGAATTGGAACATCATCAGGCCGCAGACCTGCACGATCAGCCCGAGCCAGAACAGGCGAAATTCGCGCAAGCGCAGAACCCGCAGCGGATGGGAGGCGTCTGATTGAAAGGAAGAGGTTGTGGCCATCGAGGCGCAAGGATATCAGCAGGAAAATAGGGGACAGACCACGGTTTCAATATACCGAAACCGTGGTCTGTCCCCTATTTTCTTCAAGGGCTGGCAATTATCCGCCGCTCATGGCAAAGTGATTTCAATGTCGCGTATCGTATTACAGCGTGTCAATCCTTGGGGGGGGAAGCACATGAAGGTCGCAGGAAAAGGAGTGTTATGGGTGCTGTTTGGTTTGCTTGCGGGCTGGTCGGCATCTGCAGCACTTGCTCAGGACGCCTATCCCAATAAACTCATTCGCTGGGTGCTGCCATTTTCCCCAGGATCGGGCCAGGACACCCTCGCGCGCCAGATCGCTCCCAAGCTCACCGAGCGCATCGGGCAACCGATTTACATCGACAACAAGGCGGGTGCCGGCGGCGTCATAGGATTCGAGCACATCGCCAAGGCCGCGCCGGACGGTTACCAGATCATGATGGGCAATAATTCCATGCTGATCCTCGCGGCGGTTCGCCCCACGCCTTACGACCCGCTCAAGGATTTCGCGCCGGTGATGCTGCTGGGGACCGGATCCTCCATGATCATCATCCACGGTTCGGTGCCGGCGAACAACCTCGCGGAGTTCATCGCCCACTCGAAGGCAAATCCCGGCAGGCTCAATTACTCCTCGCCCGCGGTGGGCACCTTCGGGCATCTCGCGACCGAGCTCTTCATGATGCAGACTGGCGCGAACATGGTTCACATTCCGCACAAAGGGATTGTCGCGGCGCTGAATGGCCTGATCGCCGGCGACGTGCAATTCCTCCAGGGTGTGGCGGAGCCCGCCCTGCCGCACGTCAAATCCGGAAAGTTGCGGGCGCTGGCCTCCGCCGGCACGAAACGCGCGCCCTTGTATCCGGACGTGCCCAGTCTGGCGGAGCTGGGCTACAAGGATTTCAACGCTACGCTCTGGTACGGGTTGTTCGTCCCGGCGGGCACACGCGCTGAAATCATCTCGCGGCTCGGCACCGAGGTAGCGCGCGTCCTGAACGAACCTGGTTCACGTGAGGATGCGTTGAAGCGCGGCATCGAGATCGCGACCAGTACACCCGAGCAGCTCGGCGCAATGATGAAATCGGAAATGGCGACCTGGCAGAACGTCATCAAGGCCGGTGGTATTAGGCTGGAGTAAATTCGGGCAGCAGAGCTGTAATACACGAAAATCGGGAAAGCTTCAGAACAGGGGAGGCGACGCTTGCGTCGCCTCCCCTTCGGGGGAAAGATTGGAACAGGGGAAGAGGGGGTCCCCTCTTCCCCCGTTACCCCTATCGGCCCGTGCCTATTTGTTGGGCTCGTTAGCGTATTGGAGGGAGGTGAGCGATGGCTGAGATCGGCACGAAGACGGTGGTGCATCTGGTCGGCAGCGTCCCGCTGCCCGATTCGGAGACGGTGTTCAAGACACTGAGCCGGGGCGTGGGACCGTTCCTCACGCGGATGCCCGACGGCGAAACCGGTATCCGCAAAACCTGGATACGTTTTCTGCAGGACGTGCTCGCGCGGCATCCGGCGATCGAAGTGGCGCACGGCGTGCCGCCTTTCAAGTTCACGCAATGGGACGGCAAGGTGGTGCGCGAAATTCCGCGCCTGCGCCTGAAAAAGGGCGCGAGCGTCGACGCGTCCGGCTTCAAGACCGGCTATGCGGAGATGGCGATCGCATCCTTCGCGGTGTTCGATCGCTTGCAGCGCGGTGGCGTGATTCCGGCGGGGGTGAGGTTTCAGGTCAGCATTCCCACGCCGCTGGCACCGGCCTACAACAATATCCTGCCCGCCGACCGGCCCGGAGTGATTCCGGCGCTCACGCGGCATTTCATCGGCGAGATTGAAGCGATCGCGCGCGCCCTGCCCAACGAGCGCGTGGCGATCCAATGGGATGTATGCCAGGAAGTCCTCGCCTGGGAGAACTACTACGAGCCGGGACCGGCGGATTTCAGGATCGAGACCATCGATGTCCTGAAGCAGATCGGCGATGGCGTTCCCCATGCCATCGAGCTCGGTTACCACCTTTGCTACGGCAGCCCGGCCGATGAGCACATGGTGCAGCCCAAGGACGCCGCGATCATGGTGGAGATCACCAACCGGATTGCCGCCGGCGTGAAGCGGCCGATCCAGTTCTTCCACCTGCCGGTGCCCAAGGGGCGAAGCGACGATGCGTTCTTCGCGCCACTGCGGAATCTCAAAATCGACGCCTCAACCCAGCTCTACCTCGGACTCATCCACCACAACGACGCGGCCGGCGACGATGCGCGCCTGGCGGCAGCGCGTAAATTCACCCGGGTGGACGGCATTGGCACCGAATGCGGCTGGGCGCGCGGCGACCCGACGCGGGTGGAAGCGCTCATGGGCGCGCACGCGCGGATTGCCCGGGGGACGTGAATCGGCCCGTTGCCTGGTCCGATTGCCCCCGCCAACCCGACGCTTTCTTGATTCACATCAAACGGCCGCACCCCCAAGCAGTGGAAAGTTAGCCTCGATCCCGAGAGCACCTGCGCCCGCCTCCAGGCGGCGCTAGTGGGTGGCCCCGTGGCGAGAGGAGGAACAACGATGCTCGAAGGCTGCATGCCCTGGCCCGCCGATCAGGCGGCACGCTACCGTGCCCGCGGCTGGTGGGAGGGGATCACCATTGCGGAGATGCTCTCGCGCAGCGCTGCGCGCCATCCGGAGAAGACCGCCCTCGTCTGCGCCAAGCAACGCCTGAGTTACCGGGACCTGGTGGAAACCTCGGACCGGCTCGCTTGCCGATTTCTCGATGCCGGCATCAAGCCCTTGGACCGGGTGGTGGTGCAACTGCCCAACGGCCCCGCGTTCGTTCATACCTATTTTGCCTTGACGCGCATCGGCGCCATCCCGGTGACGGCGCTGCGCGCGCACCGGCACACCGAGATCCGCCACTTCCTGCGCGCCTCCGGTGCGGTCGCTTATGTGATTCCGGATCGGATCGGCGATTTTGACTACCGGTCGATGGCCGCGGAGGTCCAAAGCGGCATCCGCAGCCTGCACAGCGTGTTCGTGGCCGGCGAACCCGCGGCGGGACAGCGGGACTTGCGCGAGATGTTCGCCGCACCCATGCCGGCGGATGCGGTTCGCGCGGCTCTGTCGAGGCTGCGCCCGGATGCGTCGGAAGTGGCCACCATGCTGCTCTCGGGCGGCACCACCTCGCTCTCCAAGCTGATCCCGCGCACTCACGATGACTACGTCCTCAACGCCCGCCTGTGCGGCCGCGCCGCCGGTTTCGGCGCGGACACGGTGTTCATGGCCATCCTGCCCCTGGGGCACAACTACAACCTGTCCTCGCCGGGGATGCTCGGCACTTTTTACTATGGCGGCACGGTGGTGCTCGCGCCCTCGGGCGACCCGGCGGAGGTGTTCTCCCTGGTCGAAGGCGAGCGGGTGACGACGATCGCCGCCGTCATACCGCTGATCTCCAACTGGCTCAATTCGCCGCTGCCCGACGGCTACGATATCTCCTCCCTGAAGGTGATCCAGAACGGTGGCGCGCGCCTGGCCCCGGAACTGCGCGGCCGGCTGCGCGCCCGCTTCGGCTGCCTGCCGCAGGAGATCTACGGCACGGCCGAGGGCTTGATCAACATGGTGCCCCTGGACGCCCCGGAGGAGTACCTGCTGCACAGCTCGGGCATGCCCGTCTGCGAGGACGACGAGATCAAGGTCATCGACGACGCCGGCAACGAACTGCCCGATGGCGCCCAGGGCGAACTGGCGACGCGCGGCCCCTACACCATTCATGGCTACTACCACGCGCCGGACAAGGACGCCGAGGCCTTCACGGCTGATGGCTTCTATCGCATGGGAGACATCGTGCGCAAGCAGGGCCGCTATGTCTATACCGAGGGCCGCAAGAAGGACCTGATCAACCGGGGCGGCGAGAAGATCAGCTGCGAGGAAGTGGAGAACCTGATCGTCGCCCACCCGAAAGTGAAGGCCGTCACTCTGGTGGCCATGCCCGATCCGGTGTTCGGCGAGAAGGCCTGCGCCTTCGTCATCGCGAAAGACGGGCAGAGCGTGGAATTCGCCGAACTGATCGCCTTCCTCAGACAACAGAAAATCGCCAGCTTCAAGCTGCCCGAGCGTCTGGAGCTGGTGAGCGAATTTCCGGTGAGCCCCGTCGGCAAGATTCTCAAGCGGCAATTGCGCGAGGCCATCGCCGCGAAGATGGAGGGGGAAAAAGCGGGTGGCGCGGTTGCTTAGCGACGGCGTTCACGGCAGCGTGATCCACAAAGAAAGGAATTGAGCATGGATAGAAGCAGAGTCATCGGTATCAAGAGCCTGGGCGACTGGCTGCAGATCGTGGAGTCGATCGGGGAACTCAAGCGCATCAAGGCCAAGGTCGATTGGGATCTTGAGATGGCCACCATCACCTACATGGCCGGCAAGACCGTCGGCGGGCCGGCGCTGCTGTTCGAGAACATCAAGGATCATTCCGGATCCAGGCTGCTGTTCAATCCTTTCGGCAGCAGCCTGAATCGCGTGGCGATTTCGATCCGTGAGGAGCCGAGCAAGGATGCGCTCGGGCTGGTGCGCATCCTCAGCGAGAAGATGAAAAAACGCATCGCTCCGGTGACGCTGGACGCCGCGGCGGCCGAAGTCAACCAGAATATCGACACTGGCGACAAGGTCGATATCACTCGGCTTCCCGCGCCCCGCATGTGGCCGCTGGACGGCGGCCGCTACCTGGGCACCGCCGACGCGGTGATTACCATCAATCCCGAGGACGGACGCGTCAATCTGGGCACCTACCGCCAGATGGTCCAGGGGCCCAGGCAGGTCGGCTTTTATTCCTCGCCGGGCAAGGACGCCACGCTGGACAAGCAGCGCTGGTGGGACCGGGGCAAGCCGGCGCCCGTGGCCGCGGTCTATGGCCTGGATCCGCTGCTGTTCCTGGCTTCTTCGACCTCGTTCCCCAAGGATGTTTCCGAATACGAATTTGCCGGCGGCATCAACGGCTCGCCCATCGAGGTATTCAAGAGCGACATCACCGGGCTCGAACTCCCGGCGCACGCCGAGATCATCGTTGAAGGCTTTGCCTATCCGGACAAGACCGCGCCCGAGGGTCCGTTCGGCGAGTTCACCGGCTACTACGGCCGGCCGGGCGGGGCGACACCGACTATCGATATCAAGGCGGTGCGCTATCGCAATGATTCTGTGGTCACCAGCGCTCTCATGTCGGACGGCTGGTCGAATGAGTGCGGCCTCATGTGGGCCATGGCCAAGGCGGCCAAGGTGTGGACCGATCTGCAGGGGATGGGCGTTCCGGGGATCTGCGGCGTGTGGTCGCCGCCGGAAGCAGCCGGCTGGGGGATGACCGTGGTCTCGATCAAGCAGCAGTACGCCGGCCATGCGGCACAAGTGGGCGCGCTGGCCGCGCAGTGCATGGGCGGGGCGTATTTCACCAAATACATCGTTGTTGTCGACGACGACGTCAACCCCACCGATCTTGGCGATGTGATGTGGGCCATGGTGACGCGCTCGCGCCCCGCGCATTCGATCGACATCCTGCGCGAGACCTGGAGCACCTTTCTCGATCCGAGCCAGAATCCGCCGGAGATCCGGCCCTTTGGCTCCAAGTGCATCATCAATGCCTGCAAGGAGTACAAGTACATCTCGACGTTCTCACGCCGCAGCCTGCTGAAGAAGGAGGTCTACGACTCGGTGTGCGCGCGCTGGAGCGAGTTCGGCTTCGAGGACGAACCGCCCCGGATCAGCAATTTCGAAACCTTCGAAGGCCAGGTGAGTAGCTGAGCCCCGCTATGCCCGACACACGAAGCGCCCTTTTGAGATAGGTGGAGGTCGCTTCCAGTTTCGGGCGATCGGCGCTGATCGAACCCGGGTTTGCCGCGCGGGTGGCGAGAGAATCCCCGGCGGAGGCGTCTGGCGGCGTGGCCGATTTTTCGGCCGGCCCCTATGCACGGCGTGTCCGCTCCCTGCGATAATCGCGTTTTACGTACGATTACCGCGGACCTATTTATTTTGAACCCGTATTGGCGCGCTCGACCGGTGAAGTTCTTCGTTTTGGCGGGGATGCCGGGCGATTCGCCCGGTTTTGAGCTGCGGCCGGGAATCGGGAGTTGTTCGGAGGCATGAAAACATGGCTTTGAATTTGTTCGGCGGACGCAAGCCGGATCATCCGCTGGCGGACGAAAAGGGCACCAAGGAGGCGCTGGCCGGCCTGCCCAAAAACGACGCGGAAAAGGCGATCGAGGCGCTGCGCGATTGGATCGTATCGGTCGGCGCGACCGAAGACTTCAAACCGGAGCGACGCGCCGAGATATTCCTTTTGCTGGAGGAGACCGCACAGCCGTTCCAGCGCAAGCTCGCTCGCGACTATATCTCCAATGCAAACCTGCCAAAGACACAGGAAGCGCGTATCTGGCGGGCGCTATCCGGCTTCTGGAAAGACCTTGCCGGCGCGTACTCGACCTGCATCGACCAATGCGCGGCGGACACCGGCGCAGCCGGTCGATTGAAGGCGCGTTTGCCTGTGCTTTGCATGCGCGCGGTGCGTGCATTCGCCGGGCAACTCAAGTGGCAATACCTGCACTATGAGCCGGAAGATGCCGAGACATGGAATGCACTTGGCAGGGTGTATCGCTTCGCGGAACAGAGAAATTTCCAGGGCGAGACGATTCGGCTCTACCCCAATGCGCCGCAGACCTCGAGCGCCGAGCGCGAGTTCGTGAAGCTGCTGATGCTGGCGGCATCCTCGCCCGATTGCCTGCCGCGGCGGGACATCGAGTTGGCGGAGTGGATCATGGCGCATCTGGGCGCGTCGTTTGTGTTGAGCGCGGTGCATCAGCCGCAATCCACATACAACTATGCAGACCTGGGCGGCGGCGCGCCGCCCAAGCGTCTGGTGCAGGCGCCGCCGGCGTCGCCGGATCTGCGTTTTTTCGCCGCGGGTGCCGCCGCGGGCCAGCTTGACAACGTGATTCGCGTGTTGGAAAGCGGCGCGCTCCCCTCGGATCTGAATCTTGGCGGCACCTATGAAAGCGCTCAGGTGCTCGGCGTGTGCCTGCACCTAAAGGCGTCCTGGTCAACGCCGCCGCCGGTGCGCAAGAGCGATCGCTATGAGGTCAAGCACAGCCTCAGCGTGGCCAACGGCATGGTGGGCGTTCTTGCGCGCCTGAAAGGCGGGCAAGCCGCGGCTGGCACCGAAACCTGGGTGACGGAGAACATAAGTGCCGGTGGCGTTTTCGCGGTGGTGAGCAATCTGCAGGGCGACTGGCTGGGTATCGGCAAGCTGCTGGGACTGAGTGTCGCGGGAGGCAGCGGCGCCTACTCGGTTGGCGTGGTACGGCGCTGGGGCCGGCGGCCGAAGCTGCAATCCGGCGTCGGTATCCGCACCCTCGCCAAGGCGGCTTTTCCGGTTACCCTCGGCGGTGTGGCCCCGCAAGAGGCGATACTGCTCAATGATGATCGTACCCTCCGGGAGGAGGTTCTGGTTTGCCAGCGCGGAGGCGGGTTCGACAAGCGCATCGGTCCGGTATTGGATTTTGAGGGAGGCAATTACCTGCTGGTCCCGGTCGCGATCGTCGAAGCCGGCGAGGACTTCGATATTGCGCGCTATCGTGTGATGCAGCAGACCTGAGTTCGCAGGCGAGCCAGACCTCGCTCTTGTCAACCAGCGGGGCGTTCAACAACGCAAGGATAAGAGACATGTTCGGAAAATTGACCGGAACCGCCGCGCTGTATCTGCCGCGCCTCTACCCGCCCGATCCCAGCCTCTTGCGCAGCACCAGGCAGTAAAGCCGGGAGCGTCCCTCTTCGGTGATGCGCCTGGATTCGACGCCGGCGAAATGCCGGTTGAACGCGCTGATCGCAGCCTCGTTGTTGGAGATGTCGTAGCCGAAGGCACCCAGCAGCGTGCCGGCATCCAGGCCTGGCGGCACAGCCTCATAGGGCGGATCGCACCAGAGGCCGAAGCCGCGTTCAGCCAGCCGCTTCCAGGGAAAGTTGACGCCGGGATCGACCTTGCGCCCGGGGGCGATGTCGCCGTGGCCGATGAAATTCGCCGCGGCAATGCGGTAGCGCTCCTTCAGATCGGCGAGCAAGGCCAGCAGTGTTTCGATCTGCGCGTCCGCATAGGGTTCGGCGCCGTCATTGTCCAGCTCGATGCCGATGGAGGCCGAATTCATGTCGAGTTCGCCGCCCCAGTAGGCCGGCCCGGCATGCCAGGCACGCTTCAGTTCGTCCACCAGGTAAACGAGCTTGCCGCCGCGTTCGATGAGGTAATGCGCGCTCACCTCGGCGGACGCACGGGTTAGCGTCCCCAGCGCCCGTGTCGCATCGGCATTGCCGGTGTGGTGCAGGATCACAAAGCTCGGGCGGCGCTCGTTGAAGTTCGCGGACGGGTACTGCACCGCCGGCAGCGCGGTGTACTGCGGTAGCGGCGCACAGGCGCAGATCAGGACCCCGAGCAATGCGGCGGCGATGCGCCCACGCGCTCTCGCTCGTACTGCACCGCCATCGCGTGAACAGTTAAATAAGGTGATTTCGACCCTGAGCTTCATCATTGCGCGTAATCTTTGCTCAGCGGTTTAATAGTACAGTCAACGACAGGAAATAAATGGTGACTATACGGCACACACTTGAAGTCGCCCTCGCCAAAGCAGAGGCTAATCTTCAACATGCAGTAACAAGACTGGCCAACGTTGGCGGAGATCGGGCCATCGCCAGCGATAACCTCGACAAGGCACGCGCCAGCTGCCGCAATGCGCACGCCGCGCTTACCAAACTTGATCACGCGGAACGCTAATTTGCCCAGGACTTCGTTCAGCGTCGGTTCAATACCTTGTCGAAATCGTCGTCGACGCCGAGCACGTAGCGCGCCAGATCGTCCACCACCTCGTCAAACTTTTTCGGTTCGAGCCGGCACCGGAATCGGCCCGGGTGCCGGACGTTGACGAGTTCGATCTCGACGGACGGCTCGTCGTAGTTGGCGCGGATGTTTACCTCGCAAGGAAGCGGGGCGGAAATCGTGAACACAACGCGCGTCTCCTGCCCGAAATCGCTCTTCGCTTCGGTCTTGGCCCCGAAGGGGACGTCCCAGGTCTTGAGATACTCGTGCAAGCGGGCAATGTCTGCCCCAAGCATGGTTACCTTCGCGGGAGGGGTAGGCTGGATGCGGAACCTGAAGAACAGGTGATCGCCGTGGTCCTTTCCGTTGATCTTGCGGCTGCGCAGATCGGCAAATGCATTGCACAGCTTTACCGCGGGCAGTTGCCCAAGGAAGACATAATCGTAAGGGCGCCCGGAGGTCGGATTGATGCTGTTCAGTTCACGCGCAATCTCGGCGAGATACTGCAAGGCCGCACGCATGCTTTTATCGAGGGCCGCGTCGGCCTTGGCCTTCCCGGCGCCGGAGGCATCTTCGGGTGCGTTCGTCGTGGCTTTCTTCAGCATATCGAGCGCGCCCCGACGCGATCCGGTGTCCGCCCCGGTGGTGGAGGCGGCGCCGCTTCCCGGGCTTTTGCTCTCGAATGACTGGAGCTTGCGCTCCTCGGTTTCCCGCCAACGGCGCAGGTCGCCCTCTTTCTTCCGGCGCGCCTCTTCCTCCAGGTGCTGCCGTGCTTTCTCCTCCGCATCGAAATTGCGGGAAAAGGTGTCCAGGTCCAGATTTAACTCAATACCCTTTTTCTCCGGCAAAGGCTTCGATGCTGCCTTGGCAGCCGCCGGAACGACGACGGTTTTCGCGTCTTGTGGCTCGACAGTCTGCGAGCCACGCGCGAGTATCATGGTTTTTTCGTCGTCCGCTGGCGTTCGCGCCGTGCCGGCGGGCGCCAAACTTCGCAGATTGCGCAGGTCTTTCGCCATCTCGCCGCCGCGCTGGTAGCGGTCCTCCGGCTTCTTGGCCAGTCCTTTTGTCAGAATGGCTTCGAAAGCCGCGGGAATGGATGGATCCGCCTGTGTGACCGGAGGATGCGGTTCCGCGGCGATCCGGTTTATCAGCGGGAAGATCGTGGTGTCCCCAGCACGAACGAAAGGCGCATGTCCGGCCAGCATCTCGTAGAGCACCACCCCGAGCGAGAAAATGTCGGAGCGCGGATCGATGGGCAGGCCGAGCACCTGCTCGGGCGACATGTAGCGGGGCGAGCCGATCATGGTGCCCGTCTGCGTCATCGTCGAAGTGGGCACGTAGGCGACGCCGAAGTCGGTAAGTTTGGCGTGTCCGGATGCCGAGACGACAATATTGGCCGG
>MEQV01000285.1:12209-12459 GCA_001770355.1 Betaproteobacteria bacterium RIFCSPLOWO2_02_FULL_62_17
GTCACGGTGCACGATGCCCAGTTGCTGCGCACGATCAAGCGCGTCCGCGACCTGGGCCACAAGTTCTGCGACGGACTGAAACGGCAGGCGCGCCGACTCGCCGAGAATCTGCTGCAGCGACCGGCCCTCCAGGAGTTCCATTGCCATGTAGGCGACGCCATCCTGCTCCCCGACATCGAAGATCGTCACAATATTGGGATGGTTCAGCCGTCCGGCGGATTTCGCCTCGCGCAGGAAGCGCTCGCGCACC
>MEQV01000286.1:0-5307 GCA_001770355.1 Betaproteobacteria bacterium RIFCSPLOWO2_02_FULL_62_17
GTCGCTCACCACGATAAGCTCGGCGGGGTCCAGTTGCGCGTCCAGGACCACCATCGAGGTCATCAGCTTGGAGATCGAGGCGATCGGATGAATGGATTGCGAGTTCTTGCCGTAGAGGATTTCACCGGACGCCTGATCGAGCACCACCGCGGCCGATGACTTGAGCGACAGCTTCGAGGTCGGATGCAGTGCCGGGACAGCCGCCAGAACCGTCATCTGAGTGCTTTGTCTGAGTTCCTGGGCACTGGCCGTGGCCGCGAACGCTGCTGCCAGATACAGTGCCAAAACGCCGGTGACGAGATTTTTCAAGACGCCGCTCCCAAAGCCGCAAGGAATGCGGCGCCCGCAGTGTAGTGCGGGATATTGGTAATTGCAAGAAAATTAGATAGATAGCGCTGATAATTCAGGCGGGAAGCGAGCTTTGCAAGCAGGCCGGGGCAGCGCGCTTTCAAGCGACGGCCGCCGCCGGTGCCGACTCAGGCGGGTGCGAGCGCCGCAAGCTGCTGTTCCTGCTGCTGCAATGCCCACATCTGGGCGTAAGCGCCATCCATTTCCAACAGATCGCGATGCGTGCCGCGCTCGACGATGCGCCCGGCATCGAGCACGATGATCTGGTCGGCGTCCATGATGGTCGACAGGCGGTGGGCAATTACCAGCGTGGTGTGCCCCCGCGCAATGCGGTCCAGTTCCGCCTGAATGGCCTGTTCGGTCTCCGAATCGAGCGCGGAGGTCGCCTCGTCGAAAATAAGAATTCCCGGATTCTTGAGAATGGCCCGCGCGATGGCGACGCGCTGCTTTTCGCCGCCGGAGAGCTTCAAACCCCGCTCGCCCACCCGTGCTTCGTACTTGTCGGGCAGGCTTTCTATGAATTCGTGAATGTGCGCCGCGCGCGCCGCCTCGACCACCTCTTCGTCGTTCGCGTCCGGGCGGCCATAGTGGATGTTGTAGCGGATGGTGTCGTTGAAAAGCACCGTGTCCTGCGGCACGATGCCGATTGCCGCACGCAATGACGCCTGCTTGAGGTCGCGAATGTCGCTGCCATTGATGCGCAGCGCCCCGCCTGATACGTCATAGAAGCGGTACAAGAGGCGCGCCAGGGTGGATTTGCCTGAACCCGAATGCCCCACCACGGCGACTTTGCTTCCCACCGGGATGTCGAAGCTCACATCGAACAGGATCTGCCGCTTGGGGTCGTAGGAAAAATTTACATGGTCGAAACGGATCGCCGCCGGTCCGGCCGCAAGCTCGCCTGCGTCCGGATGGTCGGCCACCTCACGGTTTTCCTCCAGCAGGCGAAACATGCGGTCCATGTCGATCAATGACTGCTTGATCTCGCGATACACCATGCCCAGATGGTTGAGCGGGATGTAGAGCTGGATCAAAAGCGCGTTCACCAGCACCAGATCACCGATGGTGAGGTTCTGGCTCACCACGCCCTGCGCTGCAAGCAGCATCAGCAGCGTCACCGCTAAAGCGATGATCAGGCTCTGGCCGATATTGAGCAGGCCCAGGGACGCCTCGGTCTGCACCGCCGCCCCCTCGTAGTTGCGCAGGTTGTCGTCGTAGCGCCGCGCCTCGAAATCCTCATTATTGAAATATTTCACCGTCTCGTAGTTGAGCAGGCTGTCAATGGCGCGGGTATTGGCCTTGGAGTCGAGTTCGTTGGCACGGCGGCGGATTTCGGTGCGCCATTCGGTGATCCAGATGGTGAATCCGGAATACAGACCCACCGCGGTAAACGTGACCACCGGGAAACGCCAGTCAAACCGCGTGATCAGCACCGCGGCCACCAGCACGAACTCCAGGATCACCGGCAGAATCGAGAAAAGCATGTAGGACATGAGTGTGGAGATGCCGCGCGTGCCGCGCTCGATGTCGCGCGACACGCCGCCGGTCTGGCGCTCCAGGTGGAAACGCAGCGAGAGCGCGTGCAGGTGCCGGAATACCGTGAGCGCCACGCGGCGGATGGCGCGCTGTGTGACGCGCACGAAAATCATGTCGCGCAGTTCCGCGAACAGCGTGGAGGAAAATCGCAACAGGCCGTAGGCGGCGAGCAGGGCAATCGGCATGGCGAGCATCGCAATCTTCGGGTCGAGCGCGTCGACCACGTCCTTCAGAACCAGCGGGACGCCCACATTGGCGAGCTTGGCAATGATCAAAAACGTCAGCGCGATGGCCACGCGGAAGCGGTATTCCCACAGATAGGGAAGCAGCAGCGGCACCACCCGCCATTCGTTGCGGCGCCGCGGCGCCGCGGCGGCAGCGACAGGCACGGCGCCCGCGACCGCGACCGAAGAATGATGAGGTGACATGCGCCGATTCTAACGGATGCGCCGGCCGCGAAAGCAGACGACTGGACTACGCGCGCGCCCGCAGCAACGCCACGGCTCATAATGGTTCTCAGCGCCTGCCGTGACAACTCGCGAATGGGTGCGGCAAGGCACCGCAGGGCGCGCATTTTCGCGCCGCCAGCAAGCCATTGAGCGGCTATTTCTGTGGCCAAATCCTCCGGCCATACCTACACTTCAAGGCGCGCCTGAGGCAGGTTCCGGGCGCACAGCAGGAAAATCCGAACGCCCGGAATAGGGAGAACGAGATGAACTGGCTGATCCTGGGAGCGGTGCTGGCGGCGATAGTGCTTGCCTACATCCGAGCCACCGGGCCCGCGTGGGCGATTGTCGCAGGCGCATTCGTCGTCGCCCTGGTTTCGATGGAGGCCATGCCCGAGGGGCTGGCGGCGTCCGTACTCGGCCTGTATGTCGTCGTCACCGGGGTGCTCAACTTTACAGCGCTGCGGCGAAAACTGCTCAGCGACCCGCTGCTGGCGTTGTACCGCCGCATCCTGCCCGCGATATCGCAAACCGAGCAGGAAGCCATCCACGCCGGCACCGTGTGGTGGGACGGCGAGCTGTTTTCCGGTTGCCCCGACTGGAACCGGCTGCTGGCATTTCCCAAACCCTCATTAAGCGCCGAGGAGCAGGCGTTCCTGGAGAACGAATGCGAACAGTTATGTTCCATGGTGAACGACTGGGAAACCACCCACCTCTGGCAGGACCTGTCCCCGCAGGCATGGCAATTCATCAAGGACAAGGGTTTCCTGGGGATGATCATCCCCAAACAATACCGCGGCAAGGGCTTCTCCGCGCTGATGCATTCGCAGGTGATCACGAAACTGTCCGCGCGCTGCAGCGCCGCGGCGGTCTCGGTGATGGTGCCCAATTCGCTGGGACCGGCGGAGTTACTGCTGCACTACGGCACCGACGCGCAGCGAAACCATTACCTGCCGCGCCTTGCCAAGGGTCTTGAGATTCCCTGTTTTGGCCTCACCAACCCGCACGCGGGCTCGGATGCCGCCGCGATTCCCGATGTGGGCATTGTCTGCAAGGGCCCATGGCAAGGCAGCGAGGTTCTGGGCATGCGCGTCACCTGGGAAAAACGCTATATCACGCTCGGACCCATTGCCAGCCTGCTTGGCCTGGCGGTACACCTTCGCGACCCCGAGCACCTGCTGGGCGACCAGGAAGACCTGGGAATTACCTGCCTGTTGGTGCCCGCCGACACGCCCGGTGTCAACATCGGCACGCGCCATATGCCCTTGAACGCGGTATTCCAGAACGGGCCCAACTGGGGCAAGGATGTTTTCATGCCGCTTGAGTGGATTATCGGCGGACGCGAGATGGCCGGACAGGGCTGGCGCATGCTGATGGAATGCCTCGCGGCAGGACGCTCGATATCGCTGCCCTCGTCGGCGGTGGGATACGGCAAGCTCGCGGCGCGCGCCACCGGCGCCTACGCGCGCGTGCGCAGCCAGTTCAAGACCGCCATCGGCAAATTCGAAGGCGTCGAGGAAGCGCTGGCGCGCATCGGCGGCAACCTGTATCTGATGGATGCCGCGCGCACCATGACCGCGGGCGCCGTGGACCAGGGGGAAAAGCCCTCGGTGGTTTCGGCGATCGCCAAATACCACCTCACCGAGCGCGGCCGCATCGCGGTCAATGACGCCATGGACATTCTCGGGGGAAAGGGCATCTGCCTTGGCCCCTCCAATTTCATGGGCTGCGCCTATCAGCAACTGCCCATCGCGATCACCGTCGAAGGCGCCAACATCCTCACCCGTTCGCTGATCATTTTCGGGCAAGGCGCCATTCGCGCCCATCCTTTCGTGCTCGCGGAAATGAATGCCGCCAGGGAAACGAGCACGGCCAAGGCATCGGTCGCGTTCGATGCGGCGTTGTGGGCGCACCTGCGTTTTGCGATCGCCAATAAGACGCGGGCATGGGTGCTGGCGCTTTGCAACTCGCGATTCGCCGCCACCCCCGAAAAGTGCGCCCCCGAGATGCGCCGCTATTACCAGCACCTGACGCGCTTCTGCGCGGCGTTCGCATTTCTGGCGGATGTGTCGATGCTGGTGCTGGGCGGGACGCTCAAGCGGCGCGAAAAACTGTCGGCGCGGCTGGGCGACATTCTTTCCCTTTTGTACCTTGCGTCGTGCACGCTGAAGCGTTACGAAGACGATGGCCGCAACAGCGACGATTTGCCGCTGCTCCAATGGGCCATGGAAGATACCTTGGCGCGCATCCAGGGCGCCTTCGACGGCGTCCTCGCCAATTTCCCCAGCCGAATTATTGGAGGCGCCCTGCGCTGGGTGATTTTTCCGGTCGGACAATGGTTCGCCGCCCCCTCGGATGAACTCGGTCACCGCGTCGCGCGCCTGTTGATCGCGCCTTCGGCGACACGCGACCGCCTCACCGCCGGCATGCATTTGCCCAAATCGGAATCCGAAGTGGTGGGCGCGCTCGAGGCGGCATTGGATGCGGCCGTGGAGGCCGAGGCGGTGGAGGCGAAAATTCGCGCCGCCGTCAAGAACAGCGCGCTGCACCTGGCCAGCACCGAAGCGCTGGCTGACGCGGCCATGGCGGCAGGAATTATCAACGCCGCGGAGCATGCGCATCTGGCGCACTTCACGGCGCTGCGCGACCGGATCATCGCCGTTGACGATTTCCCCCAGGACTTCGGACGCGCGGAAATGGCGGCGCGGCAGCGCGCGGCGGCGTAGCATCCCCGCTTGAGCAAAGCTGCTGGCGCCGGTCGCAAGGTCCCTGTTTGCGTCATGGTTCGCTTGCGAACCGTGACGCAAACAGGGAGCAGCAATAGGCCAATATCCGGGACCATCATGTTGTACGACCCTCCGACCGAGGACACTAGCGGAGCCAGCGCATGAACCAGGACATTTTCATCGTTGACGGCGCGCGCACGCCGTTTCTGAAATCGCGCAATCGCCCCGGCCCGTTCGCCGCCAGCGACCTG
>MEQV01000286.1:5323-9341 GCA_001770355.1 Betaproteobacteria bacterium RIFCSPLOWO2_02_FULL_62_17
AGGCGCTGCTGGCGCGCCAGCCGTTCGCGCCCTCGGAATTGGACGAGGTGATCCTGGGTTGCGCCTCGCCCTCGGTGGATGAGGTCAACATCGGCAGGGTGGCGGCGCTGCGCATGGGTTGCGGCACGAAAGTGCCCGGCTGGACGGTCATGCGCAACTGCGCCTCGGGCATGCAATCGATCGATTCGGCCATGGCCAACATGCGCGCCGGGCGCGGCCAGCTGATCCTTGCCGGCGGCGTGGACGCCCTGTCGCGCGCGCCGCTCTTGTACTCCGATCAGATGGTGATGTGGTTCTCGCAGTTCGCCGCGGCCAAGACTGCCGGCCAGAAAGCGGCGCTGTTTCTGAAACTGCGCCCGGCACAACTGCTCAGGCCGGTGATCGCCATCATGCGCGGGCTGACCGACCCCTACTGCGGCTTGCTGATGGGACAGACTGCCGAGAACCTCGCGCATCGCTTCGGCATCAACCGCCAGCAGATGGATGAGTTCTCCGCGCGCAGCCATGCCCGCGTGATGCGCTCGCAGGAAAGCGGACTGCTCCACGACGCCCATGACGGACTGGCCCCGGAGATCGAGCCTCTCTACGACGCCAAAGGTACGCTTTACCAGGATGACGACGGCGTAAGGAAGGATTCGACCACCGAAAACCTCGCCAAGTTGCGGCCGTTCTTCGACCGCAAATATGGCAGGGTGACCGCGGGCAACTCCTCGCAGATCACCGACGGCGGTGCCTGGCTGTTGCTCGCGACCGGGGACGCCGTCAAGCGCCATGGCCTGACGCCGCTGGGCCGCATCGCCGATTCTCAGTGGGCGGGACTGGATCCCGCGCAGATGGGCCTGGGCCCGGTGCACGCGGCCACGCCCATCCTCAAGCGCCACGGCCTGCGCCTGAACGACCTGGATGCGTGGGAGATCAACGAGGCCTTCGCCGCGCAGGTGCTCGGGTGCATCGAGGCGTGGAAAAGCGATGATTACTGCAGGACCGAACTGGGCCTCGATTGCGCGCTGGGCGCGCTGGATGAGGAAAAACTCAATGTCGACGGCGGCGCCATTGCCCTGGGCCACCCGGTGGGCGCATCGGGCACCCGCATCGTGCTGCACCTGCTGCATGTTCTGCGACGCAGCGGCAGCAAGCGGGGTATGGCGAGCATCTGCATCGGCGGCGGTCTCGGCGGCGCGATGCTGGTTGAAACGGTCTAGCGCGGGAGCGAGGGTCGGGGAGAAAGAATGGCCACTTACAAACACTGGAAGCTCGATTCCGACGCGCAGGGCCTGCTCTGGGTGAGCTTCGACAAGGCCGGCACCGGCACCAACACGCTCTCGGGCGAGGTGCTTGAGGAGTTCGACAAGGTCCTCGACGAGGCAGCGGCAATCGCCCCCAAAGGCATGATCATCCGCTCCGGCAAGACTAGCGGCTTTATCGCCGGCGCCGATATCGAGGAGTTTCTCGAGATCAAGAGCGGCGCGGATGCGCTGCGCATGGTGCGGCGCGGCTGGGACCCGTTCAACAAACTGGCGCACCTGAGCTTTCCCACGGTCGCGCTGATCGACGGTTTCTGCATGGGGGGCGGGCTGGAGCTGGCACTGGCCTGCCGCTATCGCGTCGCGGTTGACGATCCGCGCACACGCATGGCCCTGCCCGAAGTGATGCTGGGAATCTGGCCGCTGATGGGCGGGGTGATGCGCCTGCCGCGGGTGGTGGCGCCAACCGAGGCGCTGGACATGATGCTCAGCGGCCGCAGCGTGGATGCGCGCCGCGCCCGCCGCATGGGACTGGTGGATGTCGCGGTGCCGCTGCGCGTGGCCGAGAATGCCGCGCGCATGACCGCGCTGGAACCGCCGCCGCGCCGCAAGCTGCCGTTTGCGGCCAGGCTCATGACACTGGGCCTGCTGCGCCCATTGATCGCCGCCATGGCTAGAAAACAGGTAGCCAAACGCGCGCGGCGCGAACATTACCCGGCGCCGTATGCGATTCTGGACGCCTGGTCGAAGTACGACGGCGATCCGTTCCGCATTCCCGAAGGCGATCCGGCTTCGATCGGCGCTTTGCTCGCCACGCCCACTGCGGCCAATCTGATCCGCATCTTTTTCCTGCAGGAGCGCTTGAAGGGGATGGGCAAGGAAACCCGGTTCGACGCGCGCCATGTGCATGTCATCGGTGCCGGTGTCATGGGGGGCGACATCGCCGCGGTCTGCGCCATGCGCGGCATGACGGTCACGCTGCAGGACCAGAACGCCGAGCGGCTGGCGCCGGCGATGGGGCGGGCGCAGGACCTGTTCAAGCGCCGCCTGCGCGACAAGAACCGCATCCGCGACGCCAGCGACCGCCTGATCGCCGACACCACTGGAGATGGCGCGCGCCAGGCCGACGTGGTGATCGAGGCCATTTTCGAGAACCTGGAGGCCAAGCGTAAGCTGTTCGCGAAATTGGAGAAGGTCGTCAAGCCCGGGGCAATCCTTGCCAGCAACACCTCCAGCCTGAAACTGGCCGATATCAGCGCGAACTTCGCCAATCCGGCGCGCCTGGTAGGCATTCATTTTTTCAACCCGGTGCCGCAACTGCAATTGGTGGAGGTAGTCTCGGGCAAGGGAACCGACCCGCAAATTGCCAAGCAAGCGGCGGCGTTCGTGCGCGCTATCGACAAGCTGCCGCTGCCGGTGAAGGACTCGCCGGGGTTCCTGGTCAATCGGGTGCTGGGGCCTTATCTGCAGCAGGCGCTGCGCATGGTCGACGAGGGCGTGGCGCCGCAGACCATGGACGCGGCCATGGAACGCTTTGGCATGCCCATGGGGCCGATCGAACTGGCCGACGTGGTGGGCCTGGACATCTGCATGGCGGTGGGCAAGGAACTCACCGGCGAAGCCGCGCCCCCGAAACGCCTCGATGAACTGGTCAAGGCGCAACAACTGGGCAAGAAAACCGGCAGCGGCTTTTACCTGTGGAAGGAGGGCAAAGCGCAAAAAGGCGCCGCGGGACCCGTCGATGAAGCATTGATCGAGCGCCTGATCCGGCCTTACCTCAAGGAAGCGCAGCAAGCGGTTGCCGAAGGCATCGTCGCCGATGCCGATCTCGCTGACGCGGGACTGATCTTCGGCACCGGATTCGCGCCCTTCAGGGGCGGACCGCTGCACTACCTGAAAGCCGGCGCCTGAAAACCCTCATATGACCGCGCTGCCCACCGGAAAGATACCCGCGCTACGGGTGACGCCCATGCCCGCCGATGCCAACCCCCACGGCGATATTTTCGGCGGCTGGATCATGTCCCAGGTGGACATTGCCGCGGGCATCGTCGCCGCGGCCCGTGCCAGGGGAAGGGTAGGCACGGTGGCGGTGAATTCATTCCAGTTTCACCAGCCGGTGTTCGTCGGCGACGTGCTGCCGATTTATGCGGAGGTGGTGCGCGTCGGCAACACCTCGATCACGGTGTTCGTCGAGGTCTATGCGCAACGCAACCCCGAGAACGTGGAAACCGTGAAGGTCACCGAGGCAACCCTGACCTATGTTGCGATGGGCCCCGACCGCAAGTCGCGAGCGGTTCCGCCCGAAATCCCGCGCTGAGCCTGCGGACGCCCCCCCTCAAGCCTGTGCGGGCGTCACCCCCAGCACGATGTCGAACCGGGCGCTGAATTCCATCGTGCCGCCTGGCGCTTTGATGGGCAGAAAATTAGCCAGCAGGCTGCCACGACGCCGGCCATCGGCAACACTGGCCAGCAGTGCATCGCGATCGTTCTGCGGGTGGCCGGCGACGTACATCTGCGTAACGAACTCGGAAAAATCGCGCGAGCGCAACTTGAAATGGATATGCGGCGCACGCCCCGGATAGGGTACCGGCTTGATGGTGCGAAACGTATACCCGCCCTCTGCGCCGGTCACGAAATGCCCAAATCCCTGGAAGTTGGGGTCCGCATCGACTCCGGAACGGTCGCCAGGGTGGTGATAGCGCCCGTTGGCATCGCACTGCCAGATCTCGACCCGAACGCCTCGCAGAGGCCTTCCATTGGCGTCCAGGATACGT
>MEQV01000286.1:9427-12290 GCA_001770355.1 Betaproteobacteria bacterium RIFCSPLOWO2_02_FULL_62_17
AAGCGGATAGAAAGGCCCTTCGGCTTGGCGCGGAGTCAGCATTAAAGCCTGGGCCAGCGTAGCCAGCGGCGAAAAACTCGCCCCCAGGCCCACCCCCCCAAGCACCAAGCGGCGCCGCGCCGCAAACCGGGAATTTCTCATCGAACCGAGTCTGGCGCCGCTCTAAAAGGCAGGCTTTCTCTGAAAATGCTGGTTGCGGTCCATGGAGCGGACGGTGAAGTCCTTGATCTCGGTGCCCTGCAGCAAACGCAACGGGATATCGGTGCCGGCCGCGCCCAGTGACCACAATCTACGGTAGAAATCCTCGTGATTGCGTACCGAGTCGCGGCCGATGCCAACGAGAATATCGCCGCGCTGGATGCCCGCCTTCTCGGCCGGCCCGCCGCGCGTTACATTGGTGACAAACAGACGCCCCTGCAATTCTTCGGTTCCCAGGCCCAGCCAGGGGCGCGCCGGTTCCGTGCGCCTGCCATTGGTGATCAGATCCTTGAGTACGGGTTTGAGCGCGTCCACCGGAACGAACATGTTTCCGGGCACCGGCTGGGACGCCTCCACGGCACGCAACAGCAGGGAACCGACACCGACCAGTTTGCCTTCCCGGTTGACCAGCGCCGCGCCTGCCCATTGCATGGTCGGCGGCGAGATAAACAAAGCGCTCTCCAGCAGGTATTCCCAACTGGCGGTGAACTTACGCTTGGACATGACGTAACCGATGCTTGCCGCCGCACGGCCGCCATGCGGCAGAACCATCACCGGTTCGTGCACCGCCAAGGCATCCGCGCTGCCAAATTGCATGGGCATGACGCCCTCCAACGGCGCTATGGTGCGCAGCACGCTCAAACCTGTGGCGTGGTCGTATCCGACCAGCGTCGCGGGTACGGTCTTGCTTTCGTGGGTGGTGATTTCAATCGATTCGGCTTCGTTCACCACATAACCGATAGTGAGAATGTGGCCCTGCTCATCGATGACCACCCCGGTGCCTTCGCGCTGCGCACCCAGGGTTTCCGCCGAGCGGGCTCCCGGCAGCGCTTTCATGCGGATGTGAACCACGGCGGAAAGTGTTGCCTGGGTATCGCCCTCGGACCGGGGCGATTGCTGCAGCGATTTCGATCCGGGTTGCCCCAGGTCCTGCGCAGACAACGGCAAGCTGAGCAGCAGGAAAAGCAGCGGCACGGCCAAGCGCGGCATGTTCATGGCAACCTCCCTCAGACAGGAAACCAGCCAAACGCGTCTATCGTAACTGTTCACCCGATTCGATGCAGTACCGATAACGAGTCATTGCGCTTGACATTGTTATCCCAATCGGAGTCATTTGCCAGCCGCGACCCTCGCTGAACCGGTGCACGCATGCGCTACAATGCGCGTTTTGTGGCGGGTCGCGATACAGCCTACTTTCAATGATTCCAGCAAACATGCGCGTGGCGGAAATCGCCCAGCCGGGCCCGCCAGAAGGTCTTCGCGCCACAACCCGTCCCACGCCCACCCCGGCCAGTGGCGAGGTGCTCATCAAAGTCGCAGCAGCGGGGGTCAACCGGCCCGATGTCGCGCAGCGCCGCGGGGTCTATCCGCCGCCCCCGGGCGCATCGGATATTCCCGGGCTGGAAGTCTCAGGCAAGATCGTCGCGCTGGGCGGCGGCGTGAACCAATGGCGCGTTGGCGACGCAGTCTGCGCACTGGTGGCCGGTGGCGGGTATGCCGAATACTGCCTGGCGCCCGCACCGCAATGCCTGCCGATTCCCAAAGGCCTGTCCCTGGTTGAAGCGGCTTCGCTGCCGGAAACCTTTTTCACGGTCTGGGTGAACGTTTTTGACCGGGCGCGCCTCGCGCAGGGAGATATTTTCCTGGTGCAGGGTGGCTCCTCGGGAATCGGGGTGAGCGCCATCCAAATGGTCAAATCGTTCGGCAACAAGGTGTTCGCGACAGCGGGAAGCGCGGAAAAGTGTGCCGCCTGCGTTGCGCTGGGGGCCGACCGCGCCATCAACTACAAGACCGAAGATTTCGTCGAGGTGGTGATGCGCGAGACCGGCGGCCATGGCGCCGATGTGGTGCTCGACATGGTGGCCGGCGAGTATCTGGAACGCGAAATCAAATGCCTGGCCGACGAAGGCCGCATTTCTGTCATCGCGTCGCTGGGCGGAGCCAAGTCCACGATCTTCATGCCCGACATCACCCGCAAGCGCGCGACCATTACGGGCTCGACACTGAGGCCTCGCCCGGTCGAGTTCAAGGCAGCCGTGGCTGCGGCGCTCAGGGAAAAGATCTGGCCGAAGATCGAGGCCGGCGCAATCAAGCCGGTGATATACAGGACCTTCGCCCTCGAGGATGCGGCAAAAGCGCATGCGCTGATGGAATCCAGCCAGCACATCGGCAAGATTGTTCTGACATTGTCTTAAGACTCACTATAGCCAACCCGAGGAAACCGATTTGAGTACCGAAAAGAAGAAA
Organism: Betaproteobacteria bacterium RIFCSPLOWO2_02_FULL_62_17; assembly: GCA_001770355.1. GTDB lineage: Bacteria > Pseudomonadota > Gammaproteobacteria > Burkholderiales > SG8-39 > 2-02-FULL-62-17. The sequence continues at coordinate 11,873 of MEQV01000286.1, forward strand.
CTGCAGTTTGACTGCTCCAAGTGCACCGGCTATTGCTGCAGCTACGACCATATCGAGGTCTCGGAAGCGGACATTGCACGCCTGGCCAAGCATTTCAAGCTGAGCGTGACAGCGGCCAGGGAAAAGTTCATCAAGATCGTCGAGGGAAAAACGCCGGTGCTGCGTCACCGCAAAGACCATATCTTCAAGACCACCTGCACCTTTTTCGATCAGGACAAGCGCTGCTGCACGATCTACGCCGCCAGGCCGAGCGTGTGCAGGCAGTATCCCAATGGCACCACTTGCGGGTATTACCACTTCCTGCGTTTTGAGCGTCGCCACGCCGACGACGAGACCATGATCCCCTGATCGCGCCGGCTGTTGGAAGCAGCGCGGCGAGCTTTTGGCCGCGCGATCGTATATAAAGACCGCCGTCGCA
>MEQV01000287.1:0-3165 GCA_001770355.1 Betaproteobacteria bacterium RIFCSPLOWO2_02_FULL_62_17
GCCGGCGGCGGCGGGCACCAGGATCCAGTCGTACTGAAAGCCCTGGGTGGCGCTGTAGAGCAGATGCCAGGCCACCTGGTAGTTGGCAAGGCCCGCGGCTTCCTCCAGGTCCACACCGGGCGGCAAGGCATAAATGCTGTCGGCATCGGCCGCAATGTACTCGGCGTAGCAACCGCCGCGTTCCTTGAATTCACGCGCCGTCACCCACACCGGCTGGCCAATGCTCAGCGCGGTGACCTTGGCGCCTGCGGCGACCACGGTGCCGCTCATCTCGATGCCGGGAATCGCCGGCAGGGGCGGCATCCAGTGGTACTTGCCCTTGCGCACCATGATCTCGGGCATGCACACGCCGATAGAATGGGCTTTCACCAGCACTTGCGCCGGACCGGGAATCGGCATCGGCAGGTCGATGACTTCGAGCACTTCCGGCGCGCCGGTGCGCCGGATCTGGATGGCCTTCATGGCGCTTACTCCGGCTTGATGCCCGCCGCCTTGACGATCTTGCCGTAGACCTCCAGGCCGGTGCGCAGGTAGCCGGTGATTGCTTCGGGTTTTCCGGTGATGATAATGAGTGCGCGTTCATCGATGCGCGGTTTCACATCGGGCGCGACGAAGGCCCTGGCGATCTCGGCATTGAGGCGCATCACTATCGGTTGCGGCATGCCCGCGGGGCCGAAAAACGCGAACCAGCTCTCCGGCATGGAATATCCGGGGAGGATTTCACTCATCGCCGGCACATTTGGCAGCGCCGGATTGCGCTTGGGGTCGATCAGGGCGATGGCGCGGGCGCGGCCTTCGCGAACCATCGGCAGCATGGTGGTGAAATCGTTCAGCGCGATGTTGGTCTCGCCCGAAATCACCGCGGCCAGCGCCGGGCCGCCGCCTTTGTAGGGCACATGGGTGAGCACCACGCCGTGCATTTTCAGGAACTCGCCGGCAAGGTGGAAGTTCGAGCCGAGGCCAGGGGAACCGTAATTGAGCTTGCCCGGATTTTTCCTGGCGTAGTCGATGAACTCCCTGGCGTTGGTGAAGGGCATCGAGGGATGCGCCACGATGATCGAGGAGGACAGCACCGCGGCGCTGATCGGCGAAAAATCCTTGATCGCGTCCACCGGGTTCGCTTTCATGATGAACTGGCGCAGGGTCATGTCGGTGCCGGGTGTATACATGATGGTGTAGCCGTCGGGTGCGGCGCGCGCTACCGCTTCGGCGCCGATGGCGCCGGTGGCGCCGGCCCGGTTCTCGATCAGCAGCGGCTGGCCGAGTTGCGTCTGCAGCCGGTTTTGCACCAGGCGCGCCACAAAATCGGTGGTGCCACCGGGCGGGTAGGGGAGAACCAGCCGAATGGGTTTCTCTGGATAAGCTTGCGCCAGCGCAGCGGCGGACGCGCCTGCGAGGGTGGCGGCAATGATCAGGTAACTCGCGCCAAATTTTAACTTCATGCTGGATTCCTCTTCGAACAGGTTTTGAGCAAATAGCGTCTGGTCCCTCGTCGAACAGAAGTTTGACAGCATTTTTGCGGCCGTGCTCCAATGCCGGTCTCAACAGCCCTGGCAGAATCGCTGTCAGGCACTCGAAACGGAGATGTTCATGAAGCAGTTTATTTGCAGCGTTCTCATTGCATCGTGCCTGCCCGGTCTGGCGCTGGCTCAAACCTGGCCGTCAAAACCCATCCGGATTGTCGTGCCCTATCCGCCTGGCGGATCGAGCGATCTGGTGCCGCGGCTCATCCAGCCGCGCCTTAGCACGGTGCTGGGCCAGTCGTGGGTGGTGGAAAACCGACCCGGGGGTGATGCCATGATCGGCACCGATATCGTCGCCAAGGCGGCGCCGGACGGATACACGCTGCTGTTCACCACGCCGGCGACGCATACCCAGGTGACGCACATGCGCCGCAACGTGCCCTACGACCCGCTCACCGATTTCAGCCCCATCACCGCGGCCGTGAAGCAGTCTTCGTTCGTGCTGGTGCATCCGGGTCTGGGTGTGAACACTTTCAACGAGCTGATCGATTACGCAAAGAAGAATCCCGGCAAACTCTCCTATGGCACTGCCGGCACCGGGTCGAATTTTCATCTTGCCGGGCAGATCATCCGGCAGGCGACGGGAATCGACTGGGTGCACATCCCCTACAAGGGCGGCGCGCCGACGCAGCAGGCGCTGATTGCCGGCGAGGTGCCGGTGGCGATTTTCAGCAACACCAGCGCCACCGCCGGCCTCAAGGCCGGCAAGATCAAGGCGCTCGCGGTGCTGGACCGCAAGCGTCTCAAGGACTGGCCCGATGTGCCCTCGATCAATGATTTTCTGCCCGCGTTCGAGAAACCCGGCGAGTGGCTGGGATTTTATGGACCGGCGAAACTGCCGGAGGCCATTGTAGGGCGGCTGCGCAGCGAGATCATCACCGCACTGAAGCTCCCGGACATCGAGGCGAAACTCGCCGCGGTCGGCATGGAAGTGTTCGGCAATACGCCGCAGGAATTTGCGGCCATGATCAGGCGCGATTCGGATCTGAACAGGAAGTTGCTGGCCGCGGCGGGCGTCAAGCCCGAGTAATAATTGCTGCAGCACACCTGCGCGGTCAAACCATTGGGCGTTGCCTCCACCCTTTTCAATTAATGCGCGACGCGATTGACCATTTTGTCGATGTCCCCTGCCAGAAAGCAGCGCAAGTTGTGAGTCAGCGCCGGCATGGTATGTTGCGATGAGTCGTGGCTCAGGCCGCCCAGGTGCGGCACGAGCAGCACGTTTTTCATCGACCAGAAGGGGTGATCCGCAGGCAGCGGCTCCTGCGCGAACACATCCAGCGCCGCGCCGCCGATGTGGCCTGCGTTCAATGCCTCGATGAGCGCCGTTTCGTCGACCACCCCGCCGCGCGCCAGGTTGATGATGAAGCTGCCCGGTTTCATCGCCGCGAGAATCGGCGCATCGATGATGTGATGGGTCTGCGGGGTGTGCGGCGTCAGCATGATCAGGTGGTCGAGGTCGCGCACGGCATTGAGCAGATCGTCGCGGCTGCGCATTTCATCGAAGCCGGGAACATCGCGCGGCGAGGAGCTGATGCCCACCACTTTCATGCCCATCGTCTTGAGCCGTGGCGCCAGTACTTCGGCGATCGCGCCAACGCCGAAGATGCCGGCGGTGCGCTCGTTCAGCAGCGACGGGGGA
>MEQV01000287.1:3200-11253 GCA_001770355.1 Betaproteobacteria bacterium RIFCSPLOWO2_02_FULL_62_17
CCTCAGACATCGGCGCGCCGTGGATGCCGTGAATATTGGTGAGAATTACCTCTTTTCGCAGTGTGGAAATTTCGGCAATATTGTCCACGCCGGTGCCCATGGCCTGCACCCACTTCAGATTGACCGCGCTGCGGAACAGGTGCTCGGCACGGTCGCGGAGGTGCGGGCCGAAGGTCACCAGGACGTCCACTTCGGCCAGATAAGGCTCGGCTTTGCTGACGTGATCGACGGGAATGAAATTCACTGCAGGGAAATCGCGGCGCAACTCGGTGTTGTAGAACTCGCGGAATTTTTCGGGCAGGGCGAGAAGCAGCAGTACGTTGGGCATGATTTTCAATTCTTGAGGCAAATAATCGGGGACTGTTGCAAAATGAGCCCCGATTTTGCAGCATGTGACCGATCGCTGCTGCGCAATTGTCCCAGGAAAGGAAACAGCATGCCGTTTGCGACATTGGATGGAATCAAGACTCATTATCTGACCCAGGGCAGCGGCCCGCATCTGCTGATGATGGCGCCGCGCGGATTCAACTCGAGCATCGAGAGCTGGGGCGGCGGCAAGTGGAAGGAAATGGATGTGTTAAATGCATTGTCCAAACATTTCACCATTGTTGCCTATGACCGGCGCGAAGCCGGACTTTCCGGCGGGCGCGTCGAGGTGCTCACCTGGGAAAAATTCGCCCAGCACGGCAAACTGCTGCTCGAACACCTGGGCGTGGAAAAATCCTGGGTGATCGGCCCCTGCATGGGCGTGGCGGTGGCGGCGCAGTTCGCCGTGCTCTACCCGGATAACCTCATCGGCCTGATGCTGCCGCAACCGGTGGGCGGGCATCGCTGGTTCACACGCCTGCGGTCTTTTTTCGACCGCCACGCCGCTTTCGCGCGCCGGCATGGCCTGCAGGAAGTGGTGGCGCGCGCGCTCAAGGAGGGCAAGAATTTCCAGGACGATCCGGAAGCCGGCCCATGGTCGACGCCGATCCGCAATGATGCCGGCTTCGCCGCGCGTTACGCAAAGCAGGATGTGGAGCGCTACCTCGGCATCGTTGCGGCCAGCCGCGACGCGCTGTTTCCGTCCTCCTTTGTGTCGGGCCCGCCTGGGGAAGACCTGCTGCAATTGGAAATTCCCACTCTGGTATGGGCGGGCGACGACCCGTCCCACGCCACCTCGTCGGCGCACCAGTTGCGCGAGCTGCTGCCCTGCGTGGAGTACTGGGACGTGCACGTTTCCAAGCAGACCGCCGAGGGGCAGCTGGAGCAGATACTGAAATTCAAAGCTGCGGTGGAGGCGGGGACGCTCAAGCGCAAAGCCGCCTGACGCACGTCCGGCGCGGCGCAAGCTCAGCCTTCGATGGCTTCCGGGGTCATTCGCGCGACTCTGCGGATGGGATCGCGGCCATCCCAGCCAGCGGCAATCTGCGCAATCTTCTCGAAGTAGGCGCCTTTCGGCCCGCTGGTTTCGGAGATTTCGATCAGGGTGCCGTCATGCGCGCGCGCCGTCAGAAAGGCGTTGCGGTCGGGGGCGGTATTCGCGGTGGAGAGCACCTCGAATCCTTGTTTCAGGTAACGCGCCATGTCGGCATCGAAATGTTTTGTCCAGAAAGCGATGTGGTGCTGCCCTTCGAAGCCGGCTTTGACGTAGTCGAGGAACTGCGAAGGCGCATCGTTATGCTGCTGGATAAGCTCGATCTGCAGCGGCCCGCTTTGCGACATGGCGAGGCTCAGCTGCGGTGATGTTGGCTGGCCGCGATAGGTCGAGCCGTGGGCGGTCTTTTTCTCCACATAGAAAAACGGGCCAATGCCAAGCACTTCGGTCCAGTGCCGCATGGTTTTTTCGATGTCGCGCACCAGGTAGGCGACCTGTCTTATTTCTCCGAAGCGATGGCTCATGAGGTTCTCCTGTCGAGAATACACAATTAGAGCAGAACCTCGAGTTTCCGGTTTGGCAGGTTTTCGGACAGGGCCGTAAGATGCCGGCTGTGACCGCAAAGGAGGAGATGAACGTGGCTGTCACCGACCTCAAGCCGAGAGCTCGCAAGGCCTCGGCCGGCTACACCGACTTCGAACATACCGGCCCAGGCACTCTGGCCGGGAAATTCATGCGTTCGGCGTGGCAGCCGATACAACGCTCGCAGGACCTGCCCGCCGGACGCGCAAAGCCGCTACGCATCATGAGCGAAAATTTCACGCTGTTTCGCGGTGAGAGCGGCGTGGCACAGGTGCTTGCGCAGCGCTGCCCGCACCGCGGCACGCAACTCTCGGCCGGTTGGGTCGAAGGCGATACGCTGCGCTGCCTGTACCACGGCTGGCGCTACGACGCGACAGGCCAGTGCGTCGAGCAGCCTTCCGAGGACGCGGCCTTCGCCGCCAAGGTAAGGATCGCCAGTTATCCGACGCGCGAGCACCTGGGATTGATCTTCGCCTACTTCGGCGAAGGCGAACCGCCGGCGTTTCCGCATATCCCTGCTTTTGTGGGAGAAGGCCGGGTGGAAGCCTCGGTGGAGTACTTTCCCTGCAATTTCTTCCAATGCTGGGAAAATAGTTTCGACGAGTATCACGTTCACTTCACCCACCGCACCGGCGGCATGCATCCGCGCTATCCGCAGATGCCGCACATGACCTACACCGAGACCGAATACGGCATTCTGCGGCGCTCCGAGACCGCGGACGGCAAGGTGAGACTGTCGCCTTTCCTGATGCCCAATGTGCTGCGCACCATCGTGCCTTCGCCCAATGCCATGCAGGGCCACGGCCCCTCGGTGCGCGACAGCTACCTCATGAAGGTGCCGGTCGACGACCACAACCACGTGTTTTTCATTTCACAACACGTGCGCATCCGCCCCGGCGAGGAGGCGGTCTATGAAGAAAAGCACCTGCGCTACCTGGAATTGCGCGCCAAGGCGCGTCCGCCGCATGAACTGGGGCTGGAAATTCTCGCCGGGTGCCTGACCCTGACAGACGTGGTGGAGCATCCCTATCTCGCGGTGATCGAGGACGTGGTGGCACAGGGCGGGCAGGGCACCATCGCCGACCGCAGCCAGGAACGCCTGGGGCGCTCGGATACCGGCATCATCGCCATGCGCAAGATCTGGTCGCGCGAGATGCGCGCCATCGCCGAAGGGAAACCGACCAAGCAATGGCAGCCGCTTTTGAAGATGCCCGAATGATCAATCTAAATAAGGAGTAAACCATGAAATTTTCAACCCACACCCACGTACGCCCTTTGAACACGGCAACGGCTGCCGCGTTGGCAACAGTCGCCTTATTGGCGGCTACGCAGCCCCAGGCGCAAAGCTTTCCCAGCAAACCGTTGCGCCTTATCGTCGCCTTTGTTCCGGGTGGCCCCACCGACATCGTGGCGCGTGTAGTGGCTGGAAAAATGTCCGAGGGACTTGGGCAACAAGTGCTGGTCGAGAACCGCGGCGGCGCGGGCGGCACGGTTGGCGCGGATGTCGCGGCGAAGTCGCCCGGTGACGGCTATACGCTATTACTGGGGACGATCTCCATCTTGGGCGTCGCGCCCAGCGTCTATCCGAATCTGCCCTACGACCCGCGCAAGTCCTTTGCACCGGTCAGTCTGCTCACCAATGCCTATTTCGTGATCGGCGCCAACAACACCGCGGTGCCGGGCACGCTGCAGGAATTCATCGCCCAGGCGAAGGCCTCGCCGGGAAAATTCAATTTCGCCTCGAACGGCGCGGGCAATATCACCCATATCGCCGGTGAACTTTTCAACAACATGGCGGGCACGAAGATCGTGCATATCCCCTACAAGGGTTCGGCGCCGGCGGCGGTCGATGTCGCGGCAGGCCGCGCTCACATCCAGTTCGATGTACTGACGGCCTTTCAGCAGCACATCGCTGCGGGAAACCTCAAGGCGCTGGCGGTCGCCGCGCCGAAGCGTGATCCCAAACTGCCCAATGTACCCACCACCGCCGAGGCCGGACTGCCCGCGTTCGTGCTGAGCGCCTGGTTCGGCCTGGTGGCAACCGCCGGATCGCCCGAACCGGTGATCCGCCGCCTCAATGCCGAGGTTAATAAGGGCCTGGCCGCGAATGATGTGCGCGAGACCATCGCCAAGCTCGGGCTGGAGTCGGCAGGCGGCACGCCCGAGCAGTTCGCCGCGCTGATCGCCTACGAAAACGAGCGCTGGCCGGCGATTGTCAAGGCCGCCGGCATCAAGCTCGATTAGCCTGCGCCCGATCCCAGGGGCATATCGGCGCGTCAGCCGGCGTCGCGCGTGGCCTGCAACCCGCGCAATTTGGGCGCGACCAGTTCCATGAAAAGGCGCAGCGAACGGTGGCGTTTTGCGCGCGTGGCCCAGTCCTTGCCAGTCACCAACAACAGCGTGCCGAAGCCGCCCGAGGCTTCGTAGAATTCCCGCAGGCGTTGGGCCACGGAGTCCGGGTCGCCGATGTAGTACATGCCGGCATTGAGAAGGTCGTCGAAGCCGATTTCGCCGGTGGTGGGCGGCAGGATGTCCTTGATGATGCGCATCAGGCCGCGCGCCTTCTGGTACTCCATTTCATAGTTGATATCGGCGCGCAGGTCATCGGCGGCGTCCTTGACCGAATCGCTCAGATAAATCAGGCGCGCGACGGTGAGGTTTTTCAAAGGGTCCTTGCGCCCGGCGGCCTTGGCGGCACGGGCATAGGTGTCGGCCTTCTTTTTTACTCCGGATGCGGGTTCCAGGTAAGCCGATAGCGAGATGTAGCCGCGCTCGCCCGCCATCTGGATGGTGGCTTCGGTGGTGCTGGCGATGGCTATCGGCATGTGCGGCTTGCTGTAGGGCGTTGGCGTGGCGACGATGTCTTTCGCCGGCCAGTACTTGCCGTCCCAGTTGAACTGCTCATTGCTCGACCAGCATTTGAGGATGAATTCCAGCGATTCCATCATGCGCGGATGCCTGTCTTCGAAGGATAGTCCGCGTTCGTTGGAAAACATCGCATTGGGGAAACCCGAGCCGAAGCCGAACATGTAACGGCCATGCAGCAGGTGGTCGGTGATCGCCGCCTGCAGCGCGATATCCAGCGGGTGCGCCAGGTGCAGCAGCTTCACCGCCGCGCCCATGCGAATGTTCTTGGTGACGCCCGCTGCCTTGCACATCAGCAATTCCGGGATTGGCAGCGTGTCCACCTTGTTGATGTACACCGGTTCGCCATGGTGCTCGCTGATCCACACGTCGCGGAACCCCAGCTGGTCGGCCAGGACAATTTCCGCGAGGTCTTCATCGTAGGTCTGCGCGGCGCTGGAATGCGGACGAAAACCGTTCTGAAACAGTCCAAACTCCATTGACTTTCCTTTCGTTGCCGGGTGAGTTGCAGGCGGGGGATTGCGCCAAAGCGCGACAATGTACCTGTTGCGATAATGGCTCGCAACGGCAGATGCACTTTATTTCGAGGCCGCCCGTCTCCCGGATATGCGCCGCGCCGTACTGCTCGCGCGCCGCCCGATCGACACATAAGACGGAAATGCTGCGCCTTCACCCGGCGCCACTCCCACCGTGGCACCGGCTCAGGATCTCGCGGCAGTCGGGCACGCGCAGCCCACATCAGGTTTGATCTAGGTCAAAGCTCAGTCCACCACCGGAATATGATGATCGACTCCTTCCGGGGGATACAACAGTCATGCGCTTCGTCCCTGCTCTACTGCCGTCGCCGGCGCTATGCCTGCCGGCCACTGCCCGCGCCAAAGGCAGACACGGCGGGTCAACTCGTGCCTGCCACCCCCATGTCACTCATAGCAGGGCGTCCTCGATTGTTCCGCGGACCGCCCATGGTAGGATCAAGCGCAGGCCTGGATGGGGCTCGCTCGGGGATTGTGCGCAAAGTTCAATTCATGCGGATACACTACCATGACTGCCTGTGCCGAGGATCGGACGCATGGATTGTCTTAACCGTCTTCTTATTATCCATTCATGTCTATTTGAAAAGGAGGTAATGATGATGCACCGAAGAACCCTTGCCATCGCGACTGCGGCCCTCTGCTCGGCGTTTCTGTATTCAAGCCCAGGCGTTGAAAATGCCTACGCAGCGGAAAAAGTAATCAACCTGAAGATAGCCAACTTCTTTCCTCCGCCTTCCAAGCAGTCGAAAATCACCCAGGAATTCGGCGAAGAACTGGAGCGACGTTCCGGAGGAAGAATCAAAGTTCAGTACTTCGCCGGGGGCTCGTTGCTCACGGGGCCCAATATGTTCAAGGGCATAGAGTCGGGGGTCGCCGATATCGGCTATACGCACGTGTATTACACACCGGGCCGTATGCCCGCAAGCGAGGGGATCGGACTGCCTTTGGGCATGCCCACTGGCTGGGTCGGTGCCCACGTGGCATTCGACTTTTACCAGAAATTCAAACCCAAGGAGTTCGGCGGCGTCAAGATACTCGCCATACATGCAAATGGCCCCAGCATGGTGATCTCCAAGAAGCCGGTGGCGAAGCTGGAAGACATGAAGGGTGTGACCGTCAGAGCCCCCGGAATTGCGGGCGACATCGTCAAAGCGCTCGGCGGGACTCCCACCCCTACTCCAATGATTGAGGTCTACGATTCCATTTCCAAAGGCGTCAACGACGCCGTCTGGGGCCCTTATGAAACCCTGAAGACTTTCCGGTTTGCAGAGGTCGCGAAGAACGTCACGGTCAGCTGGCAGATCGGCGCTTCGTTTCCCTTCTTCATGGCCATGAACAGGAAAAGCTTTGACAGGTTGCCTGCCGATCTTAAATCCGTCGTGGAGGTGATGAGCGGGGAGTTTCAGGAACGATTTGCCCTGATGTGGAATGAAATAGACCTGGACGGAAAGGCATTCGCCAAGGACAAGGGGGTAAAGTACCTCGAACTCTCCCAGCAGGAGGGGGCAAGATGGCAAAAGGCGGTAGAACCGGTCATCAACAATTACATCAAGGAGTTGGCGGGCAAAGGTTACAAGGAGGCGGAGGTCAAGAGCTGGATAGACTATATGAGGGAGCGAATCAAGTACTGGACCGAGAAGCAGATCGAGTACAAGATCGCTTCCCCCACCGGGCCTGAAGCCCTGCGGCCCGAGGCTCTCGCCAAGTGAGTTCAACCGGCAAGACCCCTGTCTAGCACTTCGACTAGGCAGGGGCCTACTTGTTCCCAATAGACGACGGACCTTTTTCGGCGAATGGTCCGTAGCGGAACAACTGTGCCATCGGCGCGGCATAAGAACTCCGGAGGGTCGCCCATGTTGGAGAAAGTAGACAGATTCAACGAAGCCTTCAGCGGCTGGATGGGATCGATAGGCTTCGCCGCCATTGTCTTCATGGTCATCCTGACCTGCGTCGACGTCCTGGGCGCCAAGCTGTTTCTTCTTCCGGTACCCGGTTCCCTGGACATGATCATGCTGGCGCAACTCATCGCAATACCTTGTGCCGCGGCAATGACGCTCCTCCGGGACAGACACGTTTCGGTCGAATTGTTCGTGGTGCGCTTGCCCAGGCGTGTGCAGGCGGTGATCGATAGCGTGGTCCAGTTGCTGTGCCTGGCCCTTTTCGTGATCGTCGTGTGGCGCTTGTTCGAACATGGGTATCACCTTCAGACCGGCGGGGAGCAGAGCCCGACGGCTCACATCCCCCTGGCTCCTTTTGCCTACGCCGCCGCCCTGGCCACAGTGCCCGTGTGTCTGGTTCTGGCACAAAAACTCCTCCGCGCGATCTTGAGAGTGCGAACAGATGAGTCCTGAAGCCGCCGGCATCGTCGGCATCCTTGTCCTGCTGTTCCTGTTTCTTATCAAGGTGCCCATTGCTTTTGCCATGGCCATTGTCGGATTCACCGGTTTTGCCTACCTGTCCGACATCGACCCGGCTCTCTCCATCCTCTCGCAGGACTTCTTCGATACGTTCACTTCCTATCCCCTTTCGGTCATTCCCATGTTCATCCTCATGGGATCCTTCGCCTACGCATCCGGCATCAGCGAGAGGCTTTTTTCGGCCACCTACACATGGGTGGGCGATCTGCGCGGCGGTCTCACGATCGCCACGGTGCTCGCCTGCGCCGGATTTGCCGCCATCTGCGGCTCCACCGCGGCAACCGCCGCCACCATGG
>MEQV01000287.1:11417-17377 GCA_001770355.1 Betaproteobacteria bacterium RIFCSPLOWO2_02_FULL_62_17
ACCCCGCCCTCGGGCCTCCCGGTCCCGTCACCACATGGACCGAAAAGGTGAAGGCGACCAAAGGAATCTTCGAAGCGGTGATTCTCTTTGTTCTGGCGATAGGCGGGCTGATGCTGGGGTGGTTCAGCCCCACCCAGGCGGGCGCCATCGGCGCCGGGGGCGCGTTGCTGATCGGGCTGATCCGGCGAAAACTGACCTGGAAGAACTTCGTGGAAACGGGTAAGGACGGTCTGCTCACCAGTTGCATGGTGATGTTCATCATCGCCGGCGCGGTCGTCTTCGGCCATTTCATGGCGGTATCGAAGATCCCGTTCCTGCTGGCCGACTGGATGGCGAGCCTTCCGGTCCACAGATTGGTCATCATGGCGTTCATCCTCCTCATCTTTTTCGTGGGCGGCTGCTTCATGGATTCCATGGCGCTCATTGTCGTGACCATCCCCATTTTCTATCCCGTTGTCCAAAAGCTCGGCTTCGATCCGATCTGGTTCGGCGTCATGATCGTCCTGCTCGGCGAGATGGGGGTGATCACGCCCCCGGTCGGGGTCAATGTTTTCGTGATCAAGGGCATCGCTCCGGAGGTGCCACTCGATCACATCTTCAAGGGAATCTTCCCCTTTCTCGGCGCGCTCATTTTGCTGGCCATCGTTATCCTGTTCGTCCCGGAGATCGCCACATTCCTGCCCAGCCTCGTCAAGTATTGAAGGAGGCGCGGCTTGAAATCCTTTGCGGGCGCCTGCCGAAGCGCGATTTCCTCTCCATGTGATCCGTGAACAACCCGATTGATCCGGAGTAATCCATGCTAGGCACCTTGCGGGACAATTTTGCGCTCACCGTTTCCAGATGGCCTGAGGGCAAAGCGATCATCTACGGCGAGCGGACTGTCACCTGGGGCGAACTCGACAAAAGCGTAAACCGGCTAGCCCATCTGCTCGCCCGGTCCGGGGTGAGCAAGGGTGACGGCGTCGGTTTGCTTCTATACAACTGCGCCGAATTCGCCATCGGCTTTCTCGCCTGCCACAAGCTCGGCGCCATTTCCTCGTGTCTGAACTATCGGCTCTCGGCGGCTGCGATCGGCTACGCGGTTCAGCAGGAAAAGCTCCGGGCGCTGATCTTCAATGCCGAATTCTCGCCGGCCGCTGCCGAGATCATGAAGGGCGCGGATTCTTGCCGCTTCATCTGCGTCGGTTCCCCGGTTCCCGCCGGCGCGACGAGCTTCGACGAATGCGCCGCGCTTGCCGCGACTGAGCCGCCCGGCGTCGAGATCCGGGAGGGCGACCTGTGCAACGTTATTCATACCTCGGGCACGACCGGCAGACCCAAAGGCGCCGCATTCACCCATGAGACCCAGATCATCACCGCCATCCAGTATTGCCTCGAAATGGGGCTCGACCGCGGCCACGTGGGAATGAGCCTGGCGCCGGTGGTGATAGGCGCTGCGACCAATTTCTTCGTCGCCTACCTGTTCATCGGCGCCTGCCAGGTGATGGTGGGCGAGTACCAGGCCCGCAAGGCGCTCAAGCTCATCGCCAGGCACAAGGTTACCGAGGCGTTCGCGGTGCCCACGCAGATGTACCAGCTCGCGGACGCCAGGGACGAACTCGGCGGCATCGACATTTCCTCGCTGCGACTTATCCGCAGCGGCGGCTCGCCCCTGCCCAGGACGCTGTTGCACCGGGTTCGCGGGGCGCTCGGCTGCGATGTCCTCAACACCTACGGCACCACCGAATCCTGCACCGCTATTACGACTTGCCATACGGGCCTGGATGCGGAGGAAAAATGGGAGAGCATCGGCAAGCCGAGCTACTTCCAGGAGGTCCGGGTCGTTGCCTACAAGGATGGCGCCGAGACTGAGCCCGACGAACGCATTTCCGTCCCCGGGGAAGGCCAGTTGATCAACCGCGGCGCCCAGTGCGTCACCGAGTACTACTGCACGCCCGGTGAAAAGCTGCGTGCCCGCGGCGGATGGCAATACGCCCGCGACGTCGTCAGAGTCGACCGCGAGGGCTACATCACTCCGGTCGATCGCATCGACAACGTGATCATCAGCGGAGGAGAAAACGTCTATCCGCAGGAAATCGAGTTCTTCCTCTCCAAGCACCCGCTCATCGCCGATGTCGCCGTTTGCGGCGTGCCCGACGAAAAATGGGGCCAGGTGCTCAAGGCTTTGATCGTGCGGCGCAATCCGGGGCTCAGCGCCGCCCAGGTGGACAGCTATTGCCTGGAAAGCGACGAGCTGCCCCGGCACAAGCGACCCAGGCTCATCGAGTTTGTCGACGCCTTGCCGAGAAATGTCCTGGGCAAGATCGACAGAACAGCGCTGCGCTGAACGGCTCAGGAGAATAGCGACACATGCCGAGAGCGCCTTTTAAGATGATCTTCCGCGATGGCGTGCCGCCAGCCAAGCACAAGTATCCCGGTCTCGGCTATCGAACCAGCACCGAACACGGCATGCTCATCGAGCGCGATGTCGCCGTGCCGATGCGCGACGGAGTGAAGCTCTACGTCGACGTCCATCGGCCGGCAAACGGTGAAAAGGTGCCCGCGCTGGTGGCGTGGAGCCCCTATGGCAAGCACCGGCCTTTCCAGTACGAGTACTTCTACAAGGAAGGCGGAGTCAGGAGGGAGTGGTATTCGAGCTATACCAATTTCGAGGGTCCGGACCCGCTGTACTGGGTCCCGCGCGGCTATGCGGTGGTTCACGTCGACCTGCGAGGTGTCTGGGGATCCGAAGGCAACGCGACCTTCTGGTGCCACGACGAAGGGCGTGATGGCTATGACCTGATCGAATGGGCGGCGGCGCGGGAGTGGTGCACCGGCAAAGTCGGCATGAGCGGCGTCTCCTATCTCGCCATCGCCCAGTGGCAGATCGCCGCGACGCAGCCGCCGCATCTCGCCGCGATCTGTCCGTGGGAGGGATTGAGCGACATGTACCGGGAATTCGCCTTCCACGGCGGCATTCCCGAAACCTTGTTCGCGCCGATCTGGCAGAAGTCCATCTCCTATTCGATGAACCAGGTCGAGGACATCCTCGCGATGATGGCCGAACACCCGTTGTTCGATCAATACTGGGCCACCAAAGTCGCCGACTTCTCGAAGATCAAGGTGCCGGCCTTCGTGGTGGCGAGTTGGGCCGACCAAGGCCTGCACCTGCGCGGCACGCTCGAGGCGTTCAACCGGATCGCATCGCGGCAAAAGTGGCTTGTCATCCACGGCCGCAAGAAATGGGAGAACTTCCACCAGCCCGACAGCGTGGAGAGGCAAAGGACATTCTTCGATCATTTCCTCAAGGGGATCGGCGAGGACGTGCTCGGCTGGCCCAGGGTCCGGCTCGAAGTGCGGGAGGGCTATTACGTCGGCGAGTCCAGGAACGAAGACGAGTGGCCTCTCGCGCGCACACAATACAAGAAGCTCTTTCTCGATGCGCGCGACCGATCGCTCAAGCCGGCCCCGGTCAAGGCCGTCTCCGCAGCGCGTTACCGGGCGTACGGCGATCAATCTCGCTGCCCCTCTGCCTACGAGCAACACCGCGCGCAGTTCGACTACGTTTTCCGTGAGGCGACCGAGCTCACCGGACACATGAAGTTGCGGCTCTGGGTCGAAGCGCTCGGGGCCGACGACATGGATATCTTCGTCGCCGCGCAGAAGTTCGACAAGGACGGCATATACGTGCCGTTCGCGGCGTTCAGCGCGCTCGAGGACGGCCCGGTTGCGCTCGGCTGGTTACGCGCCTCGCACCGTGAACTGGACAGGAAGCGCTCCACACCGCAACAGCCCTGGCTCCAACATAAACGGCAACTGAAACTGAAACCGCGGGTTCCGGTGCCGGTCGAGATCGAAATCTGGCCTTCGGGAACGCGCTTCGCCAAGGGAGAAAAGCTTCGGGTGCTCGTGCAAGGCAGCGACATTTACCAGTACGCCCGGTGGATGGTGCTGGCCGGGCATCCCAAGACGATCAATGCCGGGGAGCATGTCATCCACACGGGAGGCAAGTATGATTCCCACCTGCTCGTTCCGGTTATCCCGGGCAAAGCAGGCGCGGGTCGCACGCGCAACAGCAAAGCGCCGGGCACAAAGTGAATCAATGTTCGTGGGAAATGGAAACGAACTGACCAAGGGTTCCGGGAATGTCCGCCCTCCTCTATTTCTGTCGGCGCGCCGGCAGCGGGCCTGCGCAATCTGCGCCATCTTGACAGGCGTGGCAGACTGGACCGACATTTACGACTCAGGACACTAGCGCGCGAGCGGACTGAGCTCGATCGTCCCGAGGTAAATGCTCGCCGCGAGTTCGACGTTCCTCACTTCGCGCTGGTGGCCCGGCGCGGCGATCTCCAGCGTATAAGCGCCGCTCTGAGGCTCCAGCCGGTCGATTCTGAATTCGCCGAAACTGTCGGTCTCGGCGGCGGCGACGCGGCGCTCGCCTTTGGCGAGGGCGAGCGTCGCGCCACGGACGCAGTCCTTGACCCCAGCGGCCCGCGCGATAACCGTGCCGCTGATGAAGCAGTGGGTCACGTGATAGAGATTCTTGTAATACACGCGCGGTCGGGTGCCGTACTCCGGGTGCAGTACCTCGAGCTTCTCGGCTTCGACGATGCGCTGCATTTGCGCATCCTCGACTTGCATCGAGCGCAGCGCAGCCGTTGCGCAAGCCTGCACGCAGCGCGGCTCCTTCCATCCCCGGTCGAGCAGGTGCGCGTCGAAATACCATGTCTGCGGCACGCGTTTCTCTTCGTTCCACCAGATGGCGCCGTAAGGGCAGGCATCGACGATGTCCTTGCGGTCGCGAGCCTTGACCGGATCGATCAGGACGATGCCGTCCTCGCGCTTGCGCACCGCGCCGCCTCCGGCGCGCACGCAGGGCGCGTCATCGCAATGGTTGCACATCGTCGGCAGGTAGGTCAGATCCACGATGGGCACCTGGCCGCGCTCGACCGTGCGGATATCTATCCAGCGGTGCCCGTGCTGCGGCTGCTCGGCGGCATACCCGGGGAACTCGTTGCCCACGTGTTCGTCCTTGCAGGCGAGGAAGCAGTTGAAGCAGCCGTTGCATTTCTCGACATCGACGATCAGGTTCCACTTTTTCATTGCAGTCCCTTTCTGCCGTCCCATTTCTCGATTTCAATCAGGCACGAATTGGGCGCCGAGGCGCTGGTCATCTCGGTCTGGCTGCGGCTCGGGGTGAGAAGATTGACGCAGCCGCCGCGATCGGCGGATTCGCCCGGCTTGCCCAGCGGGTCGTAGACCGCGCTCGACTCGTAGGTATAGACCACGCCCGGGAGCACCCGCTCGGTGAGCACCGCGGCGCAAATGACCGCTCCGCGGTCGTTGTACAGCCGCACCAAGTCGTGATGCGCGACACCTCTGGCAGCCGCGTCGCGCGGGTGCATGCGCGCGATCCAGTAGTAATACCCGTCAACGAGCACGCGATGCTCGGTGATGTCGTTGATCATGCTGTCCTTGCCGTCGCCCTTGGTGTGATAGCTGTAGCGGGCATGGGTGGAGACCATCTGCAGCGGGAAGCGCGATACTAATCCGGTTGTCTGCAGCCCCTCCCACGAGGGGATGTACTTGTTCAACGGCGGGCGCTCCGGATCAGCGCCGTAGCGCAGCAGGCTCGAGGCTTCGAATTCGATCTTGCCGGACTGGGTCTGCAGGCCGTGGCGGAACTCGCCCGCGTATTCGGAGGGCAGCGGATGCGGCTCGGGCACGTCCTTGGCGCGCCCCTCGGCGAACCAGCGGAACGCGACCGGAGCGCGCAGTTCCTCCTTCTCGGGGGGCACGACGAAGTAGCCCTTGCGCGTGAATTCGCTCCAGCTGATGTGTTTCGAGACATCGCAGGCGAGGAACATCTGCTTGCACCAGTCGAGCTCGCTCATGCCCTCGCAGAAATAGGCGCCCAGTCCCAGGCGCTGGGCTAGTTCGGTGAAGATTTTGTAGTCGGACTTCGATTCCCCCAGAGGCTC
>MEQV01000287.1:17391-23572 GCA_001770355.1 Betaproteobacteria bacterium RIFCSPLOWO2_02_FULL_62_17
GCATTGAGATCACGCGGTGGTGGAGCTGCCCCTCGTTGTGCACGGTATAGCCGCCGCAATTGGCCCACTCGCCGATGTCCCAGCGCTCGAAATTGGTGCACGCGGGGAAGATGATGTCGGCGAACTTCGCCTCTCCCTCGTTCCAGACCGACTGATTGACCACGAACTCCAGCGAATCGCACTGGTAGGCCTTGGCGAGGCGGTTGGAATTGGTGGTGGTGCCGAAATGCGAACCGCCGTACTTGTACATCATGCGGATCTGCGATCCGCCGGGCACCGGAAAGCGCACCTTGGCGAACTGGCGCTCCAGGGCGCGCGGGTCGGTCGGATAGAACTCGGCCTTGCCGTCGATGATGGCCTCGGGTATGCACAGTCTGGAGATCTTCTGCGCGACACTGTTCATGCTGACGATATGCGGCATGCGCTGGTAGAGATTGACCGCCGACCCGGTGCCCTCGATGTCGCCGGAGATGCCGCCCTCGGCATAGCCGGGGAAGTAGAAGTTATAGTCAATCGGTGTGCCGAACTGCAGGTTGCCGAAGTTGATTCCCGGTTTGCCCAGGCCGCGCATCGCCATCAGGCAGACCATCGCGCGCGCCCACTGCGTGCCAGTGGCGGAGCGGCAGGCGCCGCCGTAGGCGTTGCCCTTGCTGCCCGCCGACAGGTAGGTCTTTTTCGATGCCCACTCGCGCGCGAGCGCCCGCGCGGTGTGCGCCGGGACACCGGTCTCGGGCTCCTGCCATTCGGGGCTCTTGGGCACGCCATCCTCTTTGCCGAGGATGTAATCGCGCCATTTTTCGAAGCCGGTGGTGCGCGTGGCGACGTATTCCTTGTCGTAGAGGTCCTCGGTGATCCATACGAAGGTGATGGCGTGGGCAAGCGCGGGGCTGGTGGCCGGGCGCACCGGTATCCAGGTGCCCCCGAGAAGCGCCGCAGTGTCGCCGAAGTAGGGATCGATGTGAATGGTCTTGATGCCGAGTTCCTTGCCCCACAGCCTGCGGATGCTGCCCTCGAAGCCGCCGTAGTTGCCGTTGGTCTTTTCCGGGTCGCTCGACCAGTGCACGATCAGCTCGCATTCGCGCAGGCAATCCTCGACCAGTCCGAACGGTTCGGGCACGCCGTTGCGCATGCTGTAGCCATAGTGATGCATGCCGCCCCAATACCAGCCCTCCCAGCTGTCCGGGTTGATCACCATGCGGGTCGCGCCTATGGTGTTCATGAAGCGGAAATTGGCGCTGAGGTAGTAGCCCACATTTCCCCAGGTGTGGTGCGAACTGTGGCTGCTGAGGATGGCGCCGTGGCCATGCTCGCGCCGCACGCGCTTGATCTCGTTGGCGGTGATATCGAGCGCTTCGTCCCAGCTGATGCGTTGGTAGCCGGACACGCCGCGGTTGGCGCAGTTGCGATTGCCATTCGGATCGAAATCCACCCGCTTCATGGGGTAGAGCAGGCGGTCCTTGGAGTAGATGAGCGATTTCGAGGCGAGCCCGTGCGGACTGAGCGAAGTCTTCCTGGGCGGAGTGAAATCCCTGCCGCGGGCGTGCAGGGTGTAGGGCGGCGCGTCTTTCTCGTCGAAATCGATCGGGGTAATGCGAACGATCCTGCCGTCCTTCACGTAGGCGAACACCGGGCCGCCGTTGGTGTTGTTGGTGTAGCGGGTTTCGCCGTTGCCGGCGTCGGTGCCGAAGTGCCACCAGGCGCTGCGCATCGCGCTCAGGGTCTCGGTGAACCAGCAGCCCAGCGCGTCCGAGCCCTCCAGCGCGACCTGGAACATCTTGGCGGCGCTGATGAAGCCCAGATGATTGTCGGGCGAGGTGAGCAGCCTGACCGCCAGGCCCGGGGTCTTGAAGACCATCGCCACGTCGGGCTTCGGATGCAGCCCGGCGGCCGAGCGTACTTCGCCGTCGCAAAATTCGAAGTAGCGCCCCATGGGGTTGTCGCGCGCCTTGATCTGCGCGACGAGATTTTTTTCCTTCAGGCGGCGGCGGAATGCCGGCTTGGCGCGCGCGGTGATGCGGATCCCGGCGAGCATGCCAAACAGCAGGGTCGCGAATGCCGCTCTTTCAATTCGCTCGGTCAAGGTCTGCGTCATCATCGTTTTCACTTTACATGAGGTTTCGAAGTAATTACGATATGCATAACTATATAACGGATAGCGTAACAACATGGCACAAGTAATGTCAACTAGAAAAAACCAAGGCGGGCACGGTGTGCAGTCGGCCGAAGTCGTGTTGCGATTGCTGCGCCTCCTGGTCGAGGCGCATAAGCCCATGATGCTGCGGGACTTGGCCGCCGCAGGGGGCATGCCCCCGGCAAAGGCGCACCGCTACCTGGTGAGCCTGGCGCGCGAGGGCTATGTCGAGCAGGCAGGCGCGGGGGGGTTGTACGATCTGGGTCCTTACGCCCTGGAACTCGCGCTCGCGTGCCTGGCGCGGCTCGATTACGTGCGTATTGCAAGCGCGGTGCTGCCGGACCTGTGCCGGCGCGTCGACGAGACCGTTGCGCTCGCCTTGTGGGGCAGCCGCGGCCCGGTTTTCGTGCGCTGGGAGGAGCCGGCACACCCAGTCGCGAGCAACGTGCGCGTGGGCTCGCTGGTTCCGGTGCTGCGCTCGGCGAGCGGCCGGGTGCTGGCGGCCTATCTGCCCGCCGAGGTCGTAGCGCCTTTTATCGACGAGGAACTGAGGCAGGCGGTGCTGGCTCGCCGTGCGCCCGGACCCAAGTCGCGCCGCGCGGTCGAGCAGCTTCTCGCCGAAGTAAGAAGCACCGGCCTCGCGCGCGTGAGCGGTGACCTGCTCACCGGCGTCAACGCGATCAGCGCGCCGGTGTTCGACCATCGCAAGCGCATCGTGCTCGCTCTCACTGTGCTGGGCGACGCGAGCCGATTCGACTGCTTCCGCAATGGCCCGATTGCGCGCGCCGTGAGGGAAATCGCGCTCGAAATCTCGCACCGGCTCGGCTACCGAGATGATATGGCAACCGCCTGAAGGCCTGCCACACTCAATCAGTCTCCCGCCGCCCGCGGCGTTGTCTCGCGCGGTTTTTTGATACTGCACCCGGCACCGCTCGTCATCGACGAGGCGCAATACGTCCCGGCGCTATTTTCGTATATCCAGACAGGTGGCCGAACCCTATTGGTAAGAATTCACCAGGCCCCACCTCATCAGGCACCTCTTGATTTGCTCACTTTGACTCTGGCGCAGATGTCGAGGCTGAGGTTGAGCGGGCTCACGTGATCCCAATCCAGCTCGATAAAATCGTTGAAAAAGACACCCTTGCCCTTGGCCAGCGGCATGCCGCCGCTCCAGTGCCCGGCGCAGGCGGCGATCCCCAGGCCTTCCGGGTGGATCGCCTCGGAAAGGCACAGCCTGCCTTCGACGCTTTGGCCCCGCTCGCCCTCGACGCGTACGACTTCGCCGTGCTTCAAACCGCGGCGGGCGCCGCTCGCGCGGTTCATCACGATGGTGTAGGAATAAGGATCCAGACGCGCCGCCTCATCGAGCCAGGCGTTCTCCATGGTGTAGCTGTTGGTGTGGATGCTGTCGCGGTAATAGAAGGCGTAGAAATCAAAGCCTTCCCGGGTGCATTGGTGGGAGATGCAGGGATTGAAATCCGGCAAGGGTTCGTAGAAGCGCCGCTCGACATGCATGCCTTGCGGCTCTGCGATGGCCGAGATTTTCCCGTACAGCCGCGGCAGCCATTCCCAGTAGATCGGCACGCGTACATCGAGAAATGCGCGCCAGTAGACCTCCTGCGGCTTCTTCGGCCACTTCATCACACCGTGCTGTTTGAACCACGCGAGCCCGTGCTGCTCGCCGAAGGTGCTTTTCAGCTCGCGGTCGCACACTTCCTCCCAGCCGTAGCGCTTGTCGGTCGCGAGCCGGTAGGGTTCCTGAAGATTGAGCGACTCGTTCAGAGTCCTGTTCATCTCGGGCAGGAAGCCGGCGCGCTCGGCAATTTCGAGTACTACGTCGGCATGGCGGCGTTGCTCGCCTTCGGCCTCCAGCACCGGCTGCCGCATGCTCCAGCACCATTCGCCCATGCCCGCCGGGTGAGCAAAGATGAAGGGATAGCTGGAGCGGGAATCCACCGACTGCAGGTAATCGCAATCGGGCAGGACGATATCGGCGAAGTCCGAGGTTTCGTTGAGGAACAGGTCAATCGAAAAGATGAACTTGTAGCGCGCAAGCGACGCCGCGACGGTTTCCGTGTTGCCGATGCTCATCAGGAAATTCGCGCCGAAATTGAACAGCACTTCGGGGCGATAGGGAAGATCGAACTTGTCCCACAAGGCGTCCTGGTCCGAGGACGTGAGGAAAGGCGAAGTCCTCGCCATGGTGAACAGGTCGCGCAAGCCGATGTTCTGCGGATGGCGGGGCTCAGGCAGCGGATAGGGTAGATGGCGGTTCATCCAGGCGCCGGTGACCATCAGTCCGTCGGGTCCGGGCTTCGGCGCGTAGCTCGGGCGCCCGGTTTCGGGGAAGCCCTCGCAGGCAGGATTGAAACCGAGACAGCCGCCCGGAACATCGGCGGCGCCGACCAAGTGGTTCAGCAGGTCGATGGCGATGTAGTTGTAGACCGAATTGATATGACCCTGGGCGCCGCGGAAAGTGATCGCTGCCACCGGCCGGTATGGCAGCGTAACGCCGTCCACCACGATGGTGCTGCCGATGCGCGCCTGCTCGGCAAACTCACGCGCAAGGCGCCGTATGTTGGCGGCCGGCACCGTGCTGATTTTTTCCGCCCATTCCGCCGTGAATTGCCGCAGATGGTCTTTGAGTTTCTGGAACGAGGGCTGGCAGCGGACGCCATTCACCTCGAATTCGCCCTCGAGCACCAGGTCCACGCTCGCGGCATCGGTGTACGGCCGCGCTGCTGCGGACCGGCGGTCCCAGACCAGCGGCTTTGCGTTCCCGGCATCGCGCATGTACAGACCGTCGGGCCCGATGAGATAAGGAGCGTTGGTCTTGGCCTGGAGGTAAGGAACATCGACGGCGTGCAGCACATTCACCAGTTCGTTGCACATCGCAAGCGCCAGCGCGCCGTCGGTGCCCACCCGGATGGGAACCCATTCGCTCCCCTTGGCCGCCGCGAAATTGCAGAACGGATCGACCACCACCATTTTCATGCCCCGGGCGCGGGCGTCTGCCGCGAGCCCCATGTTGGAACACGAGGCGTGGCCGGCCCCGTGCCCCTTCGATGCGCCGAACACCAGTGCGTACTGGCACAGCTCAAAGTCGGGAACAATGGACCAGGATGCGTGCATCGCGCCGCTGATCATATGGGCGCCATTGCCGCAATGCAGGCCTCCGCCCGAAGCCGAGGCGTTGGGCGTGCCGAACGCGTTGGTGAAGCTCTCCATCGGCACATAGCTCGAGGTCAGCGTCGTGGTGCGCTGGATGAGCAGCTTGCGCGGGTCGTCGGCGCGCAGCTTGCGCAGGACAGCGGCGATTTCCGACAGCGCTTCGTCCCAGGAAATCGCCTTCCATCCCGGGTCGATGCCGATACCCTTCTTTGGATTGGTGCGTTTGAGCGGCTGTTTCAGGCGGTTGGGATCGTAGTGGCTCATGATGCCGCTCACGCCCTTGCCGCACAGCCTGCCTTTCCCGACCACGCTGTCGGGATTGCCTTCGATCTTCACCGCCACCCCGTTCACCCGATGCACGCGGGTCGAGCATGTGCTGTAGCAGAGTGCACAGCTTGATGCGAACCAGGCATCGTCGGGTTTTCTTGAAACGAGTTGAGGCTTGGCGTCCAGCTCGGCGTGGCTTGTCATCAGCTTCTTCCTTGTTCGCCCGTATCTCTCGGATTGCGGCCGCTTGTCAAGATCGGATGGAGCCAGGAATTAAAGACGGGATATTGATCAGCATCAAGAAAGCTGCTGATCTTGTGTGACCTAATCACTGGCGGCATTGCACACGGGTAACGCTGATTCAATAGGAGGATGCCAATGAAATTGGGCATGGTGATTGACCTGAAGCGCTGCATAGGCTGCTACGCGTGCCAGCTCTCGTGCAAGGCCGAGAACGGCACCCCGCCCGGGGTGTTCTATGCGCGGGTGTTGAAGCAGGAGGAGGGAACCTACCCGACGCTTCGGCAACTGTTCCTGCCGGTGCTGTGCAACCATTGCGAGGAGGCGCCCTGCGTGGATGCCTGTCCGACCGGGGCGAGCTACAAGTGCGAG
>MEQV01000288.1 GCA_001770355.1 Betaproteobacteria bacterium RIFCSPLOWO2_02_FULL_62_17
GAGGACTCGGCCAGACCATAGGAGGGCGACAGGCAGTTCTTGCGCAAGCCATAGCTGGCAAAGCGTTTTTCGAACGCGGCAATGGTTTCCGGGCTCACCGGCTCGGCGGCATTGAAGGCGAAGCGCCAGCTGGAAAGATCGATGCCTTCCATGTCCTCGTCCGGGATGCGCCGCAGGCACAACTCGAAGGAAAAATTCGGCCCGCCGGAGATGGTGCCGCGGTGGCGGTGAATCGCGCGCAACCAGCTCGATGGCCGCGACAGGAAGGCGAGCGGCGACATCAACACCGTCGGAAAGCCCAGCACCAGGGACGCGAAGTTGGCGCCGATCAGCCCCAGGTCGTGGTACAGCGGCAGCCAGCTCACGAACACGTCCTCGCGGTTGACGCTCACCGCCGCGCCCATGGCGCGCACATTGGCCAGCAGGTTGGCGTGCGACAGCACCACCCCCTTGGGATTGCCGGTAGAGCCCGAGGTGTACTGCAGGAATCCCATGTCGCCCGGCTTGCCGCGCGCGGGAATGAAATTCGGGTCCGGGGAACCGCTCAGTTCCGCCGCCAGCAAGACCTTCCGCAGCGACTCCACCTGCGCGCGCAACAGGTAGGCGAGCGGCTTGGCCTCAGGAATCGTGATCATGATCGCCGCGCCGGCGCTCTTCAGGATGCCGACGTGGCGCGTCATATGGTCTTCAATGGTCGAGAGGCGCGCCGGCGGATACAGCGGCACCGGCACGCCGCCGGCGAGCAGCACACCATAGAACGAGTACAGGTACTCCTTGCAGGTGGGCAGCATGATCGCCACCATCTGCCCGGGCTGCAGGCCCTCCTCCGCAAGCCGCGCCGCGTAGCCCATTGCGCCCTCCCAGAGCGCGCGGTAGGTCAATGAAAACTCGTCCTGCTCTTCGTATATGAACACCGTCAGCCGGTCCGGCTGGCGCTCGACGTGATATTGAAGCGCCTCGGTCAAGGTGCGTGCCTCGGATTCCGCGGGCGCGCGCACGCCTCCATGCTGCACCAGGCTCGCGACGCTGGCATCCGCGGCGCGCGGCGCGTGGCCGGCAGAGGCAATCAGAAAACGCAGCAGGTCGCGCGGCGTCTCGCTGCTCGCCAGCGCCTGCTCGGGAAGGCTCGCGCCGAACTCTTTTTCCAGGCGCAGGACAAGCTCGACGCGCGCCAGGCTGTCCAGGCCCAGCTCTTTTTCCAGGGAGCTGTCCAGCGTCACTCCCGCAGCAACGTGTGGGCGCGCTTCCTTGGCTACCGCGGCGACGACCACGAGCACATTAGCGGCGTCGAGCGGGGTGCGGGCGGTCTCGTCCATGGCCCGTCGAGTGTACACTTCCGGCACGCCCTCCCCGCAGGAGAACATCATGCCGTTTTGGTCGCGCAGCGCTATCGCTGCGGCATCGTTTTGCGCCATGGCCATGCAGGCCGGCGCCCAGACCTACCCCGCCAAGCTGATCCGCGTGATCGCGCCATTCCCGCCCGGCGGCGGCGCCACCGAGATCATCATCCGCATGGTCGCGCCCAAATTGCAGGAAACTCTCGGCCAGTCGGTAATCATCGAAAACCGCGCCGGCGCCAATGGCGCCATCGGCTCCGAACTGGTGATGCGCTCTCCGGCGGACGGGTACACACTGCTTTACTGCACCTCGGGCACTTTCGCAACCAGCGTCTATCTGGTGAAGAATCTGCCCTTCGATCCGGTCAGGGATTTCTCGCCCATCAATCTCATGGCCTCGCCGCTGACCACCTTCGTGGCGCACCCATCCGTGCCTTTCAACTCCATCAGGGAACTGATCGACTACGCGAAGAAAAATCCGGGCACGCTCACCTTTGCGAGCGCCGGCATCGGTTCGATGCAACACCTCACCGGCGAAGCCTTCAAGAGCACCACCGGCATCGACATGCTGCACGTGCCCTACAAAGGCGCTGCGCCGGCGACCAACGCGGTGATCGCGGGGCAGGTGCACATTTATTTTCCGGGTACCAGCGCGGTGAAGCCGCTGCTGCCCAGCGGCAAGCTGAAGGTGCTGGGTTTGCTCGAAACCAGGCGTTTTGCGGGCATGCCCGACATTCCAACGGTAAGCGAGACCGTCCCGGGCTTCACCAAGGCAGCGTCGTGGTTCGCGATGTTCGGCCCGGCGGCGATGCCGCAACCGATCCTGCTGCGGCTCAATGGCGAGATCAACAAAGCCCTCAAACATCCGGATGTGCTGGCGCGCTTTGATGACGCAGGCATCGCGGCCATTGGCGGCACACCCGAGGAACTGGCGGCCACCCTCAAGACCGATATCGAAAAATCAGGCACCCTGATCAGGGCCCTGGGAATCGTGCCCGAATGACGCGCGGTCGCTTGTTCGGTCGAATAAACAAGCGACCGCGCAAAACCAGCTCTGCATCGTCGTCCGAGGAGAATCGTTATGCGCAACCATGAATGGGCAGGCAGCTTGGCGAAATATGCCGCCTTGTTCGGATTGTTTTTTTGCGCCGCATCGCACGCCCAATACCCCGATCGTCCGATCCGCATCGTGGTGCCCTTCCCGCCCGGCAACGCGCCGGACCTGCAGGCGCGGATGGTCGGCGAAAGACTGACCGCGGAGCTGAAGCAGCCGGTCATCGTCGAGAACCGTCCCGGCGGCAGCACGGTGATCGGCGCGCAAATCGTGGCGCAGGCAAAGCCCGACGGCTACACGCTCTACATGACCACCAGCCAGCATCTGACGCTGCCATCCTTGATCAAGACTCTGCCCTTCGATGCATTGCGCGATTTCGTGCCCATCACCACCATGAGCGCTTCCGAGCTTTCGATCACGGTGCGCGCCGAGGCGCCGGTCAACAGTTACGCCGATTTCCTGCGCTGGGCGCGGGAGAAACCCGGGGCACTGACCTACGGCAGCGGCGGCGTCGGCAGTCCCGGGCATCTGACCTGCGCGGCGGTGGCCGACCGCGCCGGACTCTCGGTGCGCCACATTCCCTACAAGGGCGTTACCGATGCCATGGCGGCCGCCATCGGCGGAACGGTGGATTTCACCTGTTCCGCCGCGGCCAATCTGGTGACGCAGATCAAGGCGGGCAAACTCAAAGCGGTGGTCACCACCGGCGAGAAACGCCACCCCGCGCTTCCCAATACCCCGACCTTCCGCGAAGCCGACGCCGCGGGCATGGTGCTCACTTCCTGGAGCATTCTGCTCGCGCCGCGCGGAACGCCGCAACCGATCCTGGCGCAGCTCAACGCCGTGGTGACCGGCATGATTCGCTCGCCCGACTATATGAAATTTACCGACCGCATCGGCAGCAGCCCCGCGCCGCGTACATTGGCCGAAGTGGCCGATCTGTTCGTCTCGGAAGAACGGCACGTCCGCGCGATCATCCGCAAGGCCGGCATCCAGCCGGAATAAACCGGCCAATTTATTCCTGGGTATAGACCGCCGTCGCAACAATCTCGCGCCGGCTGTTATAAGCAGCGCGGCGAGCTTTTGGCCGCGCGGTCCCGATTACCCCGGCTTGGCGCCTGCCTCTCGGGCGGCAGTGCCCCATTTGACGACGTCGATGCGCATGCTGGCGGCAAGGTCTTCGGGTGAAACAAACTGACCATGCGAACCCTGCTTGGTGAACGCTGCCTGGATGTCCTCGGAAGCCAGGGTTCTGCGCAGCGCGTCGCTGAGGCGCGTGACCACCTCGCGGGAAACGCCGGCCGGCGCCATGATCAGCCGCGTCGAAGAAGCATCGAAGCCCGGCAGGGTTTCGGCGATGGCGGGCCAGTCGGCGACGGCGAGCTTCACCGGGCTGCTGATGGCAATCGCCCGGATTTTCCCGCCCTTCACCTGCGGCAGCGTGGTATTCACGCTCATGATTGCCATGGGAATCTGCCCGCTGATCAGATCGGGGGTAATCAGCGCCGCGCCCTTGTAAGGAATGTGCACGAGCTTGACTCCCGCCTGTTTCTGGAAGATTTCCATTGCCAGGTGATGCATCGTGCCTACGCCCGGCGAACCATAGTTGAATTTTCCCGGGTTGGCCTTGAGCAGCGCGATCAGTTCGGCGGTGTTTTTCGCGGGCACGGAAGGATGCACGGTAATCACCAGGATCTCGGTGCCCGCGGCGCCGATGGGCGTGAAACTCTTGATCGGGTCGTAAGGCAGGTTTGCATACACCGCCGGATGAATCATGAGCGTGGTGGTCGCCATCAGCAGGGTATAGCCGTCGGGCGCCGAGTTGGCGGCCGCAGCAGCGGCGATGGTGCCGCCCCCGCCGGGGCGATTCTCGACGATGAAGGGCTGGCCGAGAAATTCGGCGAGCTTGTTGGCGACGGTGCGCGTGCCGGTATCCAGACCGCCGCCAGGGGCGATGCCGACCAGCATGCGCACCGGCTTGGCGGGGTATTGCTGCGCAACGACGAAGGATGCGCCGGTAAAAAGCAGGGAGCCCAGTACAGTGGCAATGAATCGTTTCATGGTCTGCCTCCAATAATTAATAGGGGACGTACCACGGTTTTATGGAATGAAACCGTGGCAAAACCGTGGTACGTCCCCTATTAATTACAATACTCCTACCGGGTCAGCCTTGCCGCGTACGCGACGGCCTGGGCACGCCGCGCACGCAATCGACAATTTCTGCCGCATCAGCGGACAAGCCCGCGCCGCGCCAGGCCACGTGGCCATCGGGGCGCACCAGCACCAGCGCTTGTGCGTACGAGTCCAGTACTTCGGGCTCGGCGACATCGATCTCCTCGAGCGGCATGCCTGCGGCATTCGCGGCGGCACTCAGTGCGGACGCGTCGGGAGGCGCCGTGCCCAGACGCAACAACACGAAATTGCGCCCGAAAAGATCCAGCGTGGAACGGCCATCGCGCAGCCACACATGCGGCGCCCGGCCGCCGGGCCGCGCCGATGGCGTGTAGACCACCGGGTCGTCGGGAACCGGGGGCGTGCCATCAGGGCAGATGATGGGCGAAGTATCGTACACATAGCCGAGATGCACGCCGTCGGCGAGCCATTCGCGCTGCATGATCCGCGAGATCTGGCGACCCATTTCAAGCAGCGTCTCGCGCTCGGGCAAATCCTTGCTATCCGGCCCCACCGGACGGGTCATGCGCATCAGGTTGCTGCTCGCTTCGCGCACATTGCGCAAGCCTATGGGGCGGCGCTCGAGATCGTAGCTGTCGAGCAGCGCCGCGCCACCCCAGCCCTCCAGCGCGGCGGCAAGCTTCCAGCCGACATCCACGGCATCGCCAATCCCGGTGTTCATGCCGAAGCCGCCAGTGGGCGACATCTGGTGCGCGGCGTCGCCGACGAGGAAAACCCGACCCTTCCCATAGCTCGCTGCGACCAGTTCGCGCCGGCTCCAGGGCATGATGTCGAGAATCTCGTAATCGAAATCGCACCCCACGGCGCGCTGTATCAGCGCGCGCGCGTCGGACTCGCTCAGATCGGGTGCTTCCGCGGCGCCAACGTATTGAAAGCGCCAGTTGTCGCGGCCGTTGATCGCGACCATGGTGGCCCAGACACCCTCCGGGCTGACGAACACGTAGCGGTAGACATCGCCCTTGTCGTGCAGAGAATTGAAGTCGGTGCAACGGAAAAGAATGTTGGTGCTCTTGGTGAGGAGCGCTTTGCCTTCGAGTTCGATGCCCGCCCGGCGGCGCACGGTGCTGCCGGCGCCGTCGCAGCCCGCGAGATAGCGGGCGCGGATGCGCTGTGTGGCGCCACCGCTCTCGACCGTTGCGGTCACACCTGCGGCATCCTCCTCATAGGAAACCAGGCGGGCGCCGTAACGCAGGCTGACAGAATTGAATGACCGCGCAAAATCCCGCAGGATTGGATCGAACATGTTCTGCGGACAACGCTCGCGCTTCTGCGGGCTGTAGTCCGGCGGCGACGCTTTGCCGCGCGGCGGGCGCGGCTCGCGGCCAAGCTCCTCCCCGGTCACCGAGGTGACGTAGGCAATGTCCATGGCGTAGTCGCGCGGATAGGGGCAATTCTCCACGGCATCGAGCAATCCCCAGCGGCGGCAGAACTCCATGCTGCGAATGCCCACCAGGTCCTGACGAGGTTGAGCGATGCTGCCGTCGGATTGCTCGATCACCACGGCACGGTGCCCGCGCCAGCCGAGATCGCCGGCGAGCGCAAGGCCCACCGGGCCGGCGCCTATTACCAGAACCTCTGTATCCACCGCTGCGGCCATCTGCAGCGTGTCAGCCGACCACCAGTTTGAGACCCGGCACCTCGGCAGTCCTGTCCCCGCCGCGCACGCGCTCCAGCACGGCGCGCAGGTTCACGCGGCTTTTGTAGGAATGTTCCTGCAGCAATGCCTGCGCACGCGCCGCCTGCCCCGCGCCGATGGCATCAACAATGTCCCGGTGCTGGACCTGGTAGGCGCTCATGTTGCGGTGGGCGACTTCCAGCGTTTTCGTATTGAAAGCGATCGCGCCGGCGGCCACCAGGGGCAGCCGCGCATTGAACGCAACGGCCTCGGCCAGCGGCTTGTTGCCGGCCGCATTGACGATGGCCGCATGAAAGCGGGCGTTCATCGCCGACCACTGCCGCGTATCAGCCTCGGTGAAGTGGCCCTTGACGAGAAGCCGGTCCCCGTCTTCGAGGCATTGCCTGAGCACCGAGCGCGTCTCCGCGGAAACACCGCGTTCGATGACAAGCCGCGCGGCCAGGCCTTCGAGCGCACCGCGAACGTCATAGGCGTCAGTGACCTCATCGATGGTGATCTCCCGCACCGCAAAACCGCGACGCGGTGAGCCCAATACCAGGCCTTCACGCTCCAGTACCTCCAGCGCCAGTCGCACTGGTGTGCGTGATACGCCGAGACGTTCGGCCAGGGGAATTTCGGCCACGCGCGAACCAGGCGGAAATTCGCCGGCCATGATCATCTGGCGAAGCTGTAGGGTTACCCGCTCAACGTGCCGCTCAGTAGATTGCATGCATTCAGACCGTTTTCACCTACAGA
Organism: Betaproteobacteria bacterium RIFCSPLOWO2_02_FULL_62_17; assembly: GCA_001770355.1. Taxonomy (GTDB): domain Bacteria; phylum Pseudomonadota; class Gammaproteobacteria; order Burkholderiales; family SG8-39; genus 2-02-FULL-62-17. The sequence goes on from MEQV01000288.1 coordinate 6,956, forward strand.
ATTCTTGCATGATCGCATAATTGCATGCAATATTCCTCATTCTCATTCATTGCTTGGGAGGGGTCATGAAAGAGAGCTGCTTGCTACTTCGGTCCATCGGCGTTGCACTCCTGCTCGCATTGCTGTCCATGGCGGTGCCCGCGGCTTATCCAGAGAAACCAATTACGGTGGTGGTCGCTTTTCCTGCGGGCGGCGGCGGCGACATCGGCGTGCGGCAAACGCTGAATGCGGTAACCGCAAAAATCGGCCTCAACTTCATTGTCGACAACCGCGCCGGCGCTGGCGGGCTGATCGGCGCTTCCTACGCTGCCAAGGCCGCGCCCGACGGCTACACGCTGTTCCACGGCACCGCCACCACGCTCGCGATAGCGCCAGCCTTCCGCAGAAAAGACATGCCCTACGATTCCGTCAGGGATTTCGCGCCGATCAGCCATCTGGGCAACACCACCGTGGTCATTCTCGCCAATGCCGATCTGCCGGCGAACAACCTGGCTGAACTGATCGCGCTGGCCAAGAAACAACCGGGCAAGCTCTCCTATGGCACCAACGGCATCGGCGGCACCTTTCATCTGACCGGTGAATGGCTGAATCAGGTTGCGGGCATCAATCTTGTGCACGTCCCTTACAAGGAAGTCGGCCAGTCCTTCGTGGACGCCGTCACCGGACGCATCCCGATCGTGATCAACGGCATCGCCGCCACACGCAAACTGGTCACCGCGAAGAAGTTGAAGATCATCGTGACTGGCGGCGCGCAACGCGGCGCAGCCTGGGACATGGCGCCGACCTTGTCCGAAACTTTCCCCGGCATGGTGGTGCCGTTCTGGGAAGGCCTGTTCGCTCCCGCAAAAACGCCGCCTGAGATCATCGATCGGTTGAGCCGGGATATTGCCGCCACCATCAAAGACCCCGCCTACCGCCCGCAGTTGGAAGCCAACGGCCGCGAGCCGGTCGGCTCCACTGCGGCAGAGATGGGAGAGCTCTTGAAGTCGAGCCTCACGCTGTACCAGAAGCTGGTCGAGACCGCCGGTCTCAAAACCGAGAACTAGCGCAAACGATTCATTGAATTTTAACGACCCACGCAGAACCTTCAATGAACATCGCCCCAACCTTCGCCGCCGCCGCGGCGCTCCTGTTAAGTGCCGGCGCGGCCGTTGCGGCTTTTCCCGAAAAACCGATTCAGGTTGTGGTGGGATTTCCCGGTGGCGCGGGCGCCGATGCCAGCACCCGCGCACTGCTTGCGGCGGTTACCGATATAACGCGCCTGGCCTTCGTTGTCGACAACCGTGCTGGAGCCGGTGGCATCATCGCCGCAAACCATGTTGCCAAAGCCGCACCCGATGGCTATACGCTTTTGAATGCATCGAGTTCCATCATGGCAGTCGCGCCATTGCTGCACAAGGACCTCGGCTATCAACCGCTCAGGGATTTCGCGCCGGTCGCCCACGTGGCCAATCACACAGTGGTGCTGCTGGCGTCATCGAGCTTCCCGGCCAGCACGCTAGGCGAACTGATTCAGCTCGCAAGGAAGCAGCCGGGCAAGATCACCTATGCAACACCCGGCGTGGCGACCACCTTTCATTTGACCGGAGAGTGGCTGAACCAGCTTGCGGGAATCAGCCTGGTGAATGTGCCGTACAAAAATATCGGCCAAGCACTCACCGACGTCTCCGCGGGTCGCGTGCCTCTGGTGATGAACGGCATCGTCATCACCCGGCCATTCGTGCGCGACGGAAAACTGAAAATTATCGCGGTGGGTTCGGACAAGCGGGAAGCCAAGACGGAAAACGCGCCGACCTTCGCGGAAACCCACGCGGGGATGGTGCCGCCCTTCTTTCAAGGCATCTACGCGCCCGCCAAAACACCGCCCGACGTACTATCGTTCCTGAGCCGAGCGTTCCTGGAAACCTTGAAACCTTGCGCGATCCCGCGGCAGTCAGAAAACTCGATGCCATGGGTTTCGAAGCGGTCGCCGGCACACCCGAGGAACTGACCGCGCTGGTCAAATCCGCCATCCCGCTCTGGAAAAAAGTAATCGACTCCGCAGGGGTCAAAGCGGAATAAATCAGCAATATTTTTTGCGAGGAGTGCGCCATGGACATGTCCAACCCGAATGAACGCGAGCAATTTCTCAAGATCAACACCGATCTCAAGCCGCCGCGCATCAGCGAAATCGTACTCAAGACCGGCCAATACGAGGCGATGAAAGCCTGGTACTCGGGCGTGTTCGGACTGGCGCCGTTCTACGAAAACAATCCGCAGGCGGCCGTGGAACACGAATCCGGCAAGCAGGAGCGCGCCACCGACGTGCGGCTGTGCTTCATCCGCCTGCACTACGACCATCCCTATGCGCAGGTGCTGGCGATCTTCGAGATTCCGGGCACACGCCAGGGCCCCAGCAGCGATCCCGGGCTGCACCACATGCAGTTTCGCAACGCCACGATGGACGATCTTTTCGCACGCTACGAAAGACTCAAGGGTCTGGGTTTTCATCCTCACCGCACCGCGAATCATGGCCCCGGCACGAGTTTCTACTACCGCGACCCCGACCAGAACATCGTCGAACTCTCGGCGAACAATTTCCCGACGGTCGAGGAATACCTCGGCTATTTCAAAACCGAGTCCTACCAGCGCAATCCCTCGGGCATCGAGATCGATGCCAATGCCTATATCGCCCGTTACCGCGCGGGCGTGCCGCTGGCCCAGCTGGTGAAGTTCTGAAGCAGCGCATCGCAAAGCGGCGTCACGCTTTTCTGGTCGGCGATGCGGCGCATCTGCTCTGCCCGCGCGGCGGATTCGCCTCGAGCAAATATGGCAATCCCGTCACTCCCGAAGTGCAGGAAGCCAAGCTCCGACTTGTGGTAGAAACCGCACAGGAAGTCTGGTAGATAATAGGGGACGTACCACGGTTTTCAAAGCGAACCGTGGTACGTCCCCTATTACCCATTGGTACGTCCCCTATTTAGAAAACCGTGGTACGTCCCCTATTATCATGAACGCCGCACAAGCCCTGGTTAAAACGCTGGCCGCGCACGGCGTGGACCGAATCTTTTGCGTGCCCGGAGAAAGTTACCTTCCGGTGCTCGATGCCCTGTACGACGCAGCGCAAATTCAGGTGGTCAATTGCCGCCACGAAGGCGGAGCGGGACTGATGGCCGTCGCCGATTCGAAACTGACGCGGCGCGCGGGCGTGGTGTGCGTGTCGCGCGGGCCGGGCGCCTCGAACGTTTCCATTGCGGTGCACGTGGCCGAACAGGACGCGGTGCCGCTGCTGGTGCTGGTCGGCCAGATCGAGCGCAAGGACCGCGGACGCGGCGCCTTCCAGGAAGTCGATTACGAGAAGACCTTCGGCGGCATGTGCAAGGGCGTATGGGAGGTCAATAAGGGAGAGGAACTGTCAACGGTCTGCGCCGCGGCGATCGCGCGTGCCACCTCCGGCATACCCGGCCCGGTGCTGATCTCGATGCCCGAGGACATGCTGCTCGATGCGGCGAGCGGGCCGGCCTTGCCGATTGCTGTGGCACCGGTCCCCGTGCCGCGTGACGCAGATGTCGCGCAGGCCGCAACACTGCTTGCCGGCGCGCAGCGCCCGGTGGTGATCGCCGGCGCTTCGCTGGCAGCCGAAGATGTCGAGTTGCTGGTGCAGGTGAGCGATGCCTACCGGCTGCCCGTGGCAGTAGGCTGGAAGCAGCAACACCTGTTTCCCAATCGTCATGCCAACTACGCCGGCCATCTGGGCTTCAACATTCCGCAGGCGCACAGGGAAACCCTGCAGCCCGCGGATGCGGTGCTGGCGCTGGGCAGCCGCCTGGGTGATGTCACCACGCAGGGCTACCGTTTTCCCGCCGCGCCCGAGCCGGCACAGCCGCTCATCCACGTGCATCCGGCACGCGAGGTGCTGGGCAGCGTCTACCGCGCGCAGCTTGCCATCCAGGCAGACTGCGGTGCGTTTCTTGCACAACTGCTGAAGCGCGCGCCGGATTCTGTTCCGCCGGAACGCGCCGCGTGGATCGCGCGCACCCATGGCTATGTGGAAGAACTGATGCGCTGGAAGGATCTGCAGGCGGACGACGGCGTGGTTTATGGCGCCGTGATCGAGGCCTTGAACCGCCTGCTGCCGCCTGACGCCATCGTCACGCATGACTCCGGCAACTTTTCCGCCTGGATGCATCGTTATTATTTTTTCCGCGACCAGCAGGTATTGATTGGCGGCGAGGCCGGCGCGATGGGGTTCGGCATGCCCGCGGCAGTCGCCGCATCGCTGCGGCATCCGCAGCGCAAGGTCGTTTGTCTGGTGGGCGACGGCGGCATGCTGATGACCGGCAATGAGCTGGCGACCGCGGTGCTGTTCAGCGCCAAGCCGCTCATTCTTCTTTCCAACAACGGCAGCTACGGCACCATCCGCCAGTATCAGGAAAAACAGTATCCCGGCAGGGTCGTCGGCACGCGCCTGCGCAATCCTGATTTCGCCGCTCTGGCAAGGGCATTCGGCGCGCAGGCATGGGTCATCAACAACAGCAATCAGATTCCATCCGTGCTGCAGGCCGCGCTAGCAGCCGACGGGCCGGCGCTGGTGGAGGTCAAGTCGAGCCTCACTTACATCTCGGCTTTCGCCAAGCTCGACCCGGCCACCGCGCGCGCCTGATTTTCCAGCCGATCTGTTGCTGAGCGGGATTAAAAGTCGAAGCCGGCAATGCGATACATGCGGGTGTCTGCCGGCGCCTGAGTGCCGATGACCAACACCTCTTCGTTGCCGATGACGCGCATCTTGCCATGCGGGACACCCGCCGGCGCGTAGAGCACGTAACCGGGTTTGAACTCATGGACTTTGTTGCCCAGCGTGATTTCTGCGGTTCCCTTGACACAGACGATCACCTCCTCGGACAAGGGGTGTGAGTGCAGGACCGATTCCTCTCCAGGTTTCAGCGTCAGGGCATGCACGCCCACCAGCCTGGCTCCGGTCGGGGGAGTGGCGATCATGCGCCGTTTGCCGCTGCCCGCCGGCAGGCCGGGAATGTTCTTGGTCTCGGGGTATTCCAGCCCTTCGTCGAGCTTGAACACCGCCCCTTCCCGGGCGATTACTTTCGGGTCATAGTCGAACTTCAGAGACATCTTGGTTTGCTCCTCTTGTTGCCGCTTTTGGATTGAGTGGGGTGGATCGACTCCCCGGATGCATGACCCGGAGAGAATTAAATATACGACCGCGCGGCCAAAAGCTCGCCGCGCTGCTTCTAACAGCCGGCGCGAGATTTATGCGACGGCCATCTTATGATATAGATGCGTCACGTACGCAACGAGCAGGAGTTGCCTCCTTGTTGATCCAGATCAAAACCGCGGTCTTAACCTGAGTAGGATTCAGCATGGCCGCGCGCGCTTGATCTATTCTGGCGGAGTTGCCCGGCCGCACCGCGGATTGGGCACAATGGCGCCATAGCTTGTCTTTTAATCGGAGGAAACCATGAGAAAACTGACTTTCACCGCAGTGCTGGCGTGTCTGGGATTGGCCGCCGCGGGCGCGATGGCGCAGAGCTATCCCTCTAAACCATCACGCCTGGTCATTCCTTTTGCCGCCGGCGGCGGCAACGACATTGTCGCGCGCGTGTTAGCGGCGCGATTCAGTCAGGGATTCGGGCAGCCTATGCTTGTTGAAAACCGGCCGGGGGCCAATGGTTTTGTCGCCCCTCGTGCGGTCGCCGATGCGGCACCCGACGGCTATACCATCCTGATGGGCCCGACGGGACCCATGTCGATCGCTCCGGCGATTTTTTCCAAAATGCCCTACTCGCCGATCAAGGATTTCACGCCGGTGACGATGGTCGGTTCTTTTCCGTTGATCCTGATAGTAGGCGGCGGAACGCCTGTAAAAACCGTCGCCGACCTGGTGGCGATGGCCAAGGCCAATCCCAGCAAGATGAACTACGGGTCCACCGCGCCGACTTTTCAGCTCACCAGCGAACTCTTCAAGCTGCGCACCGGCACGGCCTTCGAGCACATTCCCTACAAGAGCAGCGCCGAATTCGCCACTGCCGTCATGACCGGTGAGATCACCATTGCCTTCACCGATCCGCCGCCTGCAATCGGCATGCTGAAATCGGGCAAGATCCGCGGCCTGGCGGTAACATCGAGCAAGCGCCACGCGTTCTGGCCGGACATACCCACCATGGCCGAGGCCGGCATCAAGGACATGGAGGTCACCATCTGGATGGGATTGTTCCTTCCGGCGGGCGCGTCGCCGGTGATCGTGAATCGCATTCGCGACGAATTCGTCAAGGGCATGTCTGAACCCAATATTCGGGAAAAAATCATCGGATTGGGTGTCGAGCCCGACGGCCGCCCGACGGCGGAATTCGCGAAGTTTCACCAGGCCGACATCGCGCGCTGGACTGCGATCGCCAAGGCGGCAAATATCAAAGCTGACTGAGCCGCCCGCGCGTTACCGCCTATACACTCAGGCTGACCACGATAGCTTGCGTTTCCGGGAGAGTCACGTGACGCTGATCCGCATCCTCGCCTTTGTGTGGCTCGCCTGGCAGATCGCACCGGCATCGCCGGCGCAGTCGCCTGGCGACGCGGCCGCGCTGCTGGACACGACGATCGCCGGCGCACACCGCACCGCTGCCTTCAAGGCGCGGGATCCTTACCGCCATCCGAAGGAGACGCTGCTTTATTTCGGCATCCGCCCGGACTCGCACGTGGCGGAGATCTGGCCGGGCGCGGGCTGGTATGCCGAGATCCTCGCGCCCTATCTGCACGATCGTGGCCGTTACTACGCCGCGCATTTCCACGTCGATGACAAGACCATCGAGATGTACCGCAAATCGCGCATCGCGTTTCAGGAAAAGGTGGCAAAGGATCCGGCGCTCTATGGCCGGACCGTCATTACGGCGATACGCGCCCCCGAGCAGACCGCGTTCGCCCCGCGCGCTTCGCTCGACCTGGTGCTCACGTTCCGCAACGTGCACAACTGGGCGGTGGAATCGGGTAACGACCAGGCGATGTTCAACGCCTTTTTCGATGCACTCAAACCGGGCGGCGCGCTGGGCGTGGTCGAGCATCGCGCGCGTCCCGGGACTTCGCTGGAGGACATGAAGCGCAGCGGCTACATGACCGAGGCCTATGTCATCGCACTGGCGGAAAAGGCCGGATTCAAGCTGGGCGGACGCTCGGAAGCCAATGCCAATCCGAGAGACACCAAGGATTATGCCGTGGGCGTGTGGGCGCTGCCGCCCACCTACCGCAACGGCAACGTCGATCGCCAGAAATACGCCGGCATCGGCGAGAGCGACCGCATGACGCTGAAGTTCGTCAAACCCTGAGTATCCATTTGAGGCAATGCGCGATACCATCAACAAAATCTTTGCATAGGGGGAAATCATGGGGCAAATCTTCAAGCATCTGATGGCCGGGGCGCTGGCGGCGCTGCCGCTATCTCTGTCCATTTCGCAGGCGCTGGCGCAGGCCTATCCGACCAAGCCGGTGCGCATCTACACCTCCGCGCCGGCCGGTCCCTACGACATCGTGCTGCGCGGCGCCTCGCCGGCGCTGCAGCAGTCCCTCGGACAGGCCATCGTCATCGAAAACAAGACCGGCGCCAATTACGTACCGCTGGGCGAGATCTGTGCCAAGGCGGCGCCTGACGGCTACAACCTGTGCACCGGCGACATCTACACCACGGTGCTGAACGTCCATGCCTACTCGAAGCTGCCCTACGGCGCCAAGGACTTCACGCCGATCATTCACTTCGGCTATCTCTATGCCGCGCTGATCGTGCATCCCTCGGTGCCGGCCAACAGCTTGCGAGAACTCCTCGCGCTGGCAAAAGCGAAACCGGACGCTTACAACTTCGGCACGCCCGGCCCTGCCACCAACTCCAGCATGTACGTCAATTACTGGAAGAAGGCCAATGTCGCGTCCTTTCAGAACATCGCCTACAAGAGCTTCGTGCAGTCGCTCAATGCCGTGGTTTCGGGCGAAGTGCATGCCGCCATCTTCGGGCTGGGGCAGGCGATGGCGCAGGTGCGCGCCGGCAAGGTCAGGGCACTTGCCTACGTCGGCGAGGGCCCCTCGAAGCTCGCCCCCGGCGTGCCGACCTTCCGCGAAGCCGGTGTCGACCTCACCATCCTCAACTGGGGCGGCCTGCTCGGGCCGGCCGGCCTGCCGCGCGACCTGGTGATGCGCTGGAACGGCGAGATCAAGAAGGTGCTGGCCGACCCGGCGCTGCGCGAGAAGGTGGTCGAGGGACAGGGCTTCGAGCAGGTGCCACCCTCCGGCGGCTCGCCCGAGGAATTCGCCAGCTTCCTGCAGGCCGAGCACACCAAGATCGCCAAGATCGTGCAGATCACGGGGTTGCGGCTCGACTGAGCGCTTTTCGTTCTACTACTCTCCGCGGTGCGCGCAACCCAGCTTAAGTGTGCTCAAGCCGCCCCCTCCGGAAGTACGGGGAGCAGCAGATAAGAGCGGTGTGCGCCGCCCGTATGCAGCGTGTTCGTGCCATGGAACAGCGCCGGCGGCCGGTCGCGCGGCTCGTCATGGGTGAACCAGGCGACGCCGCGCATCGGCCCGGTCGCGCCGGCTCGCTCGAAATCCTTGCCCTGAATGGTGAGCGTCAGTTTTGACCCCGGCGGCAGAGCCAGCGCCATCGGCCAGATTTCGAGATCGACCTCGACAATTTCGCCCGGCGTCAGCGGCTGGCGCTCGTCATGGGGGTAATAGGGCAGATATTCGAGGGAGCGCGCGGGGTCGAGCTTGCGCTGGGAGACGCGCAGCCAGCCCTGCGTCACCGGCATCCTGGGTTCCGGCGCGCCGATAAAGGTCATCTCCCTGCCCGCGGCGTCGAAGGCGCAGAGGGTCGCGAAAATATCCATGTCGGCGGTCGTGGACGACACAAACAGTTTGGCCTTGACGGGACCGGCAATTTCCGTTTCTTTCGTGAAGGCGGGGGTGGAAAAGGTGACGCCTTCGCTCAGCGCGGCATAACTGGCGCTGGCGGCAGCCTTGGGCCCAGCCGTAGTGAGGGTCTTCGTGCCCGCGTCAATCCAGTATTGCGTCCATTGCGTCTGCGGCAGCGGCCAGCTTGCGACCTGCGCGGTGCGTTTGACGGTATCGCCGGGCGCGCGCACCTGCACTTCGACAGGCGGTTCATTCTCCCAGCCGTTGTTCTCGCCTTTCAGATAGCGATCGAAGAAACGCTTCTGCAGGGCGACATTTTTGGGCAGCAGGAAGGTGTGGAAATACGAGCCGCCCTGCACCTTCAGCCATTTGTTTTTCGAGGCGAGGCCCATGAATCCGCGGATCGTGCCGCGCGTGTGCAGTCCAAGGCCGCCCCAGTTCGCGACGACCAGCGCGGGCACCTCGATTTTCGACAGATCCGGCGTGCGATCGCGATAAAACTGATCGCACAGCGGATGCGCCAGTACGTCTTCGAGATAGTCCGAGGCGTTGGCCTTCAACTGTTCCTTGCTGAAACTCTCCGGCCCGGTGACACGCTCGCCGGTGTAAATGTCGGTGCAATTGGTGCCGGGATTGCCGTATTGATTGCGCAGAACGCTGGCATTCCACCAGCGCTTGAGAAAGCCCGCCGAATAGATGCCATCGAGACGCGTGCGGTCGCGATAAAAATCATACGTCCCCTGCCAGGGCAGGATCGCAGAAAGATATTTCGGCCGCATTGCCGCGACGAACCATTGCGACGCCGCGTAATAGGAAATGCCGAGCAGGCCGACCTTGCCATTGCTGAAACCCTGCGCGCCCGCCCATTCGATGGCGTCGAAGAAATCGCGGAATTCCGCCGGGGAATTGGGATCCAGCTTGCCAGGGGATTTTCCCGCGCCGCGCGAATCGACATTGATCAGCGCATAACCGTCGGGAATCCACATTTCGGGGTCCGGCCGCTCGAACACCAGGTGCTTGCAGGAGGAAGCCGCGAGTATCTCGGCATAGGTCTCATTGAGCCGGTCCCAGGCTTCCTGCATGAACTGGCGCAGAGGGACATCCTTGCCGTAGGGGCCGAAGGTCATGAGCACCGGGAAGCGGCCTTCCGCCTTGGGCCGATAGACATTGGCGCGCAGGTTCGCGCCATCGCGCATGGGGATGAGGGTGTTGGTTTCGACGCGCATGGTGTGGCGTGGGCTGGGCATGGGTTCCTCCTTTTCCTTTCACTTTCGAGGCTGGCGGCATCGGCGCCGCATCAGCCCGATGCGGGAGTGCGGCGGCAGACGACGTTGAGTTTGTCATCCAACTGCACCCCATAATCCGATA
>MEQV01000289.1:0-939 GCA_001770355.1 Betaproteobacteria bacterium RIFCSPLOWO2_02_FULL_62_17
GCTCCATGTCCGCGATGCGAACCTGCGCCTTGAAGATGGTTGCCTTGAGAGCCATGCCTGTTTCCTTCTTTACACCTTAACCGATGTCGCTGTTACGGGAGCCGCCCTGGAAGAAATCCGCCGGCGCGGGCGCTTCAACGAAACCCCGCTGCGGCTTGGCAGGCGCAGGGCCAAAGCGTGGCATCGCGTAAAATCGGCCATCCGATCATACTGGAGGCCAATCATGGTGCTGGAACTCGCCGATATCCGTATTCATCCGGGCAAGCAGGCGGAATTCGACCTCGCAATCCGCAAAGGTGTCGAGACTGTCATTGCCAAGGCAAAGGGATTCAAGGGCTACAAAGTCAACAAGGGCATCGAATCGCCCGAGCGCTACCTGCTCATGATTTTCTGGGAAACGCTGGAATCCCATACCGTCGACTTTCGCGAATCTCCCGCCTTCGCCGAGTGGCGCGCCATCGTCGGCGGATTCTTCGCCGGCCAGCCGGTGGTGGAACATTTCAAGCTGCTGGCCAAATCGGGCTGAGCGGATTTTCCCGCCGGGCCGCTGGTCCCGAGGTCTTGCCTGCTACGCGAGCATTGCCATGTAGCTGTGAAACAAGCATTGCGGGTCGTACTTCGCGCGCAGCGCTTCCAGCCGCTTGAAATTGTCGTCAGACATGAATCTGAACGGCCGCGCGGCCAGGTTCTCGTCGGCAAGCTGCACGCCCCTGGAGAGCGGTTCCAGCGCTTTCATGTGGTCGCGCACCCAGGCCTGGTGCAGCGCGTCTTGCGTTTCGTCCTTCCACACGGAATAAAGGGCGATATAGAGGTCGCCCTGCATGGAGAATGCCATGTCCGGCAGTTCCAGCTGCGGTCCCCAGAGTATCCACATCATGTGCGATGGCACGCCGGGCAGGGTCTCGGCAATGCGGCGCATGCCCGGCAGCAGCTCCCGGG
>MEQV01000289.1:1205-5227 GCA_001770355.1 Betaproteobacteria bacterium RIFCSPLOWO2_02_FULL_62_17
CCTGCTGTTCATCGTCACCCTGGGCCTCGGCCGCAGCGCAAGGTGAAAGCGCGTTACCGCGCCGAAGAATCCGGGGCCGGCGCCGCGTGCCGCCCAGAACAGATCCCGGTTCTGCCTGTCGTCGGCGCGCACCAGGTCGCCTTCGGCGGTGACGACGTCGATCGCCGTCACGCTTGCGCACGCGGGGCCCCAGCGGCGTGAGTTCCAGCCGAACCCTCCCTGCAGCAGAAAGCCGCCCAGGCCCACGCTCGCGCAATGGCCGGTGGGAAAGAAAAGATCATGCGCCTTCAGCGCCCGCGCGAGGTCCGTGCCGATGACACCCGGTCTCACCCAGGCGGTTCGCGCGCGGATATTGATGCTCCACTCCTGCAGTCGGGAGAGATCGAGCAGCATGCCGCCGTCACGCAGAAAATTCGCCGCCCAGCTATGGCCGCCGGAACGAATGGCGATGCGCAGCCCTTCGCGCTTTGCCATGCGAACAGCGTTGACGACATCGCGCTCACTGCCTGCATGTACGACGACGTCGGGAAAGCGCCCGGGCACACGGGCGTTCCACGTCTGCCCGCGCCGCGCCTCCTCGTAGCCCGGTTCGCCCCTGCGGAATACCGCGCCGTCGAACGCTTCAGCCATGGTTTGCGACTTTACTCCTGGCTAGGATCAGAAGTCGTATTCGACCGGATGCTTTAAAGGCAATGGCAACTCAAGCTCGAAGGCTTCTTTCGCGAACAGATCCCGCAGGGTCATGCGTCGATTAGTCATGCCCTGTTGGTGCACGAATTGCGCAAGCAAGTCGTAGTTCTTTTTGTTGATATCCGAAAGCCCGTATTCCCAGGGGTCGCGTCCGAGCAAGTGGCGTTCGTCTTCCCAATCGGAGCGGAACCACGCCAGCGGCACGATGCGCGGATTGGCTAAGCGTTTTAGCGCTAGTTGCTTGGCTTCATCGAACGCGTGCGTAAGACTCTCCACCACCCACGGGTGCTTCGCCACGATTTCCATGGGTACCGTGGTGATATGCATGATCGGAAAAATCCCGGTGCGGCGGAAATAGTCGCGCTCGACCTCGACGTAGTTGTCCCACAGGTGGCCCACGCGCGGGTCGCGCTCGGCAACCGCCTTGGGCACCCCGGGCGCCATGATGACATCCAGTTCTGCGTTGAGCAGCATCTCCTCGACATCCTTGCCTTTGGGCAGCAGTTCGAACTTGAGATCGGCGGGAAAATCCCTGGACGTGACGTCCTCCCGCCGCTCGACCACATAGGTCATGGAGCGGTGCGGCACGCCGTAATCGTGCTCCAGGTGCCCGCGCATCCAGTAATGCGCCGCCGGACCGTAGGAGTTCATGCCGATGCGTTTGCCGATCAGGTCCTTCGGGCTGTTGATGCCGGCATTCCTGTTGATGAAGATGAAGCCGTGGCGGAAGCGCCGGTGCAGAAACACCGGGATGCCGATGATGTCGCGCCCTTTGTCCTTGACGATGCAGTACTGCCCGCCGTTGAATTCATTGATGTCGCAGCCTTCGCCCACCGCCACCCTGGTATGGATGTCGCGCCCGCCCGGGTAGCCGCCGATGATGAGTTCGATGCCCTTGGGCTGCACCGTCCCGTCCTTCAGGGCACGCACGATCTCGTAATTGCCCGTCATCATGGTGAGCTTGAGCCTGCCCGGCGTGCGGCGGGCGATCGCGGGTTTCGCGGCCGGTTTGGTTTTCACGGAGGTTTTTCGCGCCGCGGACTTGGCTGCGGCGTTTTTTCTCGCCGGTGCCTTGCGGGGTCCGGACTTGCTTTTCGCCATGTTCACTACTCCAGTATCAATCAAAGGTGATAGACATCAACAGGGATCTCCAGCCGGTCATCGATCAGCACGACGCGCTTTTGTGCGATTCGCAGGGCTCCGTCGACTCGCCGGAGGGCGTAATCGGAGTAACCGCCCAGCGTCGCCGTACCGCGCACACTGAACACGTGAGTGATCCAGGATGACGATGCCTCGACTATCCCGTTATCGTCCACGCGGTGCACGAGAACGCTGCCAACCACATGCGCGGTCCGGTCCAGCGGCACCGAAGCCAGGGAATCGCGCGCCTCAATGCGATAGACGCGGTCTTCCAGCCCGCCGCGGCCGCGAAGGTAGATGAGGCTCAGTTCATTGCCCGGGTCGGCAGTGAGCTCTTCCTCGCTTGCCCAGGCGGGCGCCCAGTACTCGGCGTCTTCGCAGAAAAGTTCGAGCCATTGCTTCCATTGTTTGCGATCAAGGAAATGGGCCTCGCGGGAGAAAAGTTGCGCCACTTCACGGTCGAGTTCTGCGTCCATGGCGTTCACTCAGTGGCAGTCAGGCGTCGCAGCCAATGGCGATACAGTCCGTGATAGGGCGTCTCGTGGGTCCAGCTCGAGTTGCTGGAGGCGGGATTGACACCAAGCTCGCGGGCCGCTTCATCGGCGCCCGGCACCAGCGTGGCAATGCCGCGCTGGAAGTCGATCCAGGGCCGCGCATCCGCGAGCGCGCCCTCGTGAACTATGTTTAGGGATACCAGATCGTCGGATGTCGCCATGCCGGTGAGCAGGAAGAAATCCTCGAACTTGCGCAGGCGCGCGTAGCGGGCCTCGCGCGACTCGCCCACCGGGGCGATGCACCATACGGTGACCTCGGTGCGGTCAGGCCCCAGCGGGCGATGGGTACGCAGATGTGTTGACGCCAGGTCGTTCAGCACCAGGTTTGGAAATACCATCAGATTGCGGCCGCGGCGCAGCATCCAGTGCGCCTTTTCGCCGGGGAAAGCCTTCTCGATCTGCGCGGTCGAAGGGTAAAGCGGCGCGGCCTCCGGCGAGGCGCGGTCGGCCCAGAGCAGCATGTGCCCGCGCCCGAGGTCGTAACAGCCGTTTTTTACCGAGCCGCTGATGCGTCCTGTTTCGGTCTGCAGCAGCCCGTCGTAACCCGGTCGCAGCTGTCGTTGCGCCATGGTAGTGCCGAATATACGATGCACCGTGGGCACGTGATAGCCGTCTGGCACGTTCTCCACCTGCATCTTCCAGTTGTGGTGGCAGACGTAGGTCGAGGAACCGCGCAGCACCTCTATGCCATCCGGCGATTGGTCGACAAACAGATCGATGAAGGCCCGGGTGCTGCCCAGGTGTTCTTCGAGCGGCCCCGCCGCCGGGCTCAGGCTGCCGAAAACAAAGCCGCGGTAAGTCTCCAGGTGCGCGAGCGGGGTGAGATCGAAATGGCGCTTGTCCGCTCTGCCTCCGGGGTAGCCCCCGGCACGCTCGAAGGTGATACCCTCGCAGCGCCCATCCGGGCCGAAGGCCCATCCATGGAAGCGGCAATTGATCGAACCTTTGACGCGGCCCTGGCGAAAGGGAAGCAGAATCGAGCCTCGATGCGGACAGACATTGAGGAAAGCGCGCAGCGAGCCATCCTCCTGGCGCAGCACGAACACCGGCTGCCGGCCCACATGGGTGCTGAAGTAATCCCCCGGTGAACGGATCTGGCTTTCGTGGCACAGGAACACCCAGCCGCCTTCGAAGATGCGCTTGATCTCCAGTGCATACAGCGCAGGATCGGTATAGATATCCTTCCTCACCCGGAAAATACCTTCGCCCGCGCGGTCGTCGATTAACGCGGCGATGTTCAGTGACGATTCGTTCGTTCCCATGGGTTTCGCTCGCCTTGTGAAAGGGGTTACAGCGCCAGCAATTTCTCGGCGTTGAGGTGGCAGATCTTCGCCTTGTCGGCTTCGGGGATGTCCACCGCATCCATGAACCTGGCGCCCTCGTCGATGATCTCGTAGGGATAGTCCACGGCGTAAAGGATGCGGTCCGCGCCGAGCACACGGTAGACGCAGTCGAAGGCCTCGGCGCCGAACATGCCGCTGGTGGTGACGTAAAAGTTCTCGCGGAAATATTCGCCAGGCGGCCGCTTGGGATACTTCTTCGCGCTGCGCGACCAGATGTTGTCGATGCACCACAACCAGAAAGGTATGCCCTCACCCAGGTGGCCGAGAATGATCTTGAGTTTCGGAAATCGGTCGA
>MEQV01000290.1:0-2816 GCA_001770355.1 Betaproteobacteria bacterium RIFCSPLOWO2_02_FULL_62_17
TGACGACAACGCTATAGGTCTCGGGTTTTTGAACCAGTTTGG
Organism: Betaproteobacteria bacterium RIFCSPLOWO2_02_FULL_62_17; assembly: GCA_001770355.1. Taxonomy (GTDB): domain Bacteria; phylum Pseudomonadota; class Gammaproteobacteria; order Burkholderiales; family SG8-39; genus 2-02-FULL-62-17. Next base: position 43 of record MEQV01000290.1, read on the forward strand.
GGCGCGGCAGTGTCGGCGTAAACGGCACCAGCGCGGGGATGGAACCCGCAGGGGCGGAGGCCTCCGGGGCGATGTGCGTTTCCGACTGCTTCAACACCGGTGGGGCAGTGCAACCGGCAAGCAGCGCCACCCCAACCCAAAAGGTTCTTCTCATCCTCATGGAAGGCGCACCTTTCCAATTTGCGAATCTAGTCGAAAAGTATAATCTAATAAATTGATTTTGCGTAATATTCAATGATTTCTACTGACTGTTTTGGCTGCGCATTCGCGCAACGCTGCGAAAATAGGGGTTCGGCGCTTTCAGGTCGGGCGGAAGTTCCGCCATTGCTTCGCGCACCTCCTGGGTACTCGGGTAACTGCCCAAAGCGACCCGGTAATTCTGGATACCGTCGATTTTTACACTGTAAACGTAAAATTCGCTCTCGGGCAACAGTTTCTGCGCGCGTCCGAGAAAGTTCTCCAGGCGCGCAGGTTCACTATCCGGCACGGTTATTAATTGAATCGAATAATGCTTTCCCGGGGCATCCTTGAGCCACGCCTGGGTTGCCGCAAAGCGCTGTTGCGCGCGTTTACCCAGTCCGCTTGAATCGGTAACGATCGTGGCGGCATTGCCCGGGGTGAGCGTCTGGGCTTTTTTCGATCTGTCGCGCGTGCTCTCCTTGCTGTTTTTTACATTGGCGGCCGCGGGCGCTTGCAGCGGCGCGACAGCGTTCTCGAGGTTCGCCGAATTCCCCAGGGCGCTGCTGCCGCTGGCTGCCGCTGCCGGCGCGGCATGGTTCGCCGTGAATATTGCCTCCGATGCGACCCCGCCCGGTGATGAATGCGCCTGCTTCTGCGGCACCAGAGGCTGTGCCATTTCGGGTGCCGGCGAATGGGTAATCATCGGCGCCAACGCATAGCCGATGGCAATCCCCGCGGCGGTTCCCGCGCCAATGAGCGCAGCGCGCAGCGCAATCCGGTCGTATCTTGTTTTCGGGCGATAAAAGTCGCAATCGGCAACCGCGCGCTTGGCTTCGCGTTCCCCTATGCTGTGGGTGTTCGCGGCGAACGCCGCAAGCAGCGACTTATCGGCAAGGATATTGATGCGCCGGGTCAGTCCTTTCGAGGCATCGTCGATTCGCCGTATCGCGCCAGCGGTGAAAGGATTGGGACCGCGATATCCGGCAGCCCGCATGCGGTAATCGATATAGCCGCGGATATCGTTGCGCACCAGCGGCTCAAGGCGGAAGCCGTGCGTAATTCTTTCTTTGAGCTGGCGCATCTGGGCGGTATTCAGCAGGTCATCAAGTTCGGGCTGGCCGAACAGGACAATCTGAAGCAGTTTGTTCCTATTGGACTCGAGGTTGGATAGCAGGCGGATTTCCTCGAGAGTCTCGCGCGGCATGGCATGGGCTTCGTCGATCAGCACCACCACCCGGCTTCCCGCGGCGAAGCGCTCGATGAGCGCGCCCTGGATGGAGCGCAGCACGCGCGTGCCGCGCTCGCTGCCCGGATCGAGCTTCAGTTCATCGGCAATCGCCAGCAGGATTTCGTCGCGCGACAGCGATGGATTGGCCAGGTAAATGGTCTCGACGTGTCGCGGCAGCCTTTCCATGAGAACCCTGCACAACATGGTCTTGCCGCTGCCGACTTCGCCCGAAACCTTGACTATGCCCTCGTCATGAGTGATCGCGTAGAGCAGCGCGTCGAGCGTCGCCCCGCGATTCGCGCCGGTAAAGAAAAACTCCGTATGCGGCGTGATCCGGAAGGGGGCTTCGCTAAGTCCGAAGTGATCGAGATACATTGGGGAATTATTGCTGCTTGTGCAGCGATTCCATCCGCGAATAAAGCGTCGTGCGGTTTATGCCCAGCAGTTTAGCCGCCTGGCTGACGTTGCCGCGCGTCAATTTCATCGCGGCCTCGATGTAGCCCTGTTCCCATTGCTTGAGCATCTGATCGAGATTGAAACCGCGTTCGCGCTGCAGATGTCTTTGCGCCTGGACCACAAGTGTTTCGGGGTCGCGTTCCTGCAGTGGCGCGCCTTGCGTTTCCGCCGGGGCATTCATGTCCAGTTCGGGCTCCAGATCCCGCGCCGACAATCGCTGTCCCGCGTACTTGGTGGCCAGACGAATGGCGATGTTGCGCAACTCCCGGACATTGCCCGGGAATTGGTACTCCTCCCAGAGACGCCGCGCGGATTCGTCCAGGGAAAACGGCTGCAGCTTGGCCTGAGCGGCATAAAAATTCTGGAAATGCTCGAGCAGCAGGGTTTTGTCCTCGTCCATTTCCCGCAGGGGCGGCACGCTGATGGTGAAGACCGACAGGCGATGATAGAGATCGGCGCGAAAGCGCCCGTTCTTGATTTCCTGGCGCAAATCGCGATTGGTCGCGGCGATCACGCGCGCCTGGGAAAAACGCTGCTGGGTTTCGCCGACGCGCTGATACTCGCCGTTCTCCAGTACCCGCAGCAGCTTTGCCTGCAACTCCATCGGCAATTCGCCGATCTCGTCGAGGAACAGGGTTCCGTCGGCCGCATCCTCGAAGTAACCCGACTTGTTCTGCGTGGCGCCGGTGAACGCGCCCTTGGCGTAGCCGAACAAAGTCGGCTCGACCAGGGTAGGCGCGATGGCCGCGCAATTGAGCGCGAACCAGGGCTTGGCCCGGCGCCATGACAGCCTGTGCAGCATGTTGGCGACCAACTCCTTGCCGGTGCCGGATTCGCCTTCGATAAGCGCCGGATAGGGGGAATCCGCGTATTGGCTGATCTGATTTTTCAGTTTCTGCAGTGGCGGGCT
>MEQV01000290.1:2825-6185 GCA_001770355.1 Betaproteobacteria bacterium RIFCSPLOWO2_02_FULL_62_17
GCGCGGAACTGCAGCGAGCGCAGCAGGATTTTTTTGAGATCCTCCGCGTCGCAAGGTTTGGCGACGAACTCCGTGGCGCCCAGAGTGCGCGCGTGGCGCGCGTTTGCGGCGTCGTTCTGTCCCGACAAGACCAGGATTTTCATGGAAGGCGAGTGCGCGAGCAGGTCACCGATCAGCGCGAATCCTTCGTCGGGGCGATGCGGGGATGGCGGCAGGCCCAGGTCAACCAGGGCAAGCTGCGGGGCCTCGTCGAGCTGGCGCAACAGGCTGATCGCATGACGGCGTGAATCGCTCACCAGCACCTCGAATTCCTTGCTCAAAGCGAAGGACAGGGTTTCGGTGATCAGCGAGTCGTCATCGACGATCAACAGGCTCGGTTTGTCAGCCATGGGAGCTCGATTCAATGCACTTGAGAAACGCTCTTTCCAAGGACGTCTCGGATTGGCGCTCCAGCATTTCGCCCGGGGTGCCGCTAAATGTTACGGATCCGCAGTGTAAGACCACCATATGGTCGCAGATTTCGCCAATATCGGCGAGGGAGTGGGAGGTAAAAATCAATGATTTGCCGTCGTCTTTGAGCCGGCGCAGCAAACCCTTCACGCGCACTCTCGCGCTGGGGTCAAGGCCGCTCATGGGTTCATCGAGAACCAGCAGCCCCCGCCGGGAAAGGAAACAGGCCGCCAGGCCCAGCTTCTGCGTCATTCCCTTGGAGAATGCTCGCGCCGGCTTGTCCAGGCTGGATGCCGCGAGGTCGAGATCCGCGAATGTCGACAACACCGCGCTCTCGTTCCATGCGGTGCCGGACATTTGCATGGTGGCGCGCACGAACTCGCGGCCGGTGAGATACCACGGCGGCGTAAACCGTTCGGGAAGAAACGCGAGGCTGGAGCGGGCTTCCGGCCGTCGGCTTGGCATGCCGTCAATTTCGATGACGCCTTTCTCGAAGGCGCAGAAATCAAGCATGCATTTGATCAGTGTGGTCTTGCCGGCGCCGTTTTCCCCGGCCAAGCCGAGAAGCTGTCCGGGCACGACATCGAAACCCACCGCATGCAGGATTTCAATGCTGCCGAAGCTCTTGCTGACGTTCTGGAATCTGACAATCGGCGCAGCCATGGGCGCGATCATGAAAAGGGGTAATGATCATATATCAACAAGCTTGCGCTCTGCGCGCTGGGGCGCTCAGCGGCGACTTGGGCCACCCGGATATCAGCTAGAATCCGTGCCTTGCTCTTGCCCCCAAGCCATTAACATCGTGCCCGCCGATAACCTTGTCGAAATCGACAAAGTCACTTTTGCCTATGACAGGCGCACCATTTTGGACGGAATCAGCCTGGATGTCGCGCGCGGCAACTTGGTGGCCATCATGGGGGGCAGCGGCTGCGGAAAAACCACCACGCTGCGCCTGATTGCCGGCGCGTTGCGCCCCAGTAGTGGCGATGTCAGGGTGGCCGGCGAGGTCGTGAATCGCCTCTCAAATGAGGCGCTGTATGTGTTGCGCCGCAGAATGGGAATGCTGTTCCAGTTTGGCGCGCTGTTCACGGATATTTCGACCTTCGACAATGTCGCGTTCCAGCTGCGCGAGCACACCCGCCTGCCGGAGCCATTGATACACGATCTGGTGATGATGAAACTTCATGCCGTTGGCCTGCGCGGGGCGGCCGGCCTGATGCCGGCGGAGTTGTCCGGGGGCATGGCGCGGCGCGTGGCGCTGGCCCGCTCGATCGCCCTGGATCCGATGCTAATGCTGTATGACGAGCCCTTCGCCGGGCTGGATCCGATTTCGTTCGGCGTGATCGGCAAGCTGATCCGTCAGCTCAATGTCGCCTTGGGCGCCACCTCGATCATCGTGACGCACGACGTCGCCGAGGCCTTGCAGATCGTGGATTATGCTTATTTCATGTCCGAAGGCAGGATCGTGGTCAAGGGCACACCCGATGAGATTCGCGATTCACGCGATCCGTTCGTGCACCAGTTCGTGCACGGCGAAGCCGACGGTCCGGTGTCGTTTCAGTATCCGGCCCCCGATTATCGCCAGCAGCTGTACGCGGAAGCCACCTGATGCAGCGCGTGAAGGAGCTATTGGAGGCACTGGGCGCCCGGGCGGTCAACTGGATCTGGCGGCTGGGTTTCGCGTCGCGCTTTATCTGGCTGGTTCTGAAGTATTCGGGGCTCAGCTTCAGGCGCTTTCCGCTGACGATTCGGGAAATCTACTTTGCAGGTGTGCTGTCGCTGGTCATCATTCTGGTATCCGGCTTGTTCGTTGGCATGGTGCTTGGCCTGCAGGGATACGATACCCTGGTGCGCTACGGTTCGTCGGAGGCTTTGGGCGTGCTGGTTGCGTTGTCGCTTATCCGCGAATTGGGACCCGTCATAGCCGGATTGCTGTTCGCCAGCCGCGCGGGTTCCGCGATTACAGCGGAGATCGGATTGATGAAGGCGACCGAGCAACTCGCGGCGATGGAGATGATGGCCGTGGATCCGATCGCCCGTGTCATTGCACCGCGATTCTGGGCTGGTGTCATTTCGATGCCGATACTTGCCGCGCTGTTCTCCGCGATGGGGATTTTTGGCGGATACATGGTGGGTGTGCAGATGATCGGACTCGATGAAGGTTCCTTTTGGTCGCAGATGCAGGCAGCAGTGGATTTCAGGGAAGACGTCCTGAACGGCTTGATCAAGAGCTTTGTGTTCGGGATCGCGATCACCTGGATATCCGTATTCGAGGGATATGACGCGCCGCCGACGGCGGAAGGCGTCTCGGGGGCCACCACGCGGACCGTGGTCACGTCGTCTCTGGCTGTGCTGGCGCTGGACTTTGTATTGACCGCACTGATGTTTCGGGGAGCTTGAACATGATGTCGCGCAAGGAACTTGACCTATGGGTCGGAATATTCGTGGCGATGGGGTTCGTGGCATTGCTGTTTCTGGCCCTCAAGGTGGCCAACCTATCGACTTTTTCAACGGGCCAGACCTACGAAGTTATCGCCAAATTCGATAATATCGGCGGCCTCAAGCGCAGCGCGCCGGTCAAGAGTTCAGGGGTCGTGGTGGGGCGTGTTACCGATGTCAGCTTCGATAATCAGACCTTTGAAGCGGTAGTACGCTTCGCGCTCGACAGCCGGATTCAGTTTCCCAAGGACACATCAGCCAAGATTCTGACCTCCGGGTTGCTCGGAGAACAGTACATTGGACTCGCGGCGGGCGGCGATAGCGTCAACTTGAAAAGCGGCGATACGTTGAAGATTACACAGTCGGCTGTCGTGCTTGAGAACCTGATCAGCCAATTCTTGTATAGTAAGGCCGCTGAAGGCGACAACAAGAAGTAGTCCTGGCGCTGCTGCAAAACAGCAAATAAGCAGT
>MEQV01000290.1:6194-20985 GCA_001770355.1 Betaproteobacteria bacterium RIFCSPLOWO2_02_FULL_62_17
AATAAGCAGTCGATTGGCGGCCGCGAACGGGGCTGGGCGCCGGATTTCGGGTATTATTAATCTTTAATATAAACAGTAGGTTATTTGACTTCATGCGGTGCGGTAACAAAAGAATGCTGTTGCTCTTGGTGCTCGCCTTTGCCTTGGCGGGTTGCGCTGCGCCGGGTGGCAGCCCGCGGGATCCTATCGAACCGTTCAATAGAGCGATATTCAGCTTTAACGAAACCGTTGACGATGCGGTCATACGGCCGGTTGCGCGGGGCTATCGCGCGCTATTGCCGGAACTGCTGCGTACCGGCGTGAGTAATTTTTTCTCGAATCTGGAAGATGTCTGGATCGGCGCAAATGACCTGCTGCAGGGAAAGGTGGCCGACGGGGTACAGGATCTGGCGCGGTTTATTTTCAATACCAGTTTTGGTCTGTTGGGTGTGCTGGATGTGTCCACGGATTTCAATCTGCCCAAACACAACGAAGACTTTGGGCAGACCCTTGGCCGCTGGGGCGCGGGTCCCGGGCCCTACCTGGTGTTGCCGCTGTTCGGCTCGAGCAGTATCCGCGATGGCCTGGGTTTCATGGTGGATTTCAAGGCGGATTTTGTGCGCAATATCGATCACATTGCGACACGCAATACGCTGTTCGCCACGCGCACGATCAACACGCGGGCCAATCTGCTGGACATCGGCAAGGTTGCCGAGGAAGCGGCATTGGACAAGTACCGGTTCCTGCGCGACGCCTATTTCCAGCGCCGCCGAAACCTCATCTATGACGGCGATCCTCCGCGCGAACCCGATTCGTCTGCGTTGCAGGAGCAGAGCGAGCAACGGCTCGTGTCTCTACCCATCAGCCCGGCAGTTGCCGGGAGCGCGGAGCAAAGCGATGTTGCGGATATTCTGGCCGCGCAGCCCGTCACAGCCGGCGGTTTTGAACAATCAACGACCCACTAGATTTTTCGTCCTATGATCAGAGCATTCATTTTTTCAATTTTGATCGGGTTCCTGCCCGGTTTCGCCATTGCCCAGGCGCCGCAGGCGGCTGACCAGTTGGTCCAGGGGATTACCACCGAGGTCATCGGGATTATCAAGAAGGACAAGGAAATCCAGTCCGGCAATTCCAAGAGGATCCAGCAACTGGTTGAAAGCCGCGTGCTTCCGCATTTCAATTTCGCGAGAATGACGCAGATTGCCATGGCGGTGAATTGGCGGCGCGCCAGTGCGCAGCAGCAACAGGCTTTGGTGGCGGAATTCAAAACCTTGCTGGTGCGAACCTATTCCAACGCGCTTTCACTGTATCGGGATCAGGTGATCGATTTCAAACCGTTGCGAGCGAGGCCCGAGGACACGGAAGTGACGGTGCGCTCCGAGATCAAGCAGCGCGGTCAGCAAGCGCTCGCATTGGATTACGACATGGAAAAGACCAGCCAGGGCTGGAAGGTCTACGACGTCAAGGTTGGCGGCGTCAGTCTGGTCAGTACCTACCGGGAGGATTTCGCCGGGCAGGTCAGGGATGCCGGCATCGATGGATTGATCAAGGTGCTCGTTTCCAAGAACCGGCAGTTGGAAGCCAAGGCAAGATCGTGATCCGGCGCGAAGGCGATGCGTTGAGGGTGACCGGGCCGCTCACGATGCAAACCGTGGCGGAGCTCGCCGAAGCGGTCGAGGAGCATTTTCGGACGGGCGCGAATCAGATTGATTTCGCGGAAGTTACCGAAGTGGATTCCTCCGCGGTCGCTTTGACGCTCGAATGGCAGCGTCTCGCGGCGCGAAACAACATATTGCTTCGGTTGCTCAATCTGCCTGCAGCGATGCTCAATTTGTCCAAACTATACGGGGTTTCCGAGCTCGTCCAGCCGAGCTGAAGCGGATCCACGGCGCGACCGCGGCACAGCCGAGCCGCCGTTTTTTCACCCATTTATCCACTGGCTGTTTCACGGCGTATTCCCATGACCGCGGCTATCGAGATCGAGCAGGTTTCCAAGCGCTTCGGGTCGCTGCAGGCATTGGATAAGGTCTCGCTGCAGATAAACCAGGGTGAATTTTTCGCATTGCTCGGGCCCAACGGAGCCGGCAAGACGACGCTGATCAGCACCTTGGCGGGCCTGGTCAAGGCGGACTCCGGTACCGCCCGGATCATGGGCTTTGATGTGGTTCGAGAGTACCGGCAGGCGCGACGGTCGCTGGGGGTGGTTCCGCAGGAGCTGGTATTTGACCCATTCTTCAGCGTTCGCGAGACGCTGCGGATTCAGTCCGGATATTTTGGCTTGCGATCCAACGACGACTGGATCGACGAGGTCATGGCAAACCTCGATTTGACCGCGAAGGCCGATGTCAACATGCGCGCGCTCTCGGGCGGCATGAAGCGCCGCGTGCTGGTCGCCCAGGCGCTGGTGCACAAGCCGCCGGTAATCGTATTGGACGAACCCACTGCCGGTGTCGATGTCGAGCTTCGCCAGGGGCTGTGGCAATTCGTGCAGCGCTTGAATCGCGATGGTCACACCGTGGTGCTCACGACACATTATCTGGAGGAGGCTGAGACGCTGTGCGAGCGTATCGCCATGCTCAAGCAAGGCAGATTGGTTGCGCTTGATTCAAGGTCGAATCTTGTCAGGCGTCTGCATAATCTTCGTCTCAGGGTACGCATTTCAGGAAATCTTCCAGCGTCGCTCACCGAGTTGGATCATGGCCCCCACAACGGGGCGCATGTGCTTTGGTTGCGCGATTATGCCGAGTTGGAGCCGACACTCGCGATTCTGCGGCAAGCAGGCTGCGCGCTCCTGGAAATGGAGCTGGAACAACCCGACCTGGAAGACGTGTTCCTGGAGATCATGAAGCGGGAGGATAGAACTTGAGCGGGTTTCTGACCCTGTTTCGCAAGGAGGTGCTGCGCTTTGGCAAGGTGGCCACGCAGACTGTCGGCGCACCGGTGTTGACCTCGCTGCTCTACCTGCTGGTTTTTTCGCATTTGATGGCGGGCAGGTTGCGTGTCTATGACGCCGTACCCTATAGCGCGTTTCTGGTGCCGGGGCTGGTGATGATGTCCATGCTGCAGAATTCCTTCGCCAACAGTTCGTCATCTATCATTCAGTCGAAAATGACCGGCAACATCATTTTTGTGCTGTTGCCGCCCTTGTCTTACTGGGAGTTTTTTTGCGGCTATGTCCTTGCGGCAGTGGTCCGCGGAGTGGTCGTCGGCACGGGAGTGTTGCTCATTACCTTGCCCTTTGCCGATGTATCGCTGCAGCATTTTGGATGGATCCTCGCTTTTGCCCTGGTGGGTTGCGCCCTGTTGGGTACCTTGGGTCTGATCGCCGGCATGCTCGCCGACAAAATAGACCAGGTGGCGGCATTCCAGAATTTTCTGATCATGCCGCTGACATTTTTGTCCGGCGTCTTCTATTCGATACATTCCCTGCCGCCGATCTGGCAGGATGTTTCCCATCTCAACCCCTTTTTCTACATGATTGACGGATTCCGCTATGGTTTTTTTGGCATATCCGATGTCGATCCCATGGTCAGTTTCGCCGTTACGCTGGTTGCCCTCGCGGCAGGTGCCGGCTTCGCCCTGACAATGCTGAAAAGCGGCTACAAACTGAGATTCTGAAACGGAGATTCGTCATGGTCACACCCGAGCAGGTACGCGAATACATCGCCAAGGGCCTCGAATGCGAAACGCTTGAGGTCGCCGGAGATGGCCAGCATTTCGAGGCGTTGATCGTGAGCGCCGCGTTCATCGGCAAGAACCGGGTGCAGCGCCATCAGGCCGTTTATGCCGCCCTCGGCGAGCGCATGCGCGAGGAGGTTCACGCCTTGTCGATGAAAACCCTGACGCCGGAGGAATGGGCGGCCGCGCGTGGATAAGCTTCTGATTCAAGGGGGCAGGCGTCTTGCCGGCGAGGTCTGCATTTCAGGCGCAAAAAATGCCGCGTTGCCGATCATGTGCGCCGCGCTGCTGACCCCTGAAAAACTGAATCTGTCCAATGTTCCGCGGCTGCGCGACGTCAGAACGCTCCTGGAATTGCTGGGCCGCATCGGCGTGAGGTACACAGCCGAGGGCAGTTCGCTGGAACTGTGCGCCGACGCGCCAGCCGAACCGGTCGCGCCCTATGATCTGGTGAAAACGATGCGGGCTTCCATTCTGGTTCTCGGACCGTTGCTGGCGCGTTGCGGCGAGGCGCGGGTTTCGCTACCCGGAGGTTGCGCGATTGGACTGCGCCCGGTGGACCTGCATATCAAGGGACTGCAGGCCATGGGCGCCCAGATTCACGTTGAGCAGGGATACGTGGTCGCGCGAGCGCGGCGTTTGCAAGGGGCCCGCCTGGTAATGGATTTGGTGACGGTGACCGGGACCGAGAATCTCATGATGGCGGCCTGTCTCGCCGAGGGTACGACCGTTATCGAAAACGCCGCCCGGGAACCGGAGGTCGTGGATCTCGCGAATTGTCTGGTGTCGATGGGCGCGCGTGTTCGTGGCGCAGGCAGCGACGTGATTACTGTTGAGGGTGTCGCGGGACTGCATGGCGCGAGCCATTGCATCATGCCGGACCGGATCGAAACCGGGACCTTTCTCGCCGCGGCCGCGGCCACCGGCGGTTCCGTGCGGCTTAGCAACGCCAGAAGCGACACTTTGGATGCGGTCATTGACAAGCTGCGGGAATCCGGCGCGAACATTGAGTCAGGCGCCGGCACCATCTCACTGACCATGAACGGGCGGCCCAGGAGCGTGAGCGTGCGCACCGCCCCGTACCCGGCCTTTCCTACCGACATGCAGGCGCAGTTCATGGCGCTCAACGCCGTCGCCGAGGGCACGGCCGTGATTAATGAAACCATCTTCGAAAATCGTTTCATGCATGCACTGGAACTGCAGCGCCTGGGAGCGGACATTGAACTTTCAGGTCATACCGCGGTGGTGCGCGGTCTGGGCGCCTTGCAGGGTGCCACGGTAATGGCCACGGATCTGCGAGCGTCGGCGAGTCTGGTGATTGCCGGCCTGGTCGCGCAAGGCGAAACCACAGTTGACCGCATCTACCATCTGGATCGCGGCTATGAACAGATCGAGCGGAAACTCTCCCAGCTGGGCGCCAGCATCAGGCGCGTTCACTGAGCGCCGGCGAGGCAAAGGCGAATTTCCGGTGACGCTTTCCGCGCCGCCAGCCGCTATCGGGCAGCGCCTCCAAATCCATGATTTCCTTGAATTCCTTGCTGTAAAATCGCCTTTTTGCGCGATGCGGAACACGTGATCACCATTGCACTGTCCAAAGGCCGGATCTTCGACGAAACGCTGCCACTGCTTGAAGCGGCTGGCATCCGCCCCGCGGAGAATCCCGAACAATCACGCAAGCTGATCATCGGCACCTCGCGAACCGATGTGCGGTTGCTGATTGTTCGCGCGGCGGATACGCCGACTTACGTCCAATACGGCGCCGCCGAGCTCGGTATCGCCGGGAAGGATGTGCTGCTGGAGCATGGCGGCATAGGACTGTATCAGCCGCTGGATCTGCGCATTGCCGCCTGTCGAATGGCGGTCGCGGCGCCGGAAGGTTTCGATTACGCCAGCACCGTTCGTAAGGGCGGGCGGCTTCGCGTGGCAACCAAGTACATGCAGACCGCGCGCGAGCACTTCGCCGCGAAAGGGGTGCATGTCGACCTGATCAAGCTCTATGGCTCCATGGAGCTCGCGCCGCTGGTGGGATTGGCCGACGCCATTGTCGATTTGGTTTCCACCGGATCCACTTTGCGGGCCAATAATCTGCGGGTGGTCGAGGAAATCGTTCGGATCAGTGCCAGGTTGATTGTCAATCAAGCGGCGTTGAAATTGAAGCGCGAGGAGATCCAGCGGATTCTCGACGCATTTTCCAAGGCGGTTGGCTGATGTCGCGGATGCGCCTCCTGTCCTCGGTGCAAGCGGATTTTGGCGCGCGGCTTGCCGCGCTTACCGCGGTAGAGGCGACGCGCAATTCCGCGGTCGAGAGCATTGTGCTCGAAGTGATCGAGGCAGTGCAAAAACTGGGGGATGCGGCCCTGCTGCAATATACCAACCGCTTTGACCGGATCGATGCGGCCCATATGGGCGAACTGGAAATCCCAGTTGCGCAACTGCGGGCGGCGTTGGACGGCTTGAATCCAGCCCTTCGATCGGCACTGCAGGCCGCCGCGGACAGGATTCGGGAATTTCATGAACGCCAGCGGTCGGATTCGTGGGAGTACACCGAGGCCGATGGTACCCGGCTTGGGCAGCGCGTCACGCCGCTTGAACGGGTGGGCCTGTATGTCCCCGGGGGCCGCGCCGCGTATCCCTCATCGGTGCTGATGAACGCGGTGCCGGCGAAAATCGCGGGGGTTCGCGAGCTTGTCATGGTTACTCCCACGCCCGGCGGCGAACGCAACCAACTGGTGCTCGCCGCGGCGGCGATAGCAGGCGTAGATCGCGTGATCGCGATTGGCGGCGCGCAGGCGATCGCGGCGCTTGCCTACGGCACTCAGACAATTCCAAGGGTGGACAAAATTGTAGGGCCGGGGAATGCCTATGTGGCCGCCGCGAAACGCCACGTATTCGGCGATGTGGGCATAGACATGATCGCCGGTCCTTCGGAGATATTGATTATCTGTGATGGCGGCACTGAACCAGACTGGATCGCGATGGATTTGCTCGCGCAAGCCGAGCATGATGAGATGGCGCAGGCCATTCTGCTTTCTCCGGATGCCGGTTTTATAGGGAAGGTTGCGGCAAGCATCGAGCGGCTGCTCGCCGATTTGCCGCGGCGTGTGGTGGCCGGCGCTTCCCTTGAGCGGCGCGGCGCGCTGATCCAGACGCGCGATCTGGAGGATGCCTGTGAAATCGCAAATCTGATCGCCCCCGAGCACCTGGAGCTATCTGTCGAGGAGCCCGAGAAATGGGCCGGCCGCATCCACAATGCCGGCGCGATGTTTCTTGGACGTTACAGTTCCGAAGCGCTTGGCGACTATTGCGCAGGACCTAACCATGTGCTGCCGACCTCCCGCAGCGCGCGCTTTTCTTCTCCCCTTGGCGTTTATGACTTTCAGAAGCGCAGCAGCCTGATCCAGGTATCGCCCTCCGGCGCGCAAACGCTTGGCAGGCTCGCGGCGACGCTTGCCGACGGCGAGGGCTTGGCTGCCCATGCCCGCTCCGCGATGTTGAGGGTCGAGTCCTGATGAGCGCCGATCCCGCGCAGGTGATACGCGCCGATATCCGCGCCATGGTGGCTTATCCGGTGCAGCACGCCACCGGCATGATCAAGCTGGATGCCATGGAAAACCCGTATCGCTTGCCGCAGTGGCTGCGCGAGGAGATCGCCAGCGTGATCCAGTGCGCCGAAATCAACCGCTACCCCGATCCCGACGCGCCGCAACTGAAGAACAGTCTGCGCGAAATCATGAAGGTGCCCGATTGCTGCGAACTGATCCTGGGAAATGGATCAGACGAGATCATCGCCATGCTGATCAATGCCGTAGCAGGTCCGGACACGGTGATCATGGCGATAGCGCCAACCTTTGTGATGTTCAAGGTAAGCGCGGTCATCGCGCGGGCAAAATACGTCGGTGTTTCCGTCGAGGAAGATTTTTCCCTGAGCGCGGACAAGGTGATCGCGGCGATGCGGGAGCATCGGCCCGCGATTCTGTTCATCGCCTATCCCAACAATCCGACAGGGAATCTGTTCGATGAACAGGTGATTCGGCGCATCATCGAGCACGCCCCCGGATTGGTGGTGATCGACGAGGCCTATCACGTGTTCGCCAAGCGCAGTTTCATGGCAAGACTGCCGGAATTTCCCAACATGGTGGTCATGCGCACCTTGTCGAAACTCGGGCTGGCTGGATTGCGCCTGGGTTACGCCGCCGCCCGTCCGGAATGGATACGTGAAATCGACAAGGTGCGCGGACCCTATAACGTAGGTGTACTCACGCAACGGGTCACCGAGAGAATCCTGGCGCATCATCAGGTGCTCGAAGACCAGGCCCGCGAGATCGTCGTCGAAAGGGACAGATTGGAAAATGCCTTGCATTCCATGCGGGGCATCACCGCATTTCCCAGTTCGGCGAATTTCATTCTTTTGCGGGTGCCGGACGCGTACAAGGTCCATATGGGGCTCAAGGACCGGGGGGTGCTGGTGCGAAGCCTTCACGGCGCTCACCCGTTGCTTGAGCATTGCGTTCGGTTCACCGTGGGCACGCGCGAGGAAAATGATCTTCTCCTCAATGCGTTCGGCGAAATCCTCGCGACTTTGGGCTAGGTTTTTATGCGAGCTTTACTGCAAATGATAATGAGACCGGCGGCGGGTAAATCTATCGCCGCCTGCTTGACGCAGCTCGGCGAGATTGATGCCGAGCGATCTTATATCGTGTAGTCTTGACACCATGGCAACGCGAATTTCCGCCCGCAAGGCAAGCATCACACGCAATACCAACGAAACGAAGATCAGCGCCACGGTTGATCTCGACGGGGAAGGCCGCGCCCGGATCGCCACGGGCGTGCCGTTTCTTGATCACATGCTCGATCAGGTGGCGCGGCATGGCGTGATCGACATGCAAATCAAGGCCGCGGGTGACCTTCACATCGATGCTCACCACACCGTGGAGGATGTGGGCATTACGCTCGGACAGGCAATCGCCAAAGCGGTTGGCAACAAGCGCGGTATCGTGCGCTACGGTCATTCCTATGTTCCCTTGGATGAGGCCTTGTCGCGCGTGGTGGTGGATTTTTCCGGCCGCCCGGGTCTGGAATATCGGGTCAAATATGTTCGTCCTCTGGTTGGGGATTTCGACGTCGATCTGGTTCATGAATTTTTCCAGGGCTTCGTCAATCACGCCCAGGTAAGCTTGCACATTGACAATCTGCACGGGGACAATGCACATCACCAATGCGAGACGATTTTCAAGGCGTTTGGACGCGCTTTGCGCATGGCCTTGGCTCCTGATCCGCGCGTGCGGGGAAAGATTCCGTCCACCAAAGGCGCGCTTTAGAAACATTCATGGTTCGCGCAGTTAAAAGACCGCCGTCGCATAAATCTCGCGCCGGCTGTAGGAAGCAGCGCGGCGAGCTTTTGGCCGCGCGGTCGTATATAAAGACCGCCAGTTCCCGTCAACCCGTATTTTCATAGACCCGGTAGCAATGAAAGTCGCTGTGATCGACTATGGCATGGGCAACCTTCGCTCGGTATCCAAGGCGCTCGAGCATGTTGCCCCCCAGGTTGAGGTATTGGTCACTTCCGACGCAAAAGTGGTGGCCACCGCCGATCGCGTGGTGTTCCCCGGCCAGGGGGCCATGCCGGACTGCATGCGGGAAATGGACAGCCGGAATCTGCGGCCTGCGGTCCTGGCAGCCGCTCGAGACCGGCCATTTCTGGGCATATGCATCGGGCTGCAGATGCTTTTCGATTCCAGCGAGGAAGGGGATACCCAGGGGCTGGGGATCTTTCCCGGGCAGGTCAGGCGTTTCCCGGCATCCGGTTCCGCCCAGGATGCGGGCGGGCGGTTGAAGGTGCCGCATATGGGCTGGAACCAGGTGCGCCAGAGGGGGCCGCACCGGCTGTGGGCGGGAATCGAAGACGCAACGCGCTTTTACTTCGTACACAGCTATTATGCGAGCCCCTCGGCCGGGAGCCTGATCGCCGCCGAGACCGATTACGGAATGTGCTTTACCTGCGCCGTGGCACGCGATAATATTTTCGCAGTACAGTTCCACCCTGAGAAAAGCCAAACTTCCGGCCTGCGACTGTTAGCCAATTTCATCAGTTGGAATCCCTGATTCGAAGCCGGCAATTGCATAAATGTTCCTATTTTCTTTAACCTGATCAGGCTAGAGATCAATGCTTATCATTCCCGCCATTGACATCAAGGATGGCCATTGCGTGCGCCTCCGGCAAGGCGACATGGCCGATGCCACGGTGTATTCCGAGGACCCCGCAGCCATGGCCCGACACTGGCTTTCGCAGGGTGCGCGGCGCCTGCATGTTGTGGACCTGAACGGTGCCGCCGCGGGCGTACCGAAGAACGAAATCGTCATCAAGAAAATCGTGCAGGCGCTGGGGGATGAGTTGCCTGTTCAGATCGGCGGGGGCATACGCGATCTTGACACCATAGAACGCTTTCTGGACATGGGCGTCTCCTTCGTGGTCATCGGCACCGCGGCAGTAAAGAACCCCGGATTTCTACAGGATGCCTGTACCGCGTTTTCCGGGCACATCATCGTGGCGCTCGACGCGCGGGACGGAAAGGTGGCGGTTGAAGGATGGTCGAAGCTGACAGGGCACGACGTGGTGGATCTGGCTCTCAAGTTCCAGGATTACGGCGTCGAAGCGATCATCTATACCGACATTGGACGCGATGGCATGCTCACCGGCATCAATGTGGAAGCCACCGTCAAGCTTGCCCGCGAACTGCGGATTCCCGTGATTGCCAGCGGCGGTCTGACCAATCTCAAGGACGTGGAAGAGCTTTGCAAGCTTGAATCCGAAGGCATCAATGGCGTGATCACCGGGCGCGCCATATACCAGGGCACTTTGGATTTCAAACAGGCGGTGGCGCTATCCAAAAAACTCGCAAAGGCATGATGGGGCCAGAGCGGATGCGAGGCGGGAATCCTTCCTGCGGCGCCGGCGCCCCCCTATTCTGATGCTGGCAAAGCGCGTCATCCCCTGCCTCGATGTCACCGCTGGCAGGGTTGTCAAAGGCGTGAATTTTGTTTCGCTGCGCGACGCGGGCGATCCCGTCGAAATCGCCAAACGATACGATGAGCAAGGCGCGGATGAACTCACCTTTTTGGATATCACCGCCAGTTCCGATGATCGCGATCTGATTCTGCATGTTATTGAGGGTGTCGCGGCGCAGGTATTTATCCCCTTGACAGTCGGAGGAGGCGTTCGCAAAGTCGAGGACGTGCGGCGGCTGCTCAATGCCGGCGCGGACAAGGTTTCGATCAACACCGCGGCGGTGCAGAATCCCAACCTGGTGGCGGAGTCATCGTCCAGATACGGCTCACAATGCATAGTCGTTGCGATGGATGTCAAGCGCGGCCGTCCGCTGTCCGGTTCGCCAGAAGGCGGTTCCGAACACGGGCTTAAGGCGCAAGCTCCGGAGTGGCAGGTGTTTACCCATGGCGGGCGCCGTCCTACCGGCATCGATGCTCTCAGCTGGGCCCGGAAAATGCAGGAACTTGGCGCCGGGGAGATCCTATTGACCAGCATGGACCGGGACGGCACACGGGAGGGGTTCGACCTTGCCCTGACGCGTACCATCTCGGATGCGGTGGATATACCGGTCATCGCCAGTGGCGGCGTTGGAAGCCTCGAACATCTCGCGCAGGGCGTTCTGACAGGACGAGCCGATGCGGTTTTGGCGGCCAGCATCTTTCATTTCGGCGAATTCTCGGTGCGGCAGGCCAAGGAGTATATGGCCGCGCGTGGCATAGAAGTCCGGCTATAGCGACGTACGGTTGGTATGCAATCTCCGGTTGGTACGCCAGTTGTAGCCGGTGCCCGGTTGCGGGTAAGCTGGCTTGGTTTTCCCGCAGTCCTGGAAAAGCATCTCAACATACAGGTAACACTGGCGGCGCTTAATGACCTGGCTAGATGAAGTGAAATGGAATCTTGAGGGTCTGGCTCCCGTTATCGCGCAAGAGGCGGGGACGGGAAAGGTTCTCATGCTTGCCTGGATGAACCGGGAATCCCTGCAGCGGACCGCGTCATCGGGGGAGGCGGTATATTGGTCGCGCTCCCGCAATCGTCTTTGGCACAAGGGCGAAGAATCTGGACATATCCAGAGAGTCAGCGGTATACGGCTGGATTGTGACAATGACGTATTGCTTTTGCAGGTTGAGCAGGTCGGGGGCATCGCCTGCCATAGCGGAAGACACAGCTGTTTTTTCCAGAGGCTGGTTGATGGGAAATGGCAATCGGAGGGCCCCGTGATCAGGGATCCCGTGGAAATATACGAGAAATGCGACAAGAAATGAGCGGCGTACTCGAGAGATTGGCTGCCGTGGTTGAATCGCGCAAAGGCGGCGACTCCGGTAATTCCTATGTTGCGCGCCTGCTTTCGCAGGGAGAGGACGCCATTCTCAAGAAGATTGGTGAGGAAGCCACCGAAACCGTGATGGCAGGCAAGGACGGGGAGCGGCGAAAGATAGTCGCAGAAACCGCGGATCTCTGGTTTCACTGCCTGATCATGCTTGCACACTATGGACTGAGCCCAGCCGACGTGCTTGCGGAACTGAGCCGTCGCGAAGGCATTTCTGGAATCGATGAAAAGGCGGCCCGGAGGCAGGATGGACGAAAAAACCCCGAGAGGCGCTAGGCCGCCAGCACGCTGCAGGGAAATCAATGTCCAGTGATCCCGATTGCATTTTTTGCAGGATCGTGAGCGGCACGATTCCATGCAGGAAGGTTCACGAAGACGCTGAGATTCTGGCGTTTCATGACGCTCATCCGCTGGCGCCGGTTCATTTTTTAATCATTCCGAAACACCACGTGGCCTCGCTCCTGGAATGCGACGATTCTCACCGGGATGTTCTGGGCAGAATTCTGGCCCTGGCCGGACGGCTTGCGGTTGCTCAAGGGGCCGATGACGGGTTTCGCACCATCATCAACACCGGCCGTGTCGGTGGGCAGGAGGTGTATCATTTGCATGCGCACATTCTGGGCGGGCATGAGCGCTTGCCAAGAATGTTAAGCAGGACCTGAAGGAGAGAAAAATGGGAACGTGGAGCATCTGGCACTGGCTGATAGTGCTCGCGGTCGTGTTGGTGATTTTCGGTACCAGAAAGCTGCGCAATATGGGTGCAGACCTTGGCGGGGCGGTGCGTGGATTCAAGGAGGGCATGAAAGAGTCCGCATCGGATCAGCCCGCAGACCCCGCGGCGCCGCAGGTGTCGGGCAGGACCATAGACGCCGAGGTGCGCAAGGAAAGCAAGGTTTCCTGACCCGGTCCGGGCGGGCTGGCGCCGCGCCTGGCCCGCGAGTTCTTCTTTTGTGATTCTTCTGATCGATGTTTGACTTCGGCTTTTCCGAACTCATGGTGATCGCCGTAGTGGCGCTGGTGGTCATTGGGCCGGAGCGCCTGCCGCGGGTTGCGCGGACTGCCGGACACTTGATGGGCCGTCTGCAACGCTACGTCAACGACGTCAAAGCCGATATCAATCGGGAAATGGAGTTGGAGGAGTTGCGCAAGTTCAAGAGTGAGATTGAGCAGACCGCTCAAACTGTCCAATCCCAGGTCAACAGCGAACTCAGCAAGACAGAGGAAATGTTAAACAGTATCGCCACTGACCTGGCGCCGCACGACGAGGCCGTCAAACCGGCTGTTTCGCCCGAGACCGGGCCCGGTCTCGAGTCTGGACAAATTACCGAATCCCCCGGCACGAACCGGCTGGCGGCAGCAGAACAAAAATCGACGGCCTGAACCAGTCGCCTGCACCGGCGTCATCCCCGAACCCGTAACCAAAATGAGCGAAGCGGATACCTTTCTCTCGCACCTGATTGAATTGCGCCAGCGCCTGGTACGAGCCATGGCCGTGGTGCTGGTTTTCGTGCTGTGCCTGTTGCCCTGGGCACGCGAAATCTACGCAGTTCTTGCGCAGCCGATGCTCGAGGCCATGCCGAAGGGCGGGCAGATGATCGCCACCGACGTGATCGGTCCGTTTCTCGTGCCGCTCAAAGTCACGCTGCTGGTCGGTTTTGTGGCTGCGTTGCCTTATGTCCTCTATCAGGCGTGGGCATTCGTTGCGCCCGGGCTGTACGCGAATGAAAAACGGCTGGTACTTCCTCTGGTCATTACCAGTTTTTTGTTGTTTCTCGTCGGCATGGCTTTTGCGTACTTCTTCGTGTTCCCGGTGATTTTCAAGTTCATGTCCTCGGTGGCGCCGGAGGGCGTCGCCTGGATGACGGATATCGACAAGTACTTCAGTTTTGTACTTACGTCATTCATCGCCTTTGGCGTCACATTCGAGGTTCCGGTCGTCGTGATCGTGCTGGTACGCGCCGAGGTGGTGTCAATCGAGAAACTCAAGGAGGCAAGGCCCTACGTGATAGTGGGGGCATTTGTCATAGCGGCGATCTTTACCCCGCCCGACGTGATTTCACAGTTTCTGCTCGCGGTACCCTTGTGCCTGTTGTACGAATTGGGCATTTTCGTGTCGAGATTCTTCAAGGGCAACCCCGCGGCAGAGCCAGGAACCGAGGTGGAACCCCAGTAGGCTGGAGGGGAATCCAATTCCTAGGCTGAAGTTCCCGCCTACAAGTGACGAATTTTCGCATTGAATTCGTGGCTTATGCACGATTCGTGGTACACGCTACTGGCTACACGGTGATTTTCTCAAGTAGCTCCAATGCCCGTTGTTGTTTATCGCTGGGTGTGGTGTCGATGGTGAAATGACCGCTCGATGCCTTATCACTGGGCACACGGCAGGTATTACGCACGATTGTCTCCAGATCCTCGATCAGGGTGCGAAAGCTGTGCGCAGGGCTGCCATCGGTGAGGGTGTGAGAGTGCACTTTGCGCTGTGCTGCTGCGGAGCGTACTGCCGGAGCCACGGGGTCGCGTTTCTGTTTGGCATCTTGATCTTCGTCGGCGAACATCAACTCGCGCCAAGCTTCGCGCATATGCCACTCGACGTAGTAGGCGAGCATGCAAAGGAAGATGTGCGCACGCACCCGCTCGGGGGTGCGGTGGTGGATCGGGCGCACCTTCAGGTCGATGGTCTTCAATGAGCGGAATGCGCGCTCGACGTTCGAGAGCGACTTGTAGTTGCGCACGCACTGGGGCGCATCCATCTGTGCGGCGCT
>MEQV01000291.1:0-2720 GCA_001770355.1 Betaproteobacteria bacterium RIFCSPLOWO2_02_FULL_62_17
GAAGAATGAGCCGGTGCGCAGGATCAGCTCAGGGTGACGCGCGCGAACTTGCGTTTGCCCACCTGCAGCACCACGCTGCGGCCGGGCGCGAGCGTTTGCGCGCGGTCCTCGCACCGCTCGCCATCGATACGCACGCCGCCCTGCTCGATCATGCGAAATGAATCGGAAGTGCTGGAAGTCAACCCGGCCTGCTTGAGAATCTGCGCCACGGGCATGGTCTTGCCGCCGCTGGCGATCGCCACCTCGGGCATGTCATCGGGCAGGGTGCCGGCGCGATGGCGCGCGTCAAAATCCTCGTGGGCGCGCCGGGCGGCGGCGGCATCGTGAAAGCGCGTCACGATCTCCCGGGCGAAACGCACCTTGATATCTCGGGGATTAACGCCCTCGGCCACCTCTTTCTTCCAGGCATCAATAGTTGCCAGGGATTCGAACGACAGCAGCTCGATATAACGCCACATCAGCTCGTCGGAGGCCGACATCAGCTTGCCGAAAATCTCCTTTGCCGGCTCGTCAATGCCGACGTAGTTCCCCAGGGACTTTGACATCTTGTTGACACCGTCCAGCCCCTCGAGCAGCGGCGTGGTGAGGATGCACTGCGCCGGCTGCCCGTAATGCTTTTGCAGCTCGCGGCCCACCAGCAGGTTGAATTTCTGGTCGGTGCCGCCCAGCTCCACGTCCGAGCGCATCGCCACGGAGTCGTAGCCCTGCATCAGCGGATAGAGAAACTCGTGGATCGCGATCGGCTGGTGCGCGGCGTAGCGCTTGCCGAAATCGTCGCGCTCGAGCATGCGCGCCACGGTGTAGGTGGCGGCGACCTTGACCACGCCCGCGGCGCCCAGTTCGTTCGACCATTTCGAATTGAACAGGATTTCGGTGCGCTCCGGATCGAGGATCTTGAACACCTGTTTGCGATAGGTCGCGGCATTGGCCTCGATCTGCTCCCGGGTGAGGGGGGGGCGGGTGACATTCTTGCCGGTGGGGTCGCCGATCATGCCGGTGAAATCGCCGATCAGGAACTGCACGTGGTGCCCCAGCTCCTGGAACTGGCGCATCTTGTTGATCACCACGGTATGGCCCAGATGCAGATCCGGCGCGGTCGGGTCCATTCCCAGCTTGATGCGCAGTGGACGGCCGAGCTTGAGCTTGGCGATAAGTTCTTCCTCGACCAGCAGTTCATCGGCGCCGCGCTTGATGATGCGTAGTTGTTCGGGGATGTCCAAAAAGCGGGTCATTGCTAGAATCTTCTTTATTTTGTTACACTTATAAGTTCTGGCTATCGAAGAAAAATAATCCTGGGGAGGATTCGGATTCTAGCTCAATCGCTGTTCGCGAAAGCCCAACGCCATTGGGCGCGCCCGCTACCCTGGTTCGGGGGCGGCGTTGCGCTGTTCCTATTCGGTATCGTCGCGGCTTTCGGCACCGTGCAGGACGCCGAAGCGCCTATTTCCCAGCGCGCGGTGCTCGAACCGCTGCCGATCGCGGCCGATTTCGATCCGGCCCCGGCGGCCGAGGAGTACTGGTCGGAGGAACGCTTCTCTCGCGGCGACACGTTTGCCTCGCTGCTCGCGCGCCTGGGCGTCAATCAATCCGATTTCGACCGGCTGCGCCGATCTTCGCTCAGCAAAGCGCCGCTGCGGGGCCTGACCCCTGGCACCACCGTTCAGGCACGGGTCAATGGCGAGGGCGAACTGCAATCACTCTGGTACATGGTGGGCCGCGATCGCGTCATGACCCTCAACCGCGAAGGTGGCGATTTCACCGCAAGCGAACAGGCGACGCAACTGACGCGCCGCGAAGTCATGAAATCCGGCGAGATCCGCAGTTCCCTGTTCGCCGCGACCGATGCCGCGGACGTGCCCGACAGCGTCGCCATCCAGATTGCCGACATTTTCGCCGGCGACATCGATTTCCATCGCGACCTGCGCCGTGGCGACCGCTTTTCGGCGATCTACGAAACCTATTATTTCAATGGGCGCGAATCGCGCTCGGGCCGGGTGCTGGCCACGGAGTTCGTCAATCAGAATCGGACTTTCCGGGCGCTGTGGTATCCGGATTCCGATGGCCAGTCGGAGGGCAGTTATTACACCCCCGAGGGCAAGAATCTGCGCAAGGCCTTCCTGCGCTCGCCGCTGGAATTCTCCCGGATCAGCTCGGGTTTCGGCATGCGCATGCACCCGATCCAGCGACGCTGGCGCGCACACACCGGAGTGGATTACGCCGCACCGCGCGGCACCAGGGTCAGAGCCACGGGCGACGGCGTGATCGGGTCGATCGGCAGTCAGGGGGGGTACGGCAACGTGGTGGTCATGCGCCATAACGGCGGCATTACCACCTGGTTTGCGCACTTGAGCGGCTTTGCGCGCGGCCTCGCGCGGGGCACACGCGTGTCGCAGGGCGATGTCATCGGCTTTGTCGGGCAGACCGGCTGGGCCACCGGGCCGCACCTGCACTACGAATTTCGCATCAACGACCGGCACCGAAATCCGCTGACGATCGCGCTGCCCGCGTCCAAGCCGATTGGCAACGACAGGTTGCCGGCCTTCCTCGCCTACGCGCAGCCGTACGCCACGCGCATCGAACTGCTGGGCAATTCCAACATTGCCTTGCTCGACTAGTCACTTACCAGTCAAGTGTTGATAGGCGAAATTGTGGGTTTGTATACGTCCCGTCAATTTGTAAAGTTGCGAAGTTGCAACTTTACAAATTAACGGGAAAAGTGG
>MEQV01000291.1:2734-6247 GCA_001770355.1 Betaproteobacteria bacterium RIFCSPLOWO2_02_FULL_62_17
CGAGTTCCCGGGAATAATTATCCCCAATGAAAAGGGGCCCGCGGGCCCCTTTTGATTCGTTGCCCGGGTTTAGACCGAGAACGAGGAGCCGCAGCCGCAGGTGCTGGTGGCGTTGGGATTCTTGATGACGAACTGCGCGCCTTCCAAGCCTTCCGAATAATCGATCTCCGCGCCGGACAGATACTGATAGCTCATGGGATCAATCAGCAGCATGACGCCATTTTTCTCCATCACGGTATCGTCGTCGTTCTGCACTTCATCGAAGGTGAAGCCATACTGAAATCCGGAACAGCCGCCGCCGCTGACGAATACGCGCAGTTTCAGTTCGGCGTTGCCTTCTTCGTCGATCAGTTGTTTTACTTTGTCCGCCGCGCTGTCGGTAAACACCAGCGCGGGGGGCATTTCGGTCATTACATCCATGGAAACTCCTGAAGTCCTGTTGCAGCAGTATCAACCGTCAAGCAGCGACCGGTCAACCTACATAACGTAGGGTTATTGACTTTTAGATGGTGGCGAAAACCCTTGGTTCAAACGATGCTCAGGTTCCCGATTTGCTGGAGGCGAGCTTCAATTCAACCCCCTTTGCCTCGCTCGAACGATGCACCAGGCGGCCTTCCACGATCGCGCCCAGATGCATCTCCAGGGAGTTGTAATGCACGTCCCCCTTGATCCGGGAATGTGACTGCAGCTCCAGGAACTCGGCGGCATACACCGGTCCGTTGACCGCGCCATTGATCACCAGATGCGACACCTTGATTTCGCCGTCGATGCGCGCATGCTCGGAGAGCACCAGCGTCGAGGACTGGTCGGGCGAGGCCGTGACATTGCCGATGATTTCTCCATCGACGCGCAGGCCGCCGGAGAAAAGCACGTTCCCTTCGATCTTGGTTCCCACTCCAATCAGGCTGTCGATGCGGTTCTGCGGTTTGCTTGGCTGTTTGCGAAACATGCTGAGTTCCTCCTCACAGATCGACGCTTTGCGTGGCGCTGGCCTGGCTGCTGCCTTGCTCGAACACGCGCACCTGGACTGACTGGATCGTGGCCTTTTCCGGCAACCTAAAAGTTCCTTCGACCCTCTGGAAGTATTTGAAATTCAACCGAAAAGATGGATTTTCCGGCTGCGAGGGCTCAGGAATAATAATCATACCATTACGGCCCTGGGCCTGCATATTGATGACCAGTTGCAGGGAACCCTGGAACTGCCGGTCGCGGCCACCGCCGCCCAGCAGAACCAGCAGGCGGTAGCGGTATTCGCCGGGCAAAACGTCCTTGCGAACGGAAAATCGATTGATGGTGAGTTTGTTGGCCGCCGGCCCGAGATTCTCGAAAAAAGCCAGATCTTCCTTGAGACGTTGATTCTCTTCATCCAGCACCTTCACCTGCGCCGCAAGCTGCGACTGTACCGACTGCTCTATTTTGAGCCTCGATTCGCTCGCGTTCGACACCGCCTGGAGTTTCGCGGTTTCGGCCTCCAGGCGTATCACCGATTCGCGCAGCGTCTTGACCTCCTGCTCGATCTCGCTGCGATCGAAGCCCGCGAAACGCATGCCAGCATCGTAGATCCACGCGGCCAGCGCCAGCGATATCGAGGCCAACAGCACCATGCCGGTCCAGCGCCAGTACCAGGCGAGGTGCGTGCGCACCGTCATCTTCGGGGCGGAGATGCCGAAACGGCGCCGCAGTGATCGCAGGGGGTTCTTCATGCGTCGCCGCTCTGCGCCCCGCTGTCAGGGGACAATGGGAAGGTTGTCCAGCCCGAGGGTTTCGGGCAATCCAAACAGCAGATTCATGTTCTGCACCGCCTGGCCCGCCGCTCCCTTGGTGAGATTGTCGATGACCGAGAGCACCACCAGGGTATCGCCTCCCTGTGGCCGGTGCACGGCGATGCGGCACAGGTTCGAGGCGCGCACCGAACGCGTGTCCGGATGCCGGCCTGGCGGCAGCACGTCGACAAAAGGTTCGCCGCGGTAACGGTCCTCAAACAGCTTCTGGAAATCCGCCTCGCGGGTGATGCGGGCATAAAGCGTCGCGTGGATGCCGCGAATCATCGGCGTCAAATGCGGGACGAAGGTCAAACCCACCGCCTTGCCTGCGATAGCGGCGAGCCCCTGACGGATCTCCGGCAAATGGCGATGGCCGGCTACCCCGTAGGCCGAAAAATTATCCGATGCCTCTGAGAACAGGATGTTCATTTCAGCCTTGCGCCCGGCACCCGAGACGCCCGATTTTGCGTCGGCAATCAAACGCTCCGCGTCGACCACGCCGGCTTCCAGCAGCGGCAAAAAACCCAGTTGCACCGCGGTCGGATAGCAACCCGGGTTGGCCACCAGCGCGCTCGACTTGATGCGCTCGCGGTGGATTTCGGGCATGCCATACGCCGCCTGCGCGACCAGTTCCGGCGCGGCATGTTTTTGCTTGTACCACTTCTCCCACTCGGCGATGTCCTTCAGCCGGAAATCAGCCGACAGGTCGATCACCTTGGCGCCGGCATCGAGCAGCGCGCGCGCCTGGCCCATGGCGACGCCATTGGGTGTGGCGAAAAAAACCAGATCGCAACGTTCAAGCCCCGCTTTTGCCGGATCGGAAAATACCAAATCGACGCGGCCGCGAAGGCTCGGAAACATGTCGGCCACGCGCATGCCGGCCTCGGCGCGCGAGGTAACGGCGGCAAGCTCTGCCTGCGGATGCCGCGCGAGAATACGCAACAGCTCCACGCCCGTGTATCCGGTCCCGCCGACTATGCCTATCTTGACCATGCGCCGATCCTATCATCATCACGCCGCTGGACTCGCCGTGGAGTTCAAGCGTTTTGCGCCGATGGTTTTGCGTTGCGGAGACAAAAAAGCCGCCCTGGAAGGCGGCCATTGGTACTTTGGTCCTGCGCAGCGCTGGTTTAGCGCTTGGAGAACTGCTTGCGGCGGCGCGCCTTGTGCAAGCCGACCTTCTTTCGCTCCACTTCGCGTGCGTCGCGCGTCACCATCCCGGCCTTGGAAAGCATCGATTTCAATGCGGGATCGTATTCGATCAGCGCCCGCGTCAGTCCATGACGGACCGCGCCCGCCTGGCCGAACTCGCCACCACCGTGGACGTTGACGAGTATGTCGAAATTGCCCAGGTGCTCAGTCAGAACCAGCGCCTGGCGCGCCACCATCTGGCCGGTTTCGCGCACGAAGTATTGATCGACGTTCTTGTCGTTGACCATATACGTGCCCTTGCCGCGCTTGATGAAGACGCGCGCCACCGCTCTCTTGCGGCGTCCAGTTCCGTAGTAATACTCGCCAATCATGCCTTGATCTCCAGAGTTTTGGGTTGCTGCGCGGAATGCGGATGCTCGCCTCCGGCATAGATTTTCAATTTTTTGAACATCGCGTAGCCCAGCGGACCTTTGGGCAGCATGCCCTTGACCGCGATTTCCAGCGGACGGGTCGGAAACTTCGCGTGCATCTTGCCGTAGTTGGTTTCCTTGATGCCGCCGGGGTAGCCGGTATGGCGGTAGTAGTGCTTGTTCAGCGC
>MEQV01000292.1:0-9277 GCA_001770355.1 Betaproteobacteria bacterium RIFCSPLOWO2_02_FULL_62_17
GTTCGGCATCGCCGCCAGCGGATTGAACCCCTGACAGAGAAAGCCTTGAATACGGCCCTGGTGCATGCGTTCGAATATCGCCAGGGCGTCGTAGGCGCCGTCGCGCTTGGGCAACCAATCGTAGGCGAAATTGTTTTCCTTGGTGGCCGCGGCGCCGTACCAGGACTTCATCAGGCTGGTGTGCCACTTGGGGAAATTCTGCGTGAAGGTCATCTGGTTCGGGCGCAGCGGCTTGCCGGTGCGCGCCTTCAGGTAATCCTCGCGCGTGGCATCGGAATCAAGCGGGGCCAGCAGGTAGCCGGGCAACACCTCCGAGTACAGCGCCATGTCGGTGATGCCCTGGACATTGGCGTGCCCGCGCAAGGCATTGACACCGCCGCCCGGGCGCCCCATGTTGCCCAACAGCAACTGAATCATCGCCATGGTGCGGATGTTCTGCGAGCCCACCGAGTGCTGCGTCCACCCCAGGGCGTACAGAATGGTCATCACTTTGTTGGCAGCCGACGTGCCGGCAATCTGCTCGCACACCTTGAGGAATGAGTCCTTGGGCGTGCCGGTGATCTTGCTGACCAACTCAGGCGTGTAGCGCGAATAGTGTTTTTTCATCTGCTGAAAAACGCTGCGCGGGTTCTGCATGGTGTCATCCACCATGACAAAACCATCCTTGCCCATCTCGTATCCCCAGGTGGCCTTGTCGTAGACGCGCTTGGCTTCGTCATAGCCGCTGAAATAGCCGTTTTCGTATTTAAACCCTTCCTTGGTGAGGAAGGTGGCATCGGTATTCAGCTTGATGTAATCATGATGCAGCTTGTCGTTGGTGAACAGGTAATTGATCACCCCGCCAAGGAAAGCAATGTCGGTGCCCACGCGCAGCGGCGCGTAAAGATCGGCCACCGCCGCGGAACGCGTGAAACGCGGATCAACAACAACCAGCTTCGCCTTGCGTTGCTGCATCGCCTCGGTCACCCACTTGAAACCGCAAGGGTGGGCTTCCGCGGCGTTTCCGCCCATTATCAGAACCAGGTCGGCATTCTTGATGTCGACCCAGTTGTTGGTCATCGCGCCTCTGCCGAATGTGGGGCCCAAACTGGACACCGTGGGTGCGTGTCATATTCGTGCCTGGGTATCGAAGGCGACCATCCCCAGGCCGCGCGCGACCTTGACACTTAAGTATCCCGATTCGTTCGAAGCCGCGCTGGAGGCGAGGAAACCCACCGTATTCCAGCGATTGACCGTGGTGCCCTTGTCGTTCTTCTGCACCAGATTCTTGTCGCGGTCTTCCTTCATGTGCTTGGCGATGCGATTCAGGGCATCGTCCCAGGAAATGCGCTTCCACTCGTTTGATCCGGGTGCGCGCACTTCCGGGTAGCGCAGACGGTTCGGGCTTTGAATCATGTCGAGCACGCCCGCGCCCTTAGGACACAAGGTGCCGCGATTCACAGGATTGTCGGGATCGCCTTCGACATGGATGATGGAGGTCTTGACGTTCTTCGACTTGTCGCCAAGGGTATAGATGATCATGCCGCAACTCACCGAGCAATAAGGGCAGGTGCTGCGGGTTTCGGTGGTGCGGGCCAGCTTGTAGCCGCGTATCTCGTCGGCAACAGCCGACGGCGCATATCCCATCATGGCGAGGCTGGAGCCTCCCATGCCACCCGCGCAGATCCTGAAAAACTGACGGCGCGAAACTTTGACATCCATGGGGTTCTCCTCCGATTCCGGTTGGCGAAAATCCTCGCAGAAACAGTTGGAATCTACGCTGCGGGATATGTCAATGCAATAGTTGACGCCAATATTAAGAAGCAAAGAATTTTACGATGCTCACCCGTGGCGATGCTCCGCAAATAAAAACCACGGATCCAACTTGTCAAACGCCGTCCTACAGTGTTGAAAAATAGGTGCTTAGGTAACTTATCTCGAAAGCTTCGCGCATTCAGTCGGCAAGCCGATAAATGTTCGCTGCGCCGCAACAGGAGAGGGCTACGGCGATTGACCTGAGGATTTCAATTGCCTATAGAACCGCGAGACGCGGCATCACTTCGCTCGTAAACAGCTTCAACGATTGAAGCGTTTCGTCAATCGAAAGGTCACCGAATGCAAACTGCCCAACCAGATAGTTGCTCCCCGTATCCAGGATCTGCTTACGCAGATATTCCGTAACCGTACCAGGCGATCCGGCAATCCCCTGCCCGACCTGCACCAGTTCGTCGTAGGTAGGCGGCCGCGGATGCGGATTGACGCGGTTGTGCATGCGCCGCAGATGGGTGAAGCTCGCATGCCACTGTGGATAGGCGCGCCGCGCCAAGGCAACGGCCTCGGCATCGGTCGGCGACACCACGATGAAACGCCCCAAACCCATCAGCGGCAACGCACGCCCGCCATGCGTTTCGCGCCAGGCGGCGCGATAGCTGTCGTAGGCGGCGCGGATTTCCCCAGGCGGATCCAGCGCTATCACCTTCAGGCCACGTCGTGCCGCGCGTGCCGCGCTGTCAGGCGCGTGTGCCCCATACCACACCGGCGGATAGGGCTTTTGGAACGTTTCCAGTTCCATGGGCACGTTGTCGAAATTGAAGAACTGCCCGCGGTAAGTGAGCGTTTTTTCCGTAAGCCCTTTCAGAATCAGTTCCAGCGCTTCGCTGTATATCTGTTGCGCGTTCCTGGGGTCCTGCCCGTAGTACTCCAGTTCCGTGGGCGAGGCGCCGCGGCCAAAACCCATTTCCAGGCGCCCGCCGCTCATCTGGTCGAGCATGCAAATCTCTTCAATAATGCGAATGGGGTGGTACAGCGGCAAGGCGTAGATCATGGGGCCGAAGCGCAAGCGTTTGGTGCGCTGCGCGACCGCGGCGAGAAACACGCTGGGACTTGGCGCCATGCCAAGCGGCGTCTGGTGATGCTCGGCGATGTGGTAGGCGTAGAAATCGTTGCGGTCATAGAACTCGACCAGCTTCAGACGCGCCTCATAATACTCATGCAAGGGCAGATCGGAACGATCCAGGTGATCGAATATGCCAAATTTCAAAATGCAAAACCCTCGCCTGGAATCCGGTGCGTTCTATCGCCCTTGTTATTCGGCCTTGATATCGGCGGCCTTGACGACGCGCGCCCATTTCTCGGTTTCCTGGCGGATGAAAGTCGCGAAGCTCTCGCTCGATCCGCCGATAGGCTGCAGTGCCTGCGAGGCAAACTGCTTCCTGACATCGGGCAGCGCGAGCACGCGCTGGGCTTCCTGGTTGAGCCGCTCCACCAGCGCGCGCGGCGTGGCGCCCGGCGCGTTAAGCCCGAACCACAGGCCAGCGTCAAAACCCGCCACGCCCACCGCGGCAAGCGTGGGGACTCCGGGGAGCGAAGCAAGCGGGTCGCGCCCGATCGAACCCAGCGCGATCAGCTTGCCCGCCTTGATCGGTCCGAGGACCGATGCCGCCGGCGTGAACAGCAGTTTGATATGCCCGGCCATCAGGTCGATCTGCGCCTGACCGCTGCCCTTGTAGGGCACGTGCGCGAGCTTCACGCCCGTGGCCAGATTGAACAGTTCCCCGTACAGATGCGTCACCGTGCCGGTGCCCGCCGAGGCGTATGAGAGGCCGCCCGGATTGGCCCTGGCCTGCGCGATCAGGTCCTTGACGCTGGGCGGCGCGGAAGGATGCGCGGCCAGCAGTCCGGGAGTTTCCGCGAGCAATGCCACCGCGGCGAGATCCTTCTGAAAATCGAAACTCACCTTGAACAGGCTGGGATTGATGCTGTTGGCGATGGTCGAAAGCAGCAGCGTGTGGCCGTCCGCGCCCGCGCGCGCCACCGCTTCGGCGGCGATGCTGCTGCCGGCGCCGGCACGGTTTTCCACCAGCACCTGCTGGCCGATGCTCTCCGACATCTTGCCCGCCAGTTGCCGCGCGACGATGTCAGCGGTGCTGGCGGCAGGGAATCCCACCAGGATATGCAGCGGCTTGCTGGGGAAACCGCTTTGCGCCTGCGCGCAATATGGCATTAGGAAAACCAGTGCCGCGAGCGTGTATACCTTGTTTTGTCTCATGCGATTCTCCACATTACTATTGATCTACCGGGTCGCGGCGTTCGCCGGGACGACAAAAAGTCGATGGGATAACGGCGTGCTCAATGACCTACCGTGTTTCCGCCATCCTGATCGCCTCCCAAACCCTCTGCGGCGTTGCCGGCATGGCAAAGTTTCTCACGCCCAGCGGCGCCAGCGCATCGTTGATGGCGTTCATGACCGCGGCAAGTCCCCCGACCGTACCGCATTCGCCCGCGCCCTTGACGCCCAGCGGATTGGTCTTGGTCGGCACCGGATGGCTGCCGATGTCGAAATTGCACAGGTCGGCCGCGCGCGGCATGGCGTAATCCGTGAACGAACCCGATAACAACTGCCCGCTCTCATCGTAGGTGACGATTTCCATCAGCGCCTGCCCAGCCGCCTGGGCGATTCCGCCATGCACCTGGCCGGCCACCAGCAAGGGATTCAACTCCACGCCCACGTCGTGCACCGCAGTATAACGCACCAGTTCAAGCACGCCTGTGTCCGGATCGATTTCCACCTCGCACACGTGGGCGCTGTTGGGAATATTTTTCGTTGTCGGCGTCCAGGTTGCGGTTTCGTACAGGCCGATTTCCAAGCCGGCAGGCAGCTTGCCCGCGAATGCCGCCTTGGCGATCTCCGCCATGCCCACCGAGCGGTCGGTGCCGGCGACGGCGAATTTCCCGTCCTTGAATTCCAGATCCGCTTGCGCCGCTTCCAGCACGTGCGCGGCGATCTTGCGCCCCTTCTCGATCACCTTATCCACGGCCTTGAAGAGCGCCCCACCGCCGATAGTGGCGGTACGCGCGGCACCGGTGCCGGTGCCCCAGGAAAGCTTGCTGGTGTCCCCCTCCAAGACGCGGATGCTTGCCGAATCCATCCCGAGCCGATCGGATGCGATCTGCGTGTAAATGGTCTCGTGGCTCTGCCCGCCCGCCGTGGAACCGACCAGCAGCGTCACATTGCCGCCCGGATCGAAACGCACCTCGGCGGTCTCGGGAGAAGGTCCCGCGGAAGGATCGACGCTTTGCGACACGCCGACGCCGCGCAGCCTGCCGCGCGCCCTGGCTTCGGCCTTGCGCGCCGGCGCCCCGGCGTATTCGGACTTCGCCAGGCATTTGTCCAGCACCGCCTCGAAATCGCCGCAATCGTAGCTCGCGCCATTGGGCAGCTTGCAGGGCATGGCGCTCGCCGGAATGAGATTGCGGCGCCGGATCTCGGCGGGATCGATGCCCAGTTCGCGCGCCGCCATGTCGATGATGCGCTCCAGCACGTAAACACCCGGCGTGCCGCCCGGCGCCCGATAGTTGGAGACCGGCACCGTGTTGGTCAGCACCGCGGCGGCGCGGCCATGCACGTTGGGCGTCGCATACACGCCGCATACCTGGTCGGCGATGCCCGGCGTGGAAAGAAATCCGATCATGGTGAGGTAGGCGCCGATGTTGTTATTCGATGACAGGCGCATCGCGACGAATTTGCCATCCGCGTCCAGGCCCAGTTCCGCGTCCACCACCATGTCGCGCGCCTGGTCGTCGGCCAGCAACGCTTCGCTGCGCTCGCAAACCCACTTCACCGGACGGCCCACGCGCTTCGCGCCCCAGGCCGCGACCGGCACCTCCGGGTACAGGCCGCCTTTCATGCCGAACGACCCGCCCACATCGCCCGCGATCAGCGTCATCGAGAATTCCGGCACCTTGAATATGTGTTGCGTCATCAGGGTGCGCCAGACGTAGGGGCGCTGCATGCAGGCGTAAACGGTGAAATGCTCGCGTCCCTCGTCGTAGTGCGCCACCACCGCGCGCGGTTCGATGGCACTCGCCGCTACGCGGCTCACCGGAAAATGTCCGCGTACCACGTGCGCCGCCTTGGCAAGCGCGGCGTCCACGGCGGCCGCATTGCCCAATTCCGCGAACACGGATTCGTTATTCGCGCATTGCGGCCAGACCGCGCCCACGCCCGGTTGATTGGCCTTCGCGGTGGAAATATTGGCCGGCAGGGTGTTGTATTCGACTTCGATGGCTTCGGCCGCGTCCTTGGCCTGGTTGACGGTCTCCGCGATCACCACCGCCACCGCCTGGCCGATGTGGCGCACGCGATCCCGGGTCAGCGCGGGACGCGGCGGTCGGAACATGGGCGAGCCGTCGCGCCGCTTCAGCGGCGACAGCCCGGTGAGGCCGCCCAATCCATCGGCGGCGTAGTCCGCGCCCGTCAACACCTCGAGTACGCCCGGCATCTTTTTTGCCGCGGCGGTGTCCATGCGCACGATGTCCGCATGGGCATGCGGCGAACGCAGGAACACCGCGTGCGCCTGCCGGTCGAGAAACACGTCGCCCGCGTAGCGGCCTTTCCCCATGAGAAGACGCGGCGCTTCGATCTGTGTAACGGGCTGGCTGATAGCGTAGCGGGCCATCGATCGTCTTTCTTGTTGATAATGCAAGACTGAATGCGGATTATGCCATCCGCGCAGCAAACCCACGGGCCTCGGTGCGGCATTCCAATTCCAGAGGCTGCTCCCTTGATTGCGCAAGGACCATATAAAGACTATATTTGGTCCTGTCAGTCGGAGAGGAATCGAAATGAAATATTCGACGCGCATCAAACCAATCAGCTACCTCAAAGCGAATGCCGCCGAAGTGGTCCGTGAACTCACGGATCAACGGGAGCCATTGGTCATCACCCAGAACGGAGAAGCCAAAGCTGTGATCCAGGATGTAGCCTCGTACGAGCAGACGCAGGAAACCATGGCGTTGCTCAAGATCCTGGCCCTCGGCAATCGACAGATAGACGAGGGCCGCACTGTCCGGGTTGCCGATGCCGTCCGTCGTGTGAGGAGCAAAGGTGCGGCGCGCAAGATCAGCGCCTGATTCGTTCGAGGTTTTGCTGACCGAAGACGCCGCTGGCGATTTGAACGAAATCTACGGCTATATCGAGAATCACGACGCGCCTTCGAAGGCCGACCACGTCCTTGACCGCATTCAAGAGGTTCTTGAATCCCTCAAAACCTTTCCGGAACGCGGCGCTTATCCCAGAGAACTCCTGGCTTTAGGTATCCAGGAGTACCGGCAGACCTACTTCAAGCCATACCGTTTGATTTACCGCGTCATCGGCCGGCGTGTCTACGTGTATCTGATCGCCGATGGACGCAGGGACATGCAGGCGCTGCTGGAGCGGCGCCTGCTAAGGTTCTAAATATTGCGAAATCAAACATGATCGGCATTGGGCGCCAAATTCCATTGGTTGCAAAACGCCGGCCATCGATATTTGGTCGTGATTCTTGGATCGACTAATCCGGCATCTTCAGTCGCGGCGCGGTCTTGTCGAGGAACTCCTTCAGCCGCACGATCGATTCCGGGCTGCGGGTGTATTCCCCCACCATTCTCTCGAAATACAGGCCGTCGTCGTAGCCCATGTCCTGCAGACGCGGCAGGCTGTTGGTGATGGCGAAATTGGAAAGCGGTGCGTTCTTGCAGATGCGCACCGCCAGCTCTTTGGCCTTGGCAATGGACTGTCCCTTGGGCACGAGGTAGTGAACCGCGCCATAGCGTTCCGCTTCCTCGGGCTTGAGCACGCGCCCGGACAGCATCATGTCCTGCATGCGCGAGAAGCCGATCAGCCTGGCGATACGCACCGAGCCGCCGCCGCCGATGTAGATGCCGCGCGTGCCTTCGGGCAAGCCGAAAAATGTGGTCTCGTCGGCGATACGGATATGCGCGCAGGCCGCGGTCTCGAAACCGCCGCCGAGCGTCGCGCCGTGCAGCGCCGCGATGAAGGGGATGTTGCCACGCGCGATCACCTCCTGATACTGGTCGCGGTTGTATCTGAACGGCAGGCGCTGGGCTTTGCCCTCCTTCCAGTTCTCCGCGGCCCAGGCCAGATCGAGGCCGGCGCAAAAATTTTCGCCGTAACCAAACAGGATTCCGCATTTGGCCTCCTCGCCCGCACGCAATGCCGCTTCGCGAAGCTGGGATTGCAGATCGGGGCTCAGACAATTGCGCTTGTCGGGACGATTCAAACCGATCATCGCGACTTCACCGTCCAACTCATAGGTCACCACTGGTTCGCTCATTGCTTGTCCTTGTTTTCGATTATTTAAAGTTTTCGATTGTCAGGCGCTATCGCGGCAGATCGAGGCCGCGAATCGCGATCAGGTTCCGCTGGATTTCGCTGGTCCCGCCGCCGATCATGCCCATGATCGAGTGGCGCAGCAGTTGCTCCATCTCGCCCACCGGCGCCGACTCCGAATCCTCCCCCAACAGGCCACCCGAGCCCAGGATATCGAGCGCCGCCTGGCCGATGCGCTCCTGCAACTCGCCCGCGAACACCTTGCCGACCGCGGCCTCGTAGATCGGCACGCGGCCGCGCTCGACCATGCGCGTGTTGCGGATCTGGAACTGGCGCGCCACTTCGATTTCCGCTGCGATCTGGCCGATGCGGTCGCGCACCAGCGGGTCGTCCTTCAAGGCCTTGCCATTGACCTTGGCGGTGCGCAGGTAAGAGGTGAGCCTGTCGAAGGAGCGTTCCAGTCCCGCCATGCGCGAGCCGCCGATCATCACGCGCTCGGCGGCCAGGGCGTCGGTGATCACTTTCCAGCCGCCATTCTCCGCACCCACCCTGCACCTGGCCGGAACGCGAACGTTGTCGTAGAACACCGCGCTGAAGGTCTTGCCGTAGAGCGCCATGCTGGGGCGGATGGTGACACCCGGCGAGCGCAGGCTTGCCATGAGCACGCTGATGCCGGCGTGCTTTTTCGCCTCGACGCTGGTGCGTACCGCGAGCCAGACATAGTCGGCCTTGTCGCCGCCCGTGGACCAGAGTTTCTGGCCGTTCACCACGTAATCGTCGCCGTCGCGCAGCGCGCGGGTGCGAAGGCCCGCCAGATCCGATCCCGCCTCGGGTTCGCTGTAGCCCAGCGAAAAATGCCGCTCGCCCTTGCGGATCGCCGTCAGCCATTCGGCCTTCTGTTCGGGCGAACCGTGCAGCATCAGGGCTTGAGCAACGATCGATTCACCGGTGCTGTGCGCGCCCATGGGCGCATCGGCGCGCGCCATCTCCTCGATGAAGGCCACCTGTTCCGAGGGGCCGCGTCCCTGGCCGCCATACTCTTTCGGCCAGCCCACGCCGATCCAGCCGTCGCGCCCCATGAGCTTGGAGAACTCGCGGTCGGTGCCACGGTCCTTGAACGGCCGTGCCCGGTGTTCGGCGCGCTTTTTCTCCGGCCAGTTTTTCGCGAGCCAGGCGCGCACCTGCTTG
>MEQV01000292.1:9289-9547 GCA_001770355.1 Betaproteobacteria bacterium RIFCSPLOWO2_02_FULL_62_17
ACCTTGGGATCGACGTTGAGCGAGGGCATGGTGCTCATGATTTCCTCCCGAGCAAGAAATCGGCAAGTTCACCGCGCGCGCGCGGGGCACCGCCAAATCGCACCACATCGGTATGTATGCGGCGGAAATGCCGCGGTGCCTCGTGTTCCTCGGCGTACCCGATCGCGCCCAGCGCACGGTGATTCTGCACCGCCACTTCGCGCAGACCCGTGCCCGCGAATGCGAGCGCGGCCGAAGCGAAGGTGTGCCAATCGTCCG
>MEQV01000292.1:9974-13419 GCA_001770355.1 Betaproteobacteria bacterium RIFCSPLOWO2_02_FULL_62_17
CTTGCAGGCAGCACCGTTCACCTTGACGCTTCCCGCCGCCTGGTCGCCGTCAAAGGGCCCGAATGCGACCGAGACCCGCGCCTTGCCTTGCGCGATCTCCTCCAGCAGCGCCGCGGCCGGCTTGGAAGATTTGCGCCTGGGCGCAAGAATCAGGTTGGCAACCACCGCGCCCATCAGCGGCGCCGGGCAGGCCGCGCGCCCGAGTTCTTCGAATACCAGGATGATTTCTCTCAAGCCCCCCTGGGCGATGTCGGCACCGAGGGTGCTCAAGCCTTGCGCGGCCACGTCCTGCCATAAATTGACGATGGCCCCGGCGCTGGCGCTCAGTTCGACCGCCGTCTCGGGCGGCCAGCGGCTTGCCAGAAAGCCGCGCGTGGAATCGCGCAGCAACTGCCGGTCGGCATCGGTCAGGCCGTCGGCTGCGGCCTGCGAAGAATCTTTCTGCACCATGGAAATGCTCCTGACTTGCCGTGCCTTGGGATTAAACAGAAGTGTATCTGGCATTTTCCGCGTCGGCGAACGGGTCCATAAAACGCATGCGACGTCAATCATAGCCGCCAACGGCTTTTCTTGTCGCTTAGCGCGCCTGTTAAAATTCGCGCCCCTTGCTTCGGTTTAAAGGAGATCAAGATGCGCTCAATACTTTACTCGACTTCGCGTTGCGCTTTGGCGATGGCCGCAGCCGCATGCGCGGCGCTTGGCGCGGTCAATGCATACGCGCAAGCCTACCCGGCAAAACCGGTGCGCATTCTCATCGGCCAGCCGCCCGGTGGCGTGCAGGATACGCTGCTGCGCGGACTCACCCAGGAACTCGGCAAGGTATGGGGGCAGCCGGTGGTCATGGAGAA
Source organism: Betaproteobacteria bacterium RIFCSPLOWO2_02_FULL_62_17 (assembly GCA_001770355.1). Classification (GTDB taxonomy): domain Bacteria; phylum Pseudomonadota; class Gammaproteobacteria; order Burkholderiales; family SG8-39; genus 2-02-FULL-62-17. Next base: position 10,823 of record MEQV01000292.1, read on the forward strand.
CCGCGTCGGCGGCACCGGTGCCGTCGCAGCCGTCGCGGCGGCGCGCGCAGCGCCAGATGGCTACACAATCTTCTTCAGCACCAGCACCAACATGAATACCGCGCAATTCCTGCAGAAGAACCTGCCCTATCACCCGGAGAAGGATTTCATTCCCGTGGTGGGCATGGGACAGACCAAATCCATCATGGTGGCGGGCAACCATGTGCCCGCCAACACTGTGAAGGAATTGGTGGCGCTTGCAAAAGCCAAGCCCGGCGCGCTCAATTATGGGAGCTTCGGCGTAGGCAGCGCCGCGCATCTGGATGCGGCAGCCTTTTCAAAGGTGGCGGGATTCACGGCCGTGCATGTGCCTTATAAAAGCGGCCCCGCCGTCATGACCGCTTTGCTGGCGGGAGAGGTGGATTTCGGCCTGACCGGACTCACCGCGGCAATCCCGCTGGTCAACGCCGGCAAGATAAAGGGCCTGGCCTATACCGGCGAGCAGCGCGCCGCGGCGATTCCGCAGGTGCCCACGCTGGCCGAGGCCGGTTACGGCGGGTTCGATTCCGGCGGCATGTTCGCGCTGTACGTGCCCACCGGCACCCCGCAAGCGGTCATGGACAAGATCGCCAATGACGTCACTGCAATACGCTCGACCCAGACATTCCGCGAAAAAGTCCTGATCGCCAATGGCATGGAAGACTTTCCCTTGCAGGGCGCGGCGCTGATCGCGCGGCTGCAGCAATCGCGCCAGGATTTCGCGACACGAATCAAGGGCCTGGACATTGTCATGAATTAGCGCGTCGGGCGCGGCCACCAAGCGAGCCAAAGGCATCACCCATCAAAGGTCCCTGTTGTGTCACGGTTCGCCTTTTGAACCGTGACACAACAGGGAGCAGCAAAGCGCCCGAATCCCAGCCATGAAGTTTTCGAATCGGCACAGCAGCACCAGAATCAAGGAAAATCAGCTTGAATGACATGAGCAAAACACCCGCGGCCAGCATCCGCGTCGCCGTTGACATCGGCGGCACTTTCACCGACCTTGCGGCGGTCGACACCCGCACCGGCGAGCGCTGGTTCGCCAAGTCTTCGACCACCCCGGACAATCCCACGCGCGGCATCGCCAACTGCCTGGCCAAGCTGGGCAAACCCGGCGGGCATTTCGAGATATTCGTGCACGGCACCACGCTGGTGATCAATGCCTGCCTGGAGAAAGACGGCGCGAAAACCGCGCTGATCACCACCGAGGGATTTCGCGACGTGCTGGAGATCGGCCGCGGCAACCGCACCGAGTCCTTCAACTACCTGTTCTGGCGCCATGAACCCTTTGTCTCGCGCGAGTACCGGCTGGAGGCGCGCGAGCGCATGAATTCGCGCGGCGAGGCGGTAAAGCCGCTCGATGAGGCGCACCTCAGGCAAGTGCTCGATGTTGCCCGCGCCAAGGGCGCCGAGGCGATAGCGATCTGCTTCCTGCACTCCTACCGCAATCCCGCGCATGAACAGCGCGCCGCCGAAATCGCCAAGGCGCATTCGAACTGGTTCGTCACCTCATCGCACGAACTGTCGCGCGAATACCGCGAGTACGAGCGCAGCTCGACGGTGGTGTTGAACGCCTTTGTCGGCCCCAAGGTGAGCCGTTACGTCGAGAACCTGGAGGCGTTGCTTGCCGGGCAGGGTTTCAATGGCCGCTTCTTTCTGATGGAGTCCAATGGCGGCGTGGCCGATGCGGCCACCATCAAGCAGTTGCCTGCCCTGCTGATGGAGTCGGGCCCGGTGGGCGGCATCGCCGGATCGATCAAACTGGGCGAGAGCATAGACCGCAAGAACCTGCTTACCTTCGACATGGGCGGCACCACCGCCAAGGCGGCACTGGTCGAAGACGGCGTGGTGAGTTTCGATTCGCTCTACTACGTGGGCGGCTTCGAGCACGGCTACCCGCTGCAGACCTCGGTGGTCGATGTGGTGGAAGTGGGCGCGGGCGGCGGCAGCATCGCCTGGATCGACGAACTCGGGGCGCTGCGCATCGGACCCAAGAGCGCGGGCGCGCATCCGGGACCGTCCGCCTACGGCCTGGGCAACGACCAACCCACCGTCACCGACGCCAACATCCACCTCGGTCGCCTGAACCCCGAGAGCTTTCTGCGCGTCGACATGAAGATCGACCCCTCTTTGTCGAAGAAGGCGCTCGAAAAACTGGGGGCTCAGCTGGGCTACAACGCGCAGCAGATGGCCGCGGGCATCATTCAGATCGCGAATGTCACCATGTCCGGCGCGCTGCGGCGCGTATCCATCGAGAGAGGGAAAGATCCGCGCGACTTCACCGTGGTGGCCTACGGCGGCAACGGGCCGCTGCACGCCGCGGAGCTTGCCGAGGAACTGGGCGTGAAATCGCTGATCATCCCGCGCATGCCGGCGCACTATTCGGCGTTCGGCATGCTGCTTGCCGACGCGCGCTATGACGCTTCGCAGACCTGGACCAGCGAACTGGTTGAGGAAAGCGACAAAGTTGCGGGCCTCGCCGAGGCACTGACGAAACTGCAGGATCAATTGACGCAAAGCGTGACCGCGTCGCTGGGGGCGCAGAAGAACCTGCGCTTCGAGGACTACGCCGAGATGCG
>MEQV01000293.1:0-7913 GCA_001770355.1 Betaproteobacteria bacterium RIFCSPLOWO2_02_FULL_62_17
GGTCGAACAAGGCCGCGACAGTTGCGGTCCGGTACCGTCAGGGCGCTGGCTTCTCGATCCAAACCTGATTCGAAGCGCCACACCCGGCGCGGCCGACGCTGTACTCACCGATCGCGGTTGCTTCATCGAGGGCTTCACGCCTGATTTCACGGCATTAGGCTTGCCGGTTGAAATCGCCGAGTCGCTCGATCCGGCGGTTCATCTGCTGGTGCATGCCGGCCAGGCCGCGTTCGCGCAGGCGCGCACCGCCACACTGGACCGGAGCAGGATCGGCGTCATCATCGGCAACATTGCCCTGCCGACGGCAGGTTCGTCCGCGCTATGCGATGCAGTGCTTGCGCCGCTGTTCGAGCGGAAGATTTTCGGCCGAGCCGGTGGCACTTATGATTCGAGCCCGCCCGATCGAAAACTTGATCGCGCATTGAACCGGTACGTGACCGGCCTTCCCTCCGGACTGCTCGCCGGTTCGCTGGGGTTGGGCGGCATTTGCTACGGGCTGGACGCCGCATGCGCATCGTCGCTCTATGCCGTGAAGCTCGCCTGCGACGAACTGCTCGCGCATCGCGCCGGCGCGATGCTTGCCGGCGGCCTGTCGCGCCCGGACTCGCTGTACACGCAAATGGGTTTTTCGCAGTTGCGCGCATTGTCCCCAAGCGGACGCTGCTCGCCGTTTGACCGCAAGGGCGACGGCCTCATCGTCGGCGAAGGCGCGGGCATGGTGGTGCTGAAGAGGCTTGCCGACGCACGGCGCGACGGCGACCGCATTGTTGCGCTGATTCGCGGCGTTGGCCTGTCCAACGATATCGAAGGCAATCTGCTGTCGCCGAGTTCCGAAGGCCAGATGCGCGCATTGCAAAGCGCCTATGCGCAGGCGGGCTGGACGCCGGACATGGTGGACCTGATCGAATGCCATGCGACGGGGACGCCGGTTGGCGATGCCGTCGAGGTCGACAGCCTGATACGGCTCTGGCAGGGCAGCGCATGGCGCAGCGGCCAATGCACGCTCAGCGCGGTGAAATCGAACATCGGCCATCTGCTGACAGCGGCGGGAAGCGCGGGCCTGATCAAGACGCTGCTCGCGATGCAGAACCGCACGCTGCCGCCGGTGGCAAATTTCGAGTCCCCCGCGGACAAGGTGCGGCTCGCCGGCAGTCCGTTTGCCGTGCTCAAACAGAGCCGGCCATGGGAGCGGCGCGGCGCCGATGTGCCGCGGCGCGCGGCGATCAATGGCTTCGGATTTGGCGGCATCAACGCTCACCTGCTGATCGAGGAATGGCTGGACGAGCCGCTGCCGCCCGCTCGCGCGGGGGCTGGAACGCGTCCTGCGCAGGCAGTGTCGCCAGCCGAACATCCGCCGCGAGAACCGATAGCGATCGTCGGCATGGCGGTGCGAGTGGGGAGCTGGCCGGACCTGGCGGCCTTCCGGCAGCGGGTATTGGACCGCGATGCCGACGCGCAATCCAAGCACGCGCCGGCGCAACGCAAGCGCTGGCGCGGTTTGAGCAGCGGGGAAATCCGCGCGGTATGGGGAAATGAAGGAGACGAAGACGCTCCCCTGTTTCCCGGCTACTACCTGGATGATCTCTGCGTTCCGGTCAATCGCTATCGCATTCCGCCGCGTGAACTGGCCGAGATGCTGCCGCAGCAGCTGCTCATGCTCGATGTGGCCAAATCCGCCCTGGATGATGCCGGCAGTCCCGCGCTCGACTCGTCGCGCAGCGGCGTGTTCGTCGGCCTCGGCCTGGATCTGCGCACCACCGACTTTCATTTCCGCTGGACGATCAAGCAGCGCGCCGCCGCGTTGGCGCATGAGGCCGGACTGGATGCCGACGGCGCCCAGGCCCGGGATTGGGCTCAGAAACTGTGCGAGGGCGCAGGCCTGCCCTTGACCGCCGACCGCACCATGGGGGCGCTGGCCGGTCTGGTTGCCAGCCGCGTCGCGCGGGAATTTCATATCGGCGGGCCGAGCCACGCGATTTGCAGCGAAGACACCTCGGGCCTGCTCGCCGTGGAGGTTGCCGCGCGCGCGCTGTGGAAGGGCGAACTGGATGTGGCGCTTGCGGGCGCCGTGGACCTCGCCGGAGATCTGCGCAGCCTGATTTCCACCGACGCGCTGCGCCCTTACTCGCGGCAAGGCTGCGCGCGGCCTTTCGATGCCGCTGCCGACGGCGCGGTTCCCGGAGAAGGCGCCGCTTGCGTGGTGCTCAAGCGTCTCGCCGACGCCGAGCGCGATGGCGATCGGGTCTACGCCGTGATTCGCGGCGTGGGCAGCGCGCACGGAAAACCCCAGCTTGCGGAGGCGCAGGCAAGCAACGCCTATGAACAGGCCCTGGCACGCGCTTATGCGGAAGCCGGCGTGGCACCGGCCAGCGTCCGGCTGCTCGAGTCGCATGGCAGCGGTTCGCCCGACGAAGACGCAGCGGAAGCCAGGGCACTGGCTGCCTTCTTTGGCGCTTCCCGAAGTTCGATTGCATGCCATGTCAGCAGTGCCAAGGCCGATGTCGGGCACACCGGTGCGGCATCCGGACTGGTTTCGCTGGTCAAGGCGAGCTTGTGCCTGCATAACGAGGTGATCCCCGCGCTGCGCAACCACCGCAAGCCGCGCAGCGAGCTGGCGGGCTCTACCCGCATGGTGCTGCCGCGCGCCACCCAGCACTGGGTGCGCGATCGCGCCGAAGGCCCGCGCCGCGCGGGTGTGAGCACGATGAGCGCGGAAGGCGGTTGTGTGCACGTCGTGCTGGATGCGTGCGAATCCGGCCTGTCGCAGCCATCCCGCACGGCTGTGCGCGGCCGCACCCCCGTAGCTTGCGCGGAAGCGCTGTTTACGCTCGCGGCGCGCAATCCAGCCGGGATAGCCGATACCTTGAGGCAGCTCGAACAATTCGCCCGCGCCGCCGGAGACGCACCGGTGCAGCGGATCGCGCGGCAATGGTGGCGGCGCGGGACGCAGGCGGGGCCGCATCGCCTGGCACTGCTCGCACGCGATACGCAACAACTGACGCGATTGCTGCAGCAGGCCGCAGGCGGGCACGAAGCCGGTCGCGGCGGCGAGGACCGCGAACGCATATTTGCCGGCAGCCAGCCAGGACACCCGGGCCGGGTTGCTTTTGTTTTTCCCGGCTCCGGCAATCAGTTTGAGGGCATGGGTCTGGAACTCGCGCGGCAATGGCCGGAAGTGCTGCGTGCGCAGGACCGGGAGAACCAGCGGCTCGCAGCGCAAATGGGCATCGACCCATTCTGGAATGGTCCCCTGACGCGAGAGGTGCTCGACGATCATCGCGCCCTGATATGCGCCCAGGTGTCTTTCGGCACGATGGTGGCCGATCTCGCCCTGCGCTTTGGCGTGAAGCCAACAGCCGCTATCGGTTACAGCCTGGGCGAGTCCACCGCGCTGTTTGCCCTACGCGCCTGGCGGCAGCGCGACGAGATGCTCGACAGACTGCGCCGCTCATCTTTGTTCGCGCGCGATCTGGCGGGCAAACCTGAGGTGCTGCGCAAGGTATGGAAGCTTGCGCAGGGTCAGCCGGTCGAATGGATCGCCGGCGTGGTCGACCGTTCCGCGGATTCGGTACGCGCGGCCATAGGCCGGCACAAGCGTGTGTATGTGCTTATCGTGAACAGCGCGGATGAATGCGTCATTGGCGGTGATCGTGCGGCGGTCGAGGCCATCGTCGCCGCGCTCGGCTGCCACTGGTTTGCGCTGCAGGGCGTGAGCACGGTGCATTGCGAACTGGCGCGCCCGGTGCGCAAGGCCTACCGCGAGTTGCACCGTTTCGACACCACCGCGCCCGCGGATGTGGAGTTCTACAGCTGCGGCTGGGGCCGCGCCTATGTGCCCGAGCGCGAAACCGCCGCCGGCGCCATCGAGGCCCAGGCATTGGACACGATCGATTTTCCGCGCGTGATTCGCGCCGCCTACGCCGCCGGCGTGCAGACCTTCGTGGAAATCGGACCGGGCAATTCGTGCAGCCGCATGATCGCCAAGATCCTCAAGGACCGGCCGCATTTCGCCAGATCGCTGGCGATTGGCGGCCAGGACGCGGTGACCCATTTTTTGCGCACCACCGGCCAGCTTTACGCGGAAAACGTGCCGGTAAACTTGGATGTCCTTTACGGCGGAGAGGATGCGATCGAACTGCGCTCCGGCGTCGATTCCATTGCGCCAGGGAGGAGTGTCAGGGTATCGATCACGGGGGCGTCATTTTCGGTGCCCGCCCTGCCGCCCGCGCTGGACGGCACGGCAACGTTCGCCGAGCCGCCTGCGCCGGGCCGGGCTGACGCATCGGTATCTGCGCCTGCGATCTTTCCCCTGCGCTTGCCGGAGGGCATTCCTGCGGGTAACTTCTACGATGCTGTACTCGGAAAGTCGCTTGATGCGGAACGCGCGACGCTCGAGGCACACGAGGCTTACCTCAGGTTTTCGCAGGGTATTGCGGAGACTCTGGCGCAAGCAGTGCAGGCGCAAGTCGGCTTGCTTGATGCAGCGGCCCGATCGGGCGTTGTTATTGCAGAATCGATACCGAAGGCAGGTTTTCACATTCCCGTGGTGACGGCACCCCTGGCCGCTGATGCAACGCAGGCACTAACGATTGCGGACGGCATTCCGCGCTCGCTCGATCGCGCCGCCTGCCTGGAGTTCGGCCGAGGACTGGTGGGACGCGTGCTCGGGCCGCGCTTCGATGTGGCCGACAGCTTTCCGACGCGCGTGCGACTGCCGGATGAACCCTTGATGCTGGTGGACCGGATCCTGCAGATCGACGGCGAGCCGCTCTCCCTGACGCACGGCCGCGTGGTGACCGAGCACGACATCGTTCCGGGCGCCTGGTATCTCGATTGCGGGCGTATTCCGACCTGCATCGCGGTCGAAGCGGGGCAGGCGGACTTGTTTCTGTCGGGCTTTCTCGGCATCGATTTTCAGACACGCGGCCGCTCCATGTACCGCCTGCTCGACGCGAAGGTCTGTTTTCATCGCGGCCTGCCGGGGGAGAACCAGGTCATACACTACGACATTCGCATCGAGCGCTTCTTCCGCCAAGGCGACACCTGGCTTTTCAATTTCGCATTTGAAGCCACGGTCGAAGGCGAACCCCTGCTCACCATGACCGACGGTTGCGCCGGTTTTTTCTCCCATGAAGAACTGGCCGGCGGCAAGGGCATCGTGCTTACCGCGCTTGATCTGAAACCCGTGGCCGGAAAACGCGCTGCCGACTGGGAACAGTTTGTCGGCATCGGTGTCGAAAGCTATTCTCGGGAACAACTCGACGCATTGCGGGCGGGCGATTTCGCGGCGTGTTTTGGCGAAGCCTTCGCGGGACTGAGGCTGGCCGACCCGGTCACCCTGCCGGGGGGGCGCATGAAGCTGGTGCATCGCATCGCGCACCTGGACCCGCGCGGCGGGCGCTTCGGCCTGGGTCTGGTACGCGGCGAAGCGGACATCCATCCCGACGACTGGTTCCTTACCTGCCATTTTGTCGATGACCGCGTCATGCCGGGCACCTTGATGTTCGAGTGCTGCCTGCACACCCTGCGCGTGTATCTGCTGCGGCTGGGCTGGATCGGCAAGCAGGGCGGCGTCGTGCTCGAACCGGTGCCGGGCGTTGCCAGCCAGTTGAAATGCCGCGGGCAGGTACTCGATACCAGCAGGCTCGTGACCTATGAAATTTCGATCAAGGAAATCGGCTACCGTCCGGAACCCTATGTCATCGCCGACGCGCTGATGTATGCCGACGGCAAGCCGATCGTGGAAATCAGCGACATGAGCCTGCGCTATGCCGGTGCGACCCGGGAGGCGATGCGCGCGATCTGGGCTGAGGCCGCATCGGCCGCCGCGCATACCGCGAAGAAGCCGGCCATTTTCAGTTACGAAAAGATATTGGCGTTTGCCATTGGAAAACCGTCGGATGCTTTCGGCGAACCGTACAGAATTTTTGATGAAGAGCGCATCATTGCGCGCCTGCCGGGGCCGCCGTATCAGTTCATGGACCGCGTCACCGAGATCCGCGCCGAACCCTGGAAGATCCTGCCGGGCGCCGAAATCGAGGCGCAATACGATGTGCCGCCCGGCGCCTGGTATTTTGCCGACAACCGGCAGAGCGACATGCCTTTTGCGGTGCTGCTCGAGATTGCCTTGCAGCCCTGCGGCTGGCTTGCCGCCTATATGGGTTCCGCGCTGACCAGCGCGGTCGATGTGTCCTTCCGCAACCTGGGCGGCGGCGCCACCCAGTTGGCGCCGGTGTTTGCCGGCATCGGAACACTTTCCATACGCGTGAAGCTCACGCGCGCTTCCAGTTCGGCGGGCATGATCATCCAGTTCTTCGACTACGAAGTGCGCGCGGGACGCTCGCTGATTTACCAAGGCGACACCTATTTCGGTTTCTTCCCGAAGATCGCGCTGGCGAAGCAGGAAGGCTTGAAAGATGCCAGGCTTTACCAGCCATCCGCGCAGGAACTGGCGCGCAGCCGCAGCCTGGATTTTCCGGATGCCGCGCCGTTTCCCGGCGGCCGCCTGCGCATGCTCGATCGCATCGAATGCTGGCTGCCTGAGGGCGGGCCGCAATCGCTGGGCTTCATTCGCGCAACGCGCCGCGTGATGCCGGAGGAGTGGTTTTTCAAGGCGCACTTCTATCAGGACCCGGTGGTGCCCGGTTCGCTGGGCCTGGAATCGTTTCTGCAACTGCTCAAGTTCATGTCGGTGGCGCGCTGGGGCAATGCACCGGGCGTTCGCCATGAAGCCGTGGCCACGCGCGAGCGGCACGAGTGGACCTATCGCGGCCAGGTGATTCCGACCGACAGCCTGGTGACGGTCGAAGCCGTGGTAACCGAAGTGGACGAGGCGCGTCGCCTGCTGCGCGCCGATGGCACGCTTTCGGTCGATGGCCGCGTGATTTATGCGATGAAGGACTTCACCGTGCGCCAGGTCAGTCCATGACGCGTGGCCGTTGACTTCTTATGGGTCCCCAATACAGCCGCGTTTATCTGACCGCCCTGGGCTACGAACTCGGTCCGCAGATCGTGACCTCCGCCGAACTGGAGGCACGCCTGGCGCCGGTGTATGAGCGCTTGAATCTCCAGCAGGGTCAGCTGGAGGCGTGGACCGGCATCGTCGAGCGGCGCTGGTGGGAAGAGGACGCACGCCTGTCGCTCGGAGCCGCCGCCGCCGCGCGCAAGGCGCTCGCAAAAACTTCCGTTCAGGCCGCCGAACTCGGTGTGGTGATTTACGCCGGTGTCTGCCGCGAAAACTTCGAGCCGGCCACGGCTTGCGCCGTCGCCGATGCGCTCGGCGTGCGAGGCGCGGTGTCGGTCTATGACCTGAGCAATGCCTGCCTGGGTGTGCTCAACGGCATGATCGAGATCGCCAACCGCATTGAACTCGGCCAGATCCGCGCGGGACTGGTCGTTTCCTGCGAGACGGCGCGCGAAATCAATGAAATTGCGATTGCCCGGCTGTTGAATGAAATTCCGGACAACACCAGTGCCGGCCCCGGCATGGAAAAATTCGCCGAAACGCTTGCCACCTTTACCGGCGGCTCGGGCGCGGCGGCGATGCTGCTGACCGACGGTTCCTTCGGGGGCGCCAAGGGGCACCGCCTTAGCGGCGCGGTATCGCAGGTCGCGCCGGAGCACCATCGCCTGTGCCGCTGGGGGATGGAAGCGGCGCCCGCCGGCGGCTATCAATACGCGCAGTTCATGGCAACCGATTCGGTTGCGGTGCTCAAGCACGGAGTGAATCTGGGCCAGCAGACCTGGCAATTGTTCCTAAAGGAAATGGCCTGGACGCCGGCACAAGTCGATCGCGTCATCTGCCATCAGGTGGGCAGCGGGCATCAGGATGCGATTTTGAAATCCCTGCAGGTGCCAAAGGAGAAGGACTACACCACCTACCGGTTTCTCGGCAACATGGGCACGGCGGCATT
>MEQV01000293.1:7980-11742 GCA_001770355.1 Betaproteobacteria bacterium RIFCSPLOWO2_02_FULL_62_17
GGCATCGGCAGCGGCTTGACCTGCCTGATGATGGGGATCGAATGGTGAGCCACGTCGTCAACCGATCACCGAGTTTCGAGCACGAGCTCTACCCGTTTACCGGCTCCTGGCGCGAGGTGTACGGTCTCAAAATGCACGTTCTGGACGAAGGCCGGGGCGACACCGTGCTGATGCTGCACGGCAATCCGACCTGGTCGTTTTTCTTCCGCAACCTGGTGCTCGGGCTGCGCGGGGCGCACCGCGTGATCGCGCCCGACCACATCGGCTGCGGACTGTCCGACAAGCCCGACGAACACAGCTACGAATACACGCTGCGCCGCCGCGTCGACGATCTTGCCGCGCTCATCGGGCAACTCCAGGTGCGAGGCCGGATTACGCTCCTGATGCACGATTGGGGAGGGATGATAGGCATGGCCTATGCCGCGCGCTTCCCGGAAAAAATCAACAGGCTCATCCTGCTGAACACCGCCGCATTCCATCTGCCCAAGTCCAAGAAGCTGCCCGCCACATTGTGGTTGTGCCGCAAGACGCCGCTGGGCGAATTGATCATCCGCGACACCGGGCTGTTTACCAGCGTGCTGGCGCGCTGGGCCGTCTGCAAGCAGATGGAGCAACGCGTGCGCGAGGCCTACCTGTGGCCATACCGGCTTCCCGAAGACCGCACCGGCCTGTTGCGCTTCGTCCAGGACATTCCGATGCGGCCCGGCGATCCCAGTTACGACCTGGTGAGCGAAGTGCAGGAAAGATTGCCGCGCTTCAACGAACTTCCGTCCCTGATCCTGTGGGGTGAAAAGGATTTCGTCTTTGACCACCATTTTTTGAGCGAATGGCAGAGGTTTCTGCCGGCCGCCGAGGTGCATTGCTTTCCCAATGCGGGACACTATGTTCTCGAAGATGCCGGCGCGGAAATTCTGCCGCTCATTCAGAGTTTCCTCGAACGCCATCCGGACCATGCCTGAGGCGGTTCGAGGCAAGCCCGGAAATATCGCCGCGCATCTGGCGCAAATGGCGCAGCTCCAGCCGCAGCAGCCGGCTGTCATCTGCGCGCGCGGCCGCGAATCGCAGGGGGACGTGGCCTATGAACATCTCAGCTTCAGCGAACTGGAGGAGGAAAGCAACCTGCTCGCTCGGGGCCTCGAAGGCATAGGCATCCGGCGCGGTGTGCGCACGGCACTGATGGTGCCGCCGAGCGTGGATTTCTTCACACTGACCTTCGCGTTGTTCAAAGTCGGCGCGGTGCCGGTGCTGATCGACCCCGGCATCGGCCTGGCCAATCTTCGCGACTGCCTCGCGCATGCGCAGCCCGCGGCATTCATCGGCATATCCAAGGCTCACGCGGCGCGCGTCCTGCTGGGCTGGGCACGCGCGAGCGTTCGTATCAACGTCACCGCGGGCGCGAGGTGGTTCTGGGGCGGTCACACCTTATCCGGACTGCGCCGGCAGACGGCCGCAGCCAGCCAGACTTTTGTCGCGATCGAACCCGAGGCCGATGAAACCGCTGCCATCCTGTTCACCAGCGGCAGTACCGGTGCGCCCAAAGGCGCGGTGTATACGCACGAAATGTTCGGCGCCCAGGTGGAGCATATCCGCCAACTGTATGGCATCGAGCCGGGCGAGACGGACCTTGCGACATTTCCCCTGTTTGCGCTGTTCGGCCCCGCGCTCGGCATGAGCACGGTGGTGCCGGAGATGGATGCGTCGCGCCCGGCAAAGGTGGACCCCGAGAACATCGTCAGCGCGATCAGGAAGTTCGGCGTCACCAACATGTTCGGCTCGCCGGTGCTCATCGACCGCGTAGGGCGCCACGGTGAAAAGCACAAACTCAAGCTGCCAACCCTGCGCCGCGCCATCAGTGCGGGCGCGCCGGTGCCGGCCAAAGTGCTCGAGCGCTTTGCCGCGATGCTGTCCCCGGGGGCGCAAATATTTACGCCTTACGGGGCGACCGAGTGCCTGCCGGTAGCGTCCATTGGCAGCGGCGAGATCCTCGACGAAACGCGCCATCGCACCGATGCCGGCGAGGGTGTGTGCGTCGGCCCGGTGGTGCCCGGAGTCGTGGCCAAGATCATTCGCATCAGCGACGCACCGGTTGAAACCTGGAGCGATGATCTGCAGCTGCCGGCCGGGGAAATCGGCGAGATCGCGGTGAAAGCGGCGCACGCATCGCGGAGCTATTTCAATCTTCCGGCGGCGACGGCGCTGGCAAAGATTGAGGATGCGGCCAACGGCGGTTTTTACCATCGCATGGGTGACGTGGGCTATTTCGACCGCCGCGGCCGCCTGTGGTTCTGCGGGCGCAAGGCACACCGTGTCGTGACGCGCGACAAGACGCTGTTTTCGATTCCCTGCGAGGGGGTCTTCAATGCCCACCCGAAGGTGTATCGCTGTGCCCTTGTCGGTGTAGAGAAAAATGGAACGACCGAACCGGTTTTGTGCGTGGAACTGGAAGCCGCTGCGCGCGGCGATTCGCCGGAGACCCTGCGCGAAGAACTGCGCCGGCTCGGCGCCGGGCACGCGCACACGCGGGATATCAAGACGTTTCTTTTCCATCCCGCATTCCCGGTGGATGTGCGGCATAACGCGAAGATCTTCCGTGAAAAGCTGGCGGTATGGGCGGCAGGGAGACTGCGTTGAAGGCGCTGGTCACCGGAGGCGGTGGATTTCTCGGCCAGGCTATCGTGCGCGGTCTGCTTGATCAAGGCGCCGGCGTGCGCAGTTTTTCACGCAATGAGCATGCGGAATTGCGCGTTCTGGGCGTGGAGCAAGCGAGGGGCGACCTTGCCGATGCGGCCGCGGTTTCCGCGGCGGTGCGGGGGTGCGATGCGGTCTTCCATGTCGCAGCCAGGCCGGGCATCTGGGGCGACTACACGGCGTACCACCAGGCCAACGTGACCGGCACCGGCAACGTCATCGCCGCGTGCCGCCGGCATGGCGTGCAGCGGCTGATTTACACCAGTTCGCCGAGCGTGGTCTTCGACGGGCGCGACATGGAAGGCGTGGACGAGTCGGTGCCTTATGCGCGGCATTATGAAGCGCACTACCCGCGCACCAAGGCGCTGGCCGAGCAGGCGGTGCTCGCGGCGAACGACGCGCAGCTCGCCACGGTGAGTCTGCGCCCGCATCTGATCTGGGGGCCCGGCGATAACCACCTGCTTCCCAGGCTGGTCGCGCGCGCCCAGGCGGGCCAGTTGCGCCGCATCGGGTCGCGCCCGAATCTCATCGACACCATCTTTGTGGACAACGCCGCCGAGGCGCATCTGCTCGCGGCCGAGCGCCTGCGCCCCGGTTCGCCGATCGCAGGCAAAGTCTATTTCATCTCGCAGGGCGAACCGGTGCCGATGTGGGACATGGTGAACCGGCTGCTGCATGCGGCAGGCGCACCGCCGGTGACACGGACAGTACCGGTGTGGCTGGCGATGGCGCTGGCGTGGGGGTTCGAGGCCGCGCACCGCATTACCGGCAATTTAGAAGAGCCCCGCCTCACCCGCTTTGTGGTGCGCGAGCTGTCCACCGCGCATTGGTTCGATATTTCGGCCGCGCGCCGGGACCTGGGTTATGCGCCGCGCATTTCCATCACCGCAGGTCTGGAGCAACTGCGGGTCGCCCTGCAAGCCAAGCAGTCACCCGGCAAGGTATGAGTCCGCAAGCTCTTACCCTGCGGCACGGCGACCAGGAGCGGCGCGCGAACTTTGCCGTGGTCGAGGAAACGGAACTGCCGGAGCCCGAATCGTTTCTGAACCAAACTGAATTCGCCGCTTTCAGCGC
>MEQV01000294.1:0-745 GCA_001770355.1 Betaproteobacteria bacterium RIFCSPLOWO2_02_FULL_62_17
TCCAGCCGATCCAGCCGAGCCTCTCGCGCAGCAGCAGCGCGCCCATGATTGCCGCGAATATAGGCGCTGTGTCGACAATCGCCGCGGCGGGTCCGGAGGATACGCTGCGCATGCCGTGATTGAATGCCATCTGATAGGCGAAGCCGGATATCAGCCCGATCAGCAGCAACAACCCCAGATCCTTGCGCCTGGGAAGCCCCACCCTGCAGCGTACCGCCCATGCGAGCAGGACCAGGGAAGCCAGCGTGAATCGCGTCACCATCAGATGTTCGGGCGAGAGGGATAGAAGCGCAAACCGCGTCGCGGGGAACGCGCCCGCCCAGAGCAGGACCGCCAAGCCCAGTGCGACATAGGCTCGCTGGACATGGTGCAGCGTCGTGGGAGATCGCATGGTGCTGGGTTGAAATGCTTTACTGCAAAGGGGCGCTACAATAACACGCCAGGAGTTGGAAAACGCGCTATGAACGCGCTTCGTTTTCATTCATGAAAATATCGCATTTGCCCGTGGCGCCTGAGGTGGCATGGGCGAAAAAAAAGCAGGGCCGAACCCTGCTTTTTTTCCAGGAAACTGCGCTTATTTCTTGTCGCCCTTCTTCATGTCTTTCGCGCCTTTGCCGTCTTTCGTTGCTGCGGACTTCGCAGCCTTACCGTCTTTGTCTTTTTCGGCGGGCATGTGCTTGGCGGCATAGACGCTGGTTGAAGCGGCGAAAAGCATGGCAATCACGGCAGCAAATATCTTTTTCAT
>MEQV01000294.1:846-21612 GCA_001770355.1 Betaproteobacteria bacterium RIFCSPLOWO2_02_FULL_62_17
AAGCCATGAAATTCGGTCTGCCCCGGGCTCAGGTAGACGAAAAAAAGCAGGGCCTGGGCCCTGCTTTTCAGGATCGGAAAACTGCTTACTTCTTCTTGCCGTCTTTCTTCGGGTCATCTTTCTTGACGTCGGCCGCCTTGGCCTTGCCCTCAGTCTTCTTGGCGTCCTTCCCTGCCTTCTTGGCGTCAGCCGCAGCAAATGCGATACCGGTCGACGCGGCGAACAGCATGGCGAGTACAACAGTCATCAGTTTTTTCATTTGTAATGCTCCTCTGTTTCCTAAGATTTGATTAAATTACCCATGGTGGCCCAATGGGCGGTCGCCATGCTAGCAGCAACCTGCCCTGTTTGCGATTATTAGTTGGACTCCCACTGCAGTAACGCCCACCGCGGATTTGCGTTGACGCGCCGGCAATATATCAATAAAAATACTTATAATCAATAAATTATGCAGAGTTTTCGTGCCGGACCTTGCCGCTGGGCCTGCACAGGCTTGGTGGCAGTTTGTTGCGGCCTTTTGCCCCTTCCCGCCGCGCAGGCCGCGCCGTTCCTGCCGGCGGACGACGCCCAGATTCTGGAATCCCTGCCCACCAAGCCGGGCGATCCGGTGGCGCTGGAGCTTCGAACGCTGCGGGCGGCCCTGGCAAAGGAACCCCGCAATCCTGATCGCGCCGTGGAACTGGCGCAGCGATATTTCGATCTTGCCAGCGCGGAGGGGGATCCGCGCTATATCGGTTATGCGGAAGCCGTCATTCGCCCCTGGCTTGGCCGGGATATCCCCGTGGAGGTCCTGTTTACCCGGGCGCTGCTGCGTCAATATCGGCACGATTTTCTCAATGCCATGGACGATCTGGATAGTGTCCTGGCGCATAACCCTGCGCATGCCGAAGCTTTGGGCTGGAAATGGGCTCTTTATATGGTTATGGCAGACTACGCGCGCGCCCGGGGGGCATGCGAGAAGCGCAAGGGCGTAGCCTCTCCCCTGTCGCTTGCCGCCTGCTTTGCCACGATCGACAGTCGCACCGGCAACGTGCGTGCTGCTTACGCCGCGCTCGATGCCGCCTTCAAGCGCAATCCGAGCCGCACCCCGGAAAATCGCCAGTGGATGTTGACACGCCTCGGGGAAATCGCGCTGCAGGCCGGGGATCCGGTGCGTGCCGAACGCCATTTCCGCGAGGCCATCGCCACGGGTGTCACCGACGGCTATGTGCTGGCTGCTTATGCCGACCTGTTGCTGGACCAAAAGCGCCATGCAGATGTCATAACGCTGCTCAAGGATTGGGCGCGATCGGACATCCAGTTGCTGCGCCTGGCCGTCGCGGAGAAGTCCTTGGGGACGCAAAATGCGCCGGCGCTCGTTCAGGCCCTCGCCGACCGCTTCGCGGATGCCGCATTGCGCGGCGACAAGCTGCATCTGGCTGAAGAGGCTCGCTTCGAGCTGCTTTTGCGCAACAACCCGGCGCGCGCCGTGGAACTCGCGGTGGAGAACTGGAATCTGCTGCAGCGCGAACCCTATGACGCGCGCATCCTTCTTGAAACCGCATTGGCCGCGAAAAATCCTGCGGCGGCGCGTCCGGCGCTGGATTGGCTGCGGGAATCCGGTTACGAAGAGGCGCGCTTTCGCGAACTGGGCAAGGCCCTTGGAAAGATCGCTCAGTGAGCAATCGAGTACGCGTGCTTGCCGCGCTGCTGTGGTTCTCCTGCATCTGGTCCGATGTGGCCCTGGCGCACAAGCCCAGTGACAGCTACCTGATCCTGCGCGCAGGCGCAACGGCTGTTACCGGACAATGGGATATCGCATTGCGCGACCTGGAGTATGCGATCGGCCTGGATACCAACGGTGACGGCCAGATTACCTGGGGAGAATTGAAATTGCGGCATGCGGAAATCGCCGCCTACGCGCTGGCGCGATTCTCCCTTGCAGCCGACGGCAGCTCGTGCCCGATAACGGCCGGTGAGCAATTGGTCGATAAGCACAGCGACGGCACCTACACGGTGCTCAATTTTTCCGCGGATTGCGGCCGGGAAATCCACAAGCTCGAGGCGCGTTACAGCCTGTTTTTTGATTTCGACGCCCAGCACAAGGGTTTGCTCAGGCTCGAATCTTCCCAAGGCACGCAAACCGGGGTGTTCGCGGCGGATCGCCCGCGACAGCAGTTCGTGCTGGCGGAAGCGTCATTGCTGGCGCAATTCATCACTTTTGTTCGCGAGGGTATCTGGCACATCTGGGTGGGGTTTGACCATATTCTTTTCATATTGTCGCTGCTGCTGCCCTCGGTGCTGGTGTACCAGCAACGCCGCTGGCTGGCGGCGCCGCGGGCGGCCCCGGTGTTTTGGGACGTTTTCAAGGTGGTGACCGCATTTACCGTGGCGCACTCGATAACGCTGTCGCTGGCGGCACTCGAAGTCATTTCGCTGCCTTCGCGCCTGGTAGAGGCCAGCATTGCCGCCTCAGTGGTGCTCGCGGCGCTGAACAACCTGCGTCCGCTGGTGCTCGAACGCCGCTGGCTGGTCGCCTTCGCCTTCGGTCTCATCCATGGGTTCGGATTTGCCAGCGTACTGGTCGATCTCGGCCTGCCGCAGGACGCATTGCTGCTTGCGCTGGTCGGATTCAATCTGGGCGTGGAAGCCGGCCAGCTCTGTATCGTCGGCGCATTTCTGCCGCTGGCATATTGGCTGCGCGCGACACCTTTCTATCGTAAAGGGATGATGCTCGGCGGATCGACACTGGTGTGCGGCATCGCGCTGCTGTGGTTTATCGAGCGAGTATTTGACGTTAAAATCCTCGCGCTTTAGGCACCGCCTGAACGCCCCATGCTGACCGTGGGTGTTAATCTTTTGATTGAGCACATCATTGACTGGCGGGCGTTACGGGAACATTTAAATGTCGTTTTTGATAACGACGCCAGTCAAATCAAGCAGCTTGTTCTCCAATCTTTCTTCAGCCGCCGATCCGCACCACTGTCCTGCCTCGCACCTGCCCGTCGAGAAAAGCGCCGAAAGCGCCGGGCAAATCATCAAACGCAATGGTGCGGGTCATTTCCGCCAGATGGCGCGGGCGCAGATCGGTTGCCAGACGCCGCCAGACTTCGCGACGCAGCGGCATCGGCGTGTAGCCTGAGTCAATTCCCAGCAAACACACTCCCCTGAGAATGAATGGCGCGACGGTGGTCTTGAAATCCATCCCGGCAGCCAGGCCGATGCTCGCGATGGTCCCGGACACCTGCATGCTGCTGGCCAGCCATGACAAGAACGCGCCGCCCAGATTGTCCACGGCACCCGCCCATTGCGGTTTTTCCAGGGCACGGATTTTTCCGAGGTCGAGGGTCTTGCGGTCCAGAATTTCCGCCGCGCCCAGAGCGCGCAGATAGGCTCCTTCGGAGGGCTTGCCGGTCAGCGCCGTGACCTTGTAGCCGCGCCCGGCCAACAAATCAATGGCGAGCGAGCCGACGCCGCCGGTCGCGCCGGTGACAATCACCGGGCCATTCGCCGGCGACAGGCCGTTCAATTCCATGCGCTGGATGCCCAGCGCGGCGGTATACCCCGCGGTGCCCAGCGCCATGGATTCGAACGCGCTCATTCCCTGCGGCAGCGGCACGATCCAATCGGCAGGAATGCGCGCGACCTCCGCATAGCCGCCATCATGCGCGACACCCATGTCGTAACTGGTGGCGATGACCGGATCTCCGGATTTGAAGCGCGCATCGGAGGACTCGATCACAGAACCCGCCAGATCGATACCGCCGACACAGGGAAAGCGCCGGATGATTTTGCCGGCACCGGTGGCGGCCAGCGCGTCCTTGTAATTGATGCTCGAATAGGCCACGCGAATCAGCACCTCCCCATTGTCCAGCTCGGCTGGGTCGATATCCTCGAAGCCGGAGGTGGTTTTTTTATCCGATTCGCGAATGCGGAATGCTTTGATTTGCGCCATGTGAACTTTCCTTGCTCTGACTTTCAGGTTACCGCCGTTGCCAGACGCGGTTGTTCCACGTAGGCGCGCGTCTGCATTTCGGTCAGACGGCTGGCGGTTCGCTGGAACTCGAACACCATGGCGCGGATGCGCGCATCTTTTGACGCTTCTTCGCGCTTCAGGAGTTCCTCCGGAGGCGACGCGGCGGACAGGATGAGCTTGACTTTGTTGTCATAGAACACATCCACAGCCAGGGTAAAACGCCTCGCCTCGTCTGCCAGATCCAGCCCCATGCGCGGAACTTCCGAGATCAGTATGGTATGAAAGCAGCGGGCCAGCTCCAGGTAATCGTTTTGCGAGCGGCCCCAGCCGCAAAGCGTCTTGAAATCAAACCAGACGGTGCCGCCGGCGCGCCGGCGGCACGCGATCCTGCGGCCCTCCAGAAAAAACGCCCCGGATTCATCCTCGACATCGGCGATTCGTCCGAATGCCTCGTGCATCTGCCGCTCCGCGGCCTCGCCAAGCGGGCTATGGTAGACCTTCATCTGCTCCATGGCGCGCAGCCGGTAATCTACTCCGCCATCAACCTCCACCAGATTCATTTGCTCCTTGATCAAGGTGACCGCCGGCAGGAAATTCTCCCGTTTCAGGCCATCCTTGTAGAGGTGTTCCGGCGAATAGTTCGAGGTCATGCAGTACACCACGCCGCGATCCATGGTGCGCTTGAGCAGTCGTGAAAGAATCATCGCGTCGGCGATGTCATTGACGTGGAATTCGTCGAAACAGATGAGGCGATAGCGGCGCGAAATCCGTTCAGCCAGGGCATCCAACGGATCTTCCGTGCCTTTGAGTTCCCGCATTTCGCGATGTACGTCGCGCATGAAGTGATGAAAATGCACGCGCACCTTTCGCTCCAGAGGCAGGCACAGGCAGAAGCTGTCCATGAGGAAGCTCTTGCCGCGTCCCACGGAGCCCCATAGATAGACGCCACGCGGCAGGGCCGGCCGGACTACCAGGCGGCGCAATCGGGTGTTACGCCGCGCCTTGTAGGCTTGCCAGTCTTCGTAGAGTTGTTGCAGATGCACCACCGCACGCATCTGTGATTCGTCAGGCAGGTAGCCGCGCCGGGTAAGGAGCTTTTCGTAGTATTCCCGGACGCCAAGCGCAAGCCCTTCGTCGACGGCAAGTTCGTCGGGCGTGGGTTGCCTGGACGCAGGGTGGCTGTTCAGACGCCAGGATGCCCGATGCATGTCTGGAAGATCAGATATTCAATGCGCGCTTGTCTACCGCGAGCGCTGCTTCATGCATGACCTCGGACAGCGAGGGGTGGGCATGCACGATGCGCGCGATGTCCTCGGCGCTGGCATGAAACTCCATGGCCACCACAGCCTCTGCGATCAGTTCGGAAGCACGGCTATTGACGATGTGAACGCCCAGGATTGCATCGGACTGCGCATGCGCGAGGATCTTGATAAAGCCGCGCGGATCCCCCTGGCCCAGCGCCCGGCCGTTCGCCAGAAATGGAAACTGCCCGACCCGATAGGGGGTGCCGGCATCTTTCAATTGCTGTTCCGATTTGCCGACCCAGGCAATTTCAGGCGAAGTATAGATCACCCAGGGAATGGTATCCAGGTCGAGGTGGGGTTTCTGCCCTGCGATCTGTTCGGCAGCCATTACGCCCTCTTCTTCTCCCTTGTGCGCGAGCATGGGTCCCCGCACCACGTCGCCGATGGCGTACACCCCCGGGAGCGCGGTGCGGCAATATTCATCCACTTCGATGAAGCCGCGGGCGTCGATTTTTAGCCCGACATTTTCCGCGCCCAAGCCGCCGGTATTGGGAATGCGGCCCACGCTTACGATAAGGCGGTCGCATTCCAGTTTTTGCGCAGTGCCTTCCTGTTCGTAGTCCACCGTGACGGTGGATTTTCCGGAACGCTTGGCCGCGCGGACAGCGCCGATTTTCACGCCCAGGCGGATATCCAGGCCCTGTTCCTTGGTAAACAGCTTCCAGGCCTCGCGCGACACGCTTGTGTCGGCGGCACCGAGAAAAGACGGTAGCGCCTCCAGAATTGTCACCTTGGCGCCCAGGCGGCGCCACACACTGCCCAATTCAAGACCGACGACCCCGGCGCCGATGACACCAAGCCGTTGCGGCACTTCCTTGAATGCAAGCGCGCCGACGTTATCGCACACCATTTTGTTATCGACCGGGACGCCGGGCAAATGCCGCGCTTTGGAACCGGTGGCAACAATGACATGTGCGGCCTGCACCGTTTCCGCAGCAGTTTCGCCGCCCACTTCAAGTTGCCAGCCCGACTCGGTTTTTGCGGCGAACTTTCCGTGTCCCTTCAGCCAGGCGATCTTGTTCTTGCGAAACAGCATTTCGATACCGGCGGTCATTTTGCTGACGATGCCATCCTTGCGCGCGATCATTTTGGCGACATCCATCGACGCGCCGGAGATCGAGATGCCATGTTCAGCGCTGCCCTGTAGCAGATGCTCGTATTGCTCCGAGGATTCCAGCAAGGCCTTGGAGGGGATGCACCCGACATTGAGACAGGTTCCTCCCAAGGCACCCTTGCCGGCGGCGGTTTTCCACTCCTCGATGCAGGCGGTTTTCATGCCCAGCTGGGCGCAGCGTATCGCCGCAATATAGCCCGCCGGCCCGGCACCTATGACCACAACGTCAAAAGTCTCGGTTATGGCCATCAATCAGAGGTCGAGCAACAGACGTGCCGGATCTTCCAGGACGTCCTTCATGGCGATAAGCGACAGCACCGCTTCGCGGCCGTCGATAATGCGGTGATCGTAGGACAGTGCCAGATAGTTCATGGGACGGATGACAATCTGGCCGTTTTCAGCCACCGGCCGATCCTTGGTCGCATGCACGCCAAGGATCGCGGACTGCGGTGGATTGATGATGGGGGTCGACAGCATCGAGCCGAACACGCCGCCGTTGGTGATCGAAAACGTACCCCCTGTCAGTTCCTCGATGGTGAGCTTTCCGTCCTGGGCACGCTTGCCCAAATCGGCGATTTTCCTTTCGATTTCAGCCAGGCTCAGCTGGTCGGCATCGCGCAGTATCGGCACGACCAATCCGCGGGGACTTCCTACGGCAATACCGATATCAAAGTAGCCGTGGTACACGATGTCATTGCCATCGACCGATGCGTTCAGGACGGGGTATTTTTTCAGCGCTTGAACGGCGGCCTTGACGAAAAAGGACATGAACCCGAGTTTTGCGCCGTGCTCTTTCTCGAAGCGGTCCTTGTAGCGGTTGCGAAGCTCAATGACCGGCGCCATGTTGACTTCATTGAACGTGGTGAGAATTGCCGCCGCGGATTGGGATTGCACCAGGCGCTCGGCGACCCTGGCCCGCAGTCGCGACATCGGGACGCGCTGCTCGGGACGTCCGCCGGGAAGCTGTTCCGTGCTCACTGGCGCCAGTGGCCGGGCAAGCGCCGGTGCGCTGGCGGCGGCGGCAACGCTTGCGGGTGCTGATTGTTCTTTGGCCAGTACATCTCCTTTGGTTACGCGTCCTCCCCGCCCCGTGCCCGAGACAGTCGAGGTATCGATACCTTGCTCTGCCGCAATTTTTTTCGCGGCGGGCATCACGCCCGCAGCGGCGCCCGTGCCTGTGGAAGCGGCCTTCGCCACAAGCCTGGCTCCAGGTTCCGCCGCTGCCGCAGAGGCTTTTGCTTGGGTATCCAGAAGGGCGATTACCTCGCCAGCCTTCACCGTCCCGCCGTCGCCCCTGACGATCTTGCTGATCACGCCATCGGCGGGGGCGGGTAGCTCCAATACCACCTTGTCGGTCTCGATATCGATGAGATTCTCATCGCGCTTCACCGCTTCGCCTTCCTTTTTCCGCCAAGCAAGCAAAGTGGCTTCGGATATGGACTCCGAGAGTTGCGGAACTTTTATTTCAATCAGCATGGTGGCCCTCCATGAGGAGGTCAGGTCGCATGGCGCGTCCGTCGCGGTGCGCGGCCGGTCCCTTGCACCGGGCGGACCAGATTGTTCGCCACCGGCGCGAACGCAGCGTCCACCAGTTGCTTCTGCTGTTCGTTGTGTAAGGAGATGTAGCCCACCGCCGGCGATGCGGATGAAGCCCGCATGGCATGGGCGAGAATCTGTTCAGGACGCATGTGACTCAGCACATAGTGCTGGATGCAGTGCCAGGCGCCTTGATTTCCCGGCTCTTCCTGGCACCAGACCACCTCGCCGGCGTGGCTGTAAAGGTCCATTTGTTCCTGGAATTCGTTATGCGGAAAGGGATAGAGCTGCGCGATGCGCACAATGGCGACATCCTTGATGCCGCGCTCCTTGCGCGCCGCCATCAGATCGAAGAATACCTTGCCGCTGCACAACACCACCCGTTTGACTTTCTTCGAAGGAATGTCCTCGTCCCAATCGCCGTTGACGGGCTTGAATTTGCTCGCGGAAAACTCCTCGAGCGGCGACACCGATTCCTTGTGCCGCAGCAGACTCTTAGGCGTGAAAATGACCAGCGGCTTTCGATAAGGACGGATCATCTGCCGGCGCAGCAGGAAGAACATCTGCACCGGCGTTGCCGGCACGCATACCTGGATGTTGTAATCCGCGCACAGCTGCAGAAAACGCTCCAGGCGCGCCGATGAATGCTCGGGACCCTGCCCCTCGTAGCCGTGCGGCAACATCATGACCAGACCGCAGATGCGTCCCCATTTCACTTCACCGGCGGCGATGAACTGATCGATGACCACCTGGGCGCCGTTGGCGAAATCGCCGAATTGGGCCTCCCAAACCACCAGTTCGTTGGGTTCCGAAGTCGAGTAGCCGTACTCGAAGCCAAGCACCGCTTCCTCGGAAAGCACTGAATCAATGACCACGAAATCGCCCTGGTTGGGCGAAATATGCTGCAGTGGTATGAAGGTTCCGGAATCCCATTTTTCCCGGTCCTGGTCGTGCAGGACCGCATGGCGGTGGAAGAAGGTGCCGCGGCCCGCGTCCTGCCCGGAAATGCGCACTGAGTAGCCGTCTTTGAGCAGCGATGCATAGGCAAGGCTTTCCGCCATGCCCCAGTCCAGCGGCATCTTGCCCTGCCCCATGAGCCGGCGGTCCGAGATGATTTTCTCAACGCGCGACTGCAGCTTGAAATTGGGCGGGATGGCGGTCAGTTTCTCCGCCAGCGCGTGCAATTCTGAAAGGGGAATCTTGGTGTCGTCGTTTTCGTTCCAGCTGGTGTTCTTGTAGGGCGACCAATCCACCGCGAAGGGCGGCTTGTATTTGGAGAGAATCGTCTGGTTGGTGTGATGACCGCCGTCCAGTGCCTGCCGGAAGCTGGCCGCCATGCCCTCGGCATCGTCCGGACCGATGACGCGCTGCGCAAGCAGCCTGTCAGCATAGAGTTTACGCGTGCCCGGATGCTGGTTGATGATCTTGTACATCATCGGCTGGGTCACCATGGGCTCGTCCTGCTCGTTATGCCCGAGCTTGCGGAAGCACACCAGGTCGACCACAACGTCCTTCTTGAACTTCATGCGGTAGTCGAGCGCAATCTCAATGGCGAAGACACACGCTTCCGGGTCGTCGGCATTGACGTGGAATATCGGCGCCTCGACCATCTTCATGACGTCGGTGCAATACAGGGTCGAACGCGTGTCGCGCGGATCGGAGGCGGTGAATCCAATCTGATTGTTGACCACGATATGCACGGTGCCGCCGGTGCCATAGCCGCGCGTCTGCGAAAGGTTGAGGGTCTCCATGACCACACCCTGCCCCGCGACCGCGGCATCGCCATGGATCAGCACCGGCAGTACTTGATCGCCGCCGCGATCTTTGCGGCGATGCTGGCGTGCGCGCACCGAGCCTTCCACCACCGGGTTGACGATCTCGAGATGCGAAGGATTGAACGCCAGTGTGAGATGCATCGGACCGCCCGGCGTATTGATGTCCGAAGAAAAGCCCTGGTGATACTTGACATCGCCGCTCAGCACTTCGTTGCTGTGGTGGCCTTCGAATTCGGAAAACAGGTCCTTGGGCATCTTGCCGAGCGTATTCACCAGCATATTGAGCCGGCCGCGATGCGCAATGCCGATCACCAGTTCCTGCACGCCGGCTGCGCCCGCGCGCTGCAGCAGATTGTCCACGACGGCTATCAGGGTTTCGCCGCCTTCGAGCGAGAAGCGCTTCTGTCCCGGATAGCGGGTGTGGAGGAATTTCTCCAGTCCCTCGGCGGCGGTAAGCCGTTCCAGGATGTGGCGCTTGACCTCCGGGGAATACGCCGGTTTGGAGCGGGTAGGTTCCAGCCGCTCCTGGATCCAGCGCTTTTCGATGCGGCTGGAGATATACATGTATTCCGCGCCCAGTGTGCCGCAGTAGGTGTCGCGCATGGCCTTGATGATGTCGCGCAATGGCGCCTGTTCCGGCCCGATCAGCGACCCGGTGTTGAATACCGTATCCATGTCGGCGACGGTCAGGTCATAGTAGCCGGGCTCAAGCTCCACAATATGCGGTATATCGCGGCGTTTCAGCGGATCCAGATCCGCCAGCAAGGCCCCCCGGAAACGGTACTCGGCGACGAGCTGCACCACCGACACCTGCTTGCGGTCGAAGCCCGCCTCCGCGGGCGCCGCCCAGGCCGCGCCCCTGCGGGTGCGCTGCGCAAATGCGTCGACCACCGGGGCGTGCGCGACATCCCGTACGCCTTGCAGTCCGTCGGCGGCGGGCAACAGTTGCATCTTGTCGAAATACTCCCGCCAGCGCTCCGGAACGGACTCCGGGTTCTCCAGGTATGTTTCGTACAACTCCTCGATAAATGGTGCGTTACCGCCGAACAGATACGAAGTATCGAGGAATTGCCTCATGACGTCATGGCCTTGCTTCCCGGAACGGATGGCGCCTTATCTCTTGTCCATGGGCACCAGATCGCGGCGTGGGGCGCCATCGTACAGCTGACGCGGCCGGCCAATCTTGTATTCCGGATCGGCAATCATTTCCTGCCACTGCGCGATCCACCCTACCGTTCTTGCCAGGGAGAAAATGCAAGTGAACATGGATGTCGGTATGCCAAGCGCCCGCTGCACGATGCCGGAGTAGAAATCGACATTGGGGTAGAGCTTGCGCTGCACGAAGTAATCGTCCTCAAGGGCGATTTTCTCCAAAGCAATCGCCAGCTTGAACAGCCTGTCGTTGTGCAGGCCAAGCGCATTGAGCACTTCATGGCAGGTCTCGCGCATGAGTTTGGCGCGCGGGTCATAGTTCTTGTAGACCCGGTGGCCGAAACCCATCAGCTTCACGCCGGAATTCTTGTCCTTTACCTTGGCGATGAATTCACCGACTTTGGACGCGTCACCGATTTGCTCGAGCATGTTCAACGCCGCTTCGTTTGCCCCGCCGTGCGCGGGTCCCCACAAGCAGGCGATGCCGGCGGCAATGCAGGCAAATGGGTTGGCCCCGGATGATCCGGACAGGCGTACGGTGGAAGTCGATGCATTTTGTTCATGGTCCGCGTGCAGGATGAAGATGCGGTCCAGCGCGCGCACCAGCACCGGGTTGCCCTTGTAATCCTCCGCGGGGACCGCGAACATCATCCGCATGAAATTTGCGGTGTAGGAAAGGTCATTGCGCGGATAGACGAACGGCTGGCCCATGTTGTACTTGTAGGCCATTGCCACCATGGTAGGCAGCTTCGCGATCAGGCGCATCGCCGATACCTTGCGGTGCTCGGGATTGTTGATATCCAGCGAGTCATGGTAGAAGGCCGACATTGCTCCCACGGTACCGACGAGTACTGCCATGGGGTGCGCGTCGCGCCGAAAACCCTGGAAAAACCGGGTCATCTGGTCATGCACCATGGTGTGGCGCGTGATGACGTCGACGAAATTCTTGTTCTGCGGGGCGTTGGGCAGCTCACCGTTCAGCAGCAGGTAGCAGACCTCGAGAAAATCGCAGTGCTGCGCCAGTTGCTCGATGGGATAGCCGCGATACAGCAGCACGCCTTCGTCCCCATCGATATAGGTGATTTTCGAACTGCAGCTGGCCGTGGATAGGAATCCGGGGTCGTAGGTGAACATCCCGGTCTTTCCGTAGAGGGTTCGAATGTCGATGACATCCGGCCCAATGCTTCCGCCCAAAACGGGAAACTCAGTCGTCTTTCCATCTGCGTAGGTCAGTGTGGCCTTCTTGTTCGCACTCATTGCTTTCTCCTGTCTAATCGATATTCATTCGCTGGGTACGGTGCAGTCTCGCAGCATTTTCGTCACTTCCGCAAGCTTGGCGTCCGGGGATTCGCTGCGGCCCCCGATCAAGTCCCATAATTCGCCATCGTTGTACTCGAGCAGGCGCTTGGATGGGTCGAGCGTGCGTCCCTGAGGCTCAGCGCCATGGCATCGCATGAATTCCTGCCATATCAGGTCGTTTTCCAACATGCCGCGTCGACAGTTCCATTCAAGACGCCGCAGTTCAGGCGTATTCATTTTTCCGCTGCGGGATCAGACATGTATCAGCGTGTTTCGTAACACATTTGAGCATTGCGCCGGTGACCGCTGGATTATATACAGAGTCGTGATTTTTTTGTGCTGCACAATTTCTTCCGGAGCGCTGGATTTGCTGATTCTGCGGCAACAGTGTTTGCGCAGACCTGCAGCGCCGGCATGGGCATGCAGCGGCGCTTTGCCTGCCTAAGAGCTTGCGAATCGCCCCGTCCATGCCGGCTTTGTGATAGGTCAAATGCGGGCGCGTCAGTCGTTGACAGAGGAAACGTGGCATGCCTAAACTCCCGATTGGTGTGCATTGCAGCAATTGGCACAGGGGTATAGCTGTCCCCGGGATTGCGGGGTTCACGCAATCTGCCTTGAACGTAGGTCATTCGCCTAGCAAAGCATGATTCATCTTCAGATAAATTCCAGGGAGCCAAGATAATGGCCAAGCCACCCGTTCGAGTAGCAGTTACCGGCGCCGCCGGGCAGATCGGTTATTCACTGCTGTTTCGCGTTGCCAGCGGCGAAATGCTGGGCAAAGATCAGCCGGTGATCCTGCAGATGCTGGAAATCCCCGATCCCAAAGCGCAGAACGCTCTCAAGGGCGTGATGATGGAACTGGACGACTGCGCTTTTCCATTGCTGGCGGGCATGGTGCCGGCCAGCGATCCCAAGGTGGCTTTCAAGGATGCCGACATTGCCCTGCTGGTGGGCGCGCGCCCGCGCACCAAGGACATGGAGCGCAAGGATCTGCTGGAAGCCAACGGCGCCATATTCACAGTGCAAGGCAAAGCGCTCAACGACGTTGCCAAGCGCACCGTCAAGGTATTGGTGGTCGGCAATCCCGCGAATACCAATTCCTATATTGCGATGAATTCCGCCCCGGGTCTGCCGCGCGAGAATTTCACGGCGATGCTGCGTCTCGATCATAACCGTGCGCTCTCCCAACTCGCCGCCAAGACCGGGAAGCCCGTGGATGCCATTGAAAAGCTGATCGTCTGGGGAAATCACAGCCCGACCATGTACCCCGACTATCGCTTCGCTTCCATCGGCGGTCAGCCCGCCCCCAAGGTGGTCAATGACGATAGCTGGTATCGCGACACCTTCATACCGACCGTTGCAAAAAGAGGCACCGCGATTATCGAGGCGCGCGGACTGTCGTCGGCGGCGAGCGCCGCCAACGCCGCCATCGATCACATCCGCGACTGGGTTCTGGGAAGCAACGGCCGCTGGGTCACCATGGGCGTTCCTTCCGATGGCAGCTACGGCATTCCCGAAGGAATCATGTACGGCGTGCCGGTGACCTGCGCCAATGGAAAATACGAGCGCGTCAAAGGTCTTGAAATCGATGCCTTCAGCCGCGGAAAGATGGACGCCACGCTCAAGGAACTTCAGGAAGAACGCGACGCGATCAAACACCTGTTGGCCTAGCGCGCCGAACCCGGCATGAACGCCGTTCCTGCGCATCCCAGGGACGCGCTATTCGCCGGCGAGAAGCCGTTTCCGTCCATCGCCGTCTGCGAGCATATTGCCGGCAGTGAAAAGCTGATCCTCAAGTCGCTCGCGCTGCAGGAGGAAATCGGCCCGCTTTTCGACGTGACCTGCGATTGCGAGGATGGCGCCAGGCCCGGGCAGGAAGTGGAGCACGCGAAAATGGTGGCCCGCGTGCTGCTGGGTTCGGCAAACCGCCATCGAATGGCCGGGGCGCGAATCCACGATGCAACGCACCCCTCCTGGCGCCGGGACGTCGAAATTCTGCTTGGCGAAGCCGGCGAACATATTGCCTACCTCACCCTGCCAAAAGTCGATAGCGCGCGCCAGGCGTTGACGATGATCGATCATGTCAGGGAATCCGCATTACGCCTGGGCCTGGCGCGGGAGATCCCGATTCATGTATTGCTCGAAACGCACGGCGGCATTCGCGAAGCGCACCAGATTGCGGCATTGCCCTGGATGCAAACGCTGGATTTCGGCTTGATGGATCTGGTCTCTGCGCACCATGGCGCCATTCCCGCCAGCGCGATGCGATCGCCGGGCCAGTTTGAACATAAATTACTGGTGCGAGCCAAGTCGGAGCTTGCAGCGGCAGCCCTGGCGCAGGGCATTGTCCCGGCGGAGGGCGTGACTTTGGACATCCGTAATCCGCAGACCGCCCATCAGGATGCATTGCGAGCACGCCGAGAATTCGGATTCCTGCGCAAATGGTCGATTCATCCCTCGCAGATAATGCCCATCATCGATGCGATGAAACCGGAACATTCCGAAGTTCAGGTCGCAGCGGGCATACTGGTGGCCGCGCAGAAGGTGGACTGGGGTCCCATTCAATTCGAGGGCGAGATGCACGATCGCGCGACCTACCGTTATTACTGGGAGTTGCTGCAGAAGGCTAAAGTGACGGGCATGAGCCTTCCGGCAGAGGCGCAGCAGGCATTCTTCTAATTGGCAATATCATTTCAACAACCAATACCATGATGGAAGCATCACCAGGACAAAGATTTCGCACGGCGCTTCGCGAAGAGCAGCCGCTGCAATGCGTGGGCACGCTGAACGCTTACAGCGCGCGCCTGGCCGAGCGCAGCGGCTATCGTTCCATATATCTTTCCGGGGGAGGTGTCGCCGCCGGTTCGCTGGGTCTTCCCGACCTGGGCATTTCCAGCCTCGATGATGTGTTGACCGATGTGCACCGCATCACCGACATTTGTGCCTTGCCCCTGCTGGTCGATGTCGACACCGGATTTGGCGCCTCGGCGTTCAATATAGCGCGCACCACCCGCACGCTCATTCGCGCCGGCGCAGCAGCAATGCATATCGAGGATCAGGTCGGCGCAAAACGCTGCGGGCACCGGCCGGGCAAGGAGCTCGTATCCACCGATGAAATGGTCGATCGCGTCAAGGCGGCGGCTGATGCGCGAACCGATCCTGCGTTTTTTATCATGGCCCGTACTGACGCCCTGGCGGTTGAGGGATTGGCTGCGACCATTGATCGTGCCTGCCGCTGCGTGGAAGCCGGAGCCGATGGCATTTTCCCGGAAGCCATGACCGAACTGTCCATGTATAGAAAGCTCGCCGACGCAGTGAAGGTGCCAATTCTCGCCAATATCACCGAGTTCGGGTCCACACCCCTATTTACCGTCGAGGAGCTGCGCTCGGCGAATGTCGCCATCGCTCTTTATCCACTGTCGGCGTTTCGCGCCATGAGTAAAGCGGCACTGAGCGTGTATCGCACTATTCGCGGGGACGGCACGCAAAAAGGCGTGCTGGGGAGCATGCAGACCAGGGAGGAGCTGTATGACTTGCTTGGTTACCACGCTTACGAACAGAAGCTCGACGAATTGTTTTCCAAAGAAAAAACGAAGCGAAAATGAGCGCAGAAAACACGCCAAAAGCAAAGAAATCCGTCGCGCTTTCGGGTGTCATCGCCGGAAACACCGCCCTTTGCACGGTAGGCCGCTCGGGAAACGACCTGCATTATCGCGGCTACGATATTCTTGATTTCGCCGACTGCGCCGAATTCGAGGAGGTTGCCTATCTGCTGGTACACGAAAAGCTTCCGAACGCGGCAGAACTGGCGGCCTACAAAATGCGATTGCGCACATTGCGCGGCTTGCCGCAAAAGCTGCGCAGCGTGCTGGAATGCCTGCCCGCGTCCGCGCATCCGATGGACGTGCTGCGCACCGGCTGTTCAGTCCTGGGTTCCCTTGAGCCCGAAGAAGCCCGGCAGGAAGTACCGGGCGCCCGGGCCATCGCAGACCGGCTGATGGCGTCATTCGGTTCGATGCTGCTTTACTGGCACCATTTTTGGCGTGATGGCCGTCGTATCAATGTGGAAACCGACGACGATTCCATCGGTGCCCACTTTCTGCATCTGCTGCATGGCCGACGCCCCTCCGCATCCTGGGTGCGTGCCATGCATACCTCGCTTATCCTTTACGCGGAACATGAATTCAACGCGTCCACATTCACCTGCCGCGTGGTCACCGGGACCGGCGCGGATTTCTACTCGGCCATCTGCGGCGGAATCGGGGCACTGCGCGGGCCCAAGCATGGCGGCGCGAACGAGGTTGCCTACGAAGTTCAATCCCGCTACAGCAATGCCGACGAGGCCGAAGCAGACATCGTCCGGCGGGTACAGGCGAAAGAGATCGTCATCGGATTTGGCCACCCGGTGTATACCATTTCCGATCCGCGCAACCAGGTCATCAAGCAAGTTGCGCGGCGATTGTCAAGGGAATCCGCAGACACGACGCTGTTCGATGTCGCCGAGCGACTGGAAGCTGTGATGTGGCGGGAGAAAAAAATGTTCCCGAATCTGGATTGGTTCAGCGCCGTGTCCTACCACGTCATGGGCGTGCCGACTGCGATGTTTACGCCGGTATTCGTCCTTGCCCGCACATCCGGATGGGCCGCCCACATTATTGAGCAGCGCCTTGATGGAAAGATCATACGTCCCGCGGCCCATTACACCGGACCGGACGAGCGCGACTGGATTTCAATCGAAAAACGGGTTTGAGAATGCCGGGACAAATCTCAAATTCCAGACCCGATCCCGACAAGGTCCTGGCCGATATCGCGGACTATGCCCTCGGCTTCAAGATCCGCAGCAGGGACGCTTACGAGACCGCCCGCTATTGCCTCATGGATACGCTGGGCTGCGGGCTTGAAGCGCTGGAATATCCGGCATGTACCAAGCTGCTGGGACCGATAGTGCCGGGTACCACAGTACCCAACGGCGCGAAGGTCCCGGGTACACAATACCAGCTGGACCCGGTGCAAGCGGCGTTCAATATCGGCACCATGATCCGCTGGCTGGATTTCAATGACACCTGGCTGGCCGCCGAGTGGGGGCATCCTTCGGACAATCTGGGTGGAATACTGGCCACCGCCGACTGGCTGTCGCGTAACGCAGTCGCCTCGGGAAAACCCCCTTTGACCGTCAGGGACGTTTTAAGCGGCATGATCAAGGCGCATGAAATCCAGGGTTGTATCGCGCTGGAAAACAGCTTTAACAAAGTCGGGCTGGATCACGTGGTCCTGGTAAAAGTTGCCTCGACTGCCGTGGTGGCGAGCATGCTTGGCTTGAGCCGTGACGAGATCATCAATGCGATATCGCTGGCCTGGGTGGACGGCCAGTCGCTGCGCACCTATCGGCATGCGCCGAATACCGGTTCGCGCAAATCCTGGGCAGCCGGCGACGCGACCTCCCGCGCAGTACGCCTGGCGCTGATCGCCAGAACCGGCGAAATGGGTTATCCGTCGGTATTGAGCGCCAAGACCTGGGGTTTTTACGACGCCTCGTTTCGAGGCGGAAAATTCGGTTTCCAGCGCCCTTATGGCAGTTACGTGATGGAAAACGTTCTTTTCAAGATCTCCTTTCCTGCCGAGTTTCACGCCCAAACCGCGGCCGAATGTGCAATGCAGATTCATGCCGAGCTGAACCGCCTGGGACGAAACATTGAGGACATCCAGCGCGTGAAGATCCGCACCCACGAGGCGGCGATGCGGATTATCGACAAAACAGGCCCATTGAACAATCCCGCGGACCGCGACCATTGCATTCAATATATGACCGCCGTGCCGTTGATTTTCGGCCGGCTGACGGCTGCGGATTACGAAGACGCGGTCGCGAGCGATCCGCGGATCGACGCCTTGCGGGCGAAAATCACATGCAGCGAAGACCCGCGCTTCACCCGGGACTACCATGACCCGGCGAAGCGCTCGATCGCCAACGCGCTGAGCGTCGAATTCAAGGACGGCTCGTCGCTCAAGGAAGTGGTCTGCGAATATCCCATCGGCCACAAGCGCCGCCGCAAGAAGGGGATGCCGCTGCTGGTGGAAAAGTTTCAGCGCAACCTGGCGCGGCGTTTTCCGCGCAGGCAAAGCGACGCAATACTTGGCGTTTGCATGGACCCTGATCAGCTCGCCGCCAAACCGGTCAACGAATTTGTGGACTTGTTTGTCATTTGAACATGCCCAGGGGAACGCGCCGGAGCATGCTCGGGCGGAATATCCGAAGGCCAAGCGGCACGGATTTCTTTAGAATGACGCATTCCGCATTTTTTCCTGCCGTATTCCCATCGCATCCGGAGTTTCCTCGATGAATAATCCCTTCAAAACCCTTCAAACATTCAAAATTTCGGCAGGCAAAACCGGCAAATTCCACTCGCTGCCCGCCTTGTCCAAGGCCCTTGGAGTGAATCTGTCCCGGCTCCCGGTTTCCATTCGTATCGTTCTTGAGTCGGTGCTGCGCAATTGCGACGGCAAGAAAGTTACCGAAGAACACGTTCGCCAGCTGGCTAACTGGAAAACCAATGCGCCGCGCAGCGACGAAATTCCATTCGTCCTGGCGCGAATTGTCCTGCAGGACTTGACCGGCATTCCACTTCTGGCGGATCTCGCGGCAATGCGCAGCGTCGCGCACCGCATGGGAAAAAATCCCAAAGTAGTCGAACCCCTGGTTCCGGTGGATCTGGTTGTCGATCACTCGGTGCAGATCGACAACTACGGCAGCAAGAATGCCCTGGACCTGAACATGAAGATAGAGTTTCAGCGCAACCGCGAGCGCTATGAGTTCATGAAGTGGGGAATGCAGGCATTCGATACCTTCAAAGTGGTTCCGCCCGGCATCGGCATCGTGCACCAGGTGAATCTTGAATATCTGGCACGCGGGGTCCATCAGAAGGACGGCATCTATTATCCGGATACCCTGGTGGGCACCGACAGCCACACCACCATGATCAACGGCATTGGCGTGGTTGGCTGGGGAGTCGGCGGGATCGAAGCCGAGGCCGGCATGCTTGGGCAACCGGTCTATATCCTTACCCCGGATGTTGTTGGCGTCAATCTCAAAGGCCAGCTTCGCGGCGGCGTGACGGCGACCGATCTGGTCTTGACCGTGACAGAATTGCTGCGCAAATCGAAAGTGGTCGGAAAGTTCGTCGAATTCTTTGGCGAAGGCGTGGAAAATCTGTCGGTTCCGGATCGCGCAACCATCGGGAATATGGCTCCGGAATACGGTGCCACCATGGGATTTTTCCCGGTGGACAATGCCACGGTCGAGTTCCTGCGTTATACCGGACGTACCGATGCCGAAATCGCGGCGTTCGAGTCTTATTTCAAGGCACAGGGAATGTTCGGCACCCCCAGGGCGGGCGCCATCGATTACAGCCAGATTGTCGAATTGGATCTCAGTAGCGTGACGCCGTCGCTTGCCGGCCCCAAGCGCCCGCAAGACCGCATCGAAATCGGGCAGGTGAAGAACACCTTCACCGCTTTGTTCGCGAAACCGACGGCTGAAAATGGCTTTTCCAAGAAGCCGGACGATCTGCCCAGACGTTTCCAAACCCGCGACGGCGTCGACATCGGTTCCGGCGATGTCTTGATCGCCGCCATCACTTCCTGCACCAATACCTCGAACCCCAGCGTGCTGGTGGCTGCCGGCTTGCTGGCCAAGAAGGCCGTCGAGCGCGGACTGACGGTCAAAAAGCATATCAAGACCTCTCTGGCACCGGGGTCACGTGTCGTGACCGAGTACCTGTCCAAAGCGGGCCTTCTGCCCTACCTTGAGCAACTCGGCTTTTACCTCGCGGGCTATGGTTGTACGACCTGCATAGGCAATGCCGGACCGCTTTCAGAGCCGATTGAGGAAGCGGTGGTCCAGAATGATCTGGTGTGTGGCGCGGTGCTTTCCGGCAACCGCAATTTTGAAGCGCGTATTCACGCCAACATCCGCGCCAATTTCCTGGCCTCGCCGCCGCTGGTAGTCGCCTATGCGATTGCCGGCACCATGCTCAAGGATCTGATGACCGAACCCCTGGGCAAGGGCAAAAAAGGCGAGGATGTCTGGATCGGGGACATATGGCCTTCCAGCGACGAGATTTACAAGGCCATGAAATACGCGATGGATCCCAAGGTGTTTCGCAAGCTCTACAGCGATCTCGGCGACGCGACCCCGCTCTGGGGGCTGGTGCCCTCGGTGCCTGGTCAGGTCTACAACTGGCCGCTTTCGACCTATATCGCGGAACCGCCCTTCTTCGAGAGCTTCAGTATGACGCCAGAGACGAGCGGGAATATTCTCGGCGCGAGGGCACTCGCTGTTTTTGGCGATTCCGTGACCACGGACCACATCAGCCCGGCGGGGTCCATAAAGCCCTCCTCCCCTGCTGGCATTTACCTACTCGAGCATGATGTCTCGGTCGCCGATTTCAACAGCTACGGCGCTCGTCGCGGCAATCATGACGTCATGATGCGCGGCACCTTCGCGAATGTGCGCATCAAGAACCTGATGATTCCCGTGAAGTCAGATGGGGGAAGAGTCGAGGGCGGCCTTACCTTGCACCAGCCCAGCGGCGAGCAATTGCCGATTTATGATGCTGCGATGAAATACGGCATGGC
>MEQV01000294.1:21729-24396 GCA_001770355.1 Betaproteobacteria bacterium RIFCSPLOWO2_02_FULL_62_17
TTCGAACGCATTCACCGCTCCAATCTGGTCGGCATGGGTGTCCTGCCGCTGCAATTCAAAGGCAGTGATTCGGCGGAGTCTCTCGGAATCAAGGGCGACGAGGAGTTTGAGATTCTCGGCCTGGAAAGCCTTAAGCCCCAGCAGGAAGCCACTCTGGTGATTAAACGGCGTGATGGATCACGGCGGGAGGTCAGTCTAATCCTGAGGATCGACACACCCATTGAAGTGGAATATTTCCATCATGGTGGCATCATGCCCTACGTGCTGCGCGAATTGCTGGCCGCCGCGTGAACCTGAATATTTGCTGACAGACAGTTCCGGGTTCGCGCGTTCGAGGAAAGCCGCCATCGAGGAATAGGTATCGCAATTGCCTTGTTTACGGCGCTAAGGAGGTAATACCTATGCGCACCGCAAGCTGGATTTGCACCGCGATATTGCTGTTATCCGGCTGTGCCAGTTTGGTGCCTGGCACCAGTCGGGAAGCCGATGTCACCGCCTATTTTGGCCAGGCGGCTGAACAACGCAAGTTGCCCGATGGCAGCCGTGTGCTGGACTTTCCGCGCGCTCCAATGGGCTACGAAAACTGGCGCGTAACCATCGGGCCTGATGGCATCGTGCGCAGCGTCGAACAATTACTCGACGACGAGCACTTCGCCAGACTCAAACAAGGCATGACCGTGGACGAAATCAAGCGCGAACTTGGCCGCTCTGGTGAATATGCTTACTATCCGGCGCTTTCGGAGGCGGTGTTCAGCTGGCGTTTCATGGAATTCGGCCGGCGGATGTTTTTCAACGCGCATTTCGACGCCTCGGGACGATTCAAATACGCTTCCCGCACTGATGAATTCGTTCCGGAAAACGACGGCGACAGGCCCTGATCGGGATCGAGAACCAGTTCTGCCCCGGTGCAGAGCGAGCCTTGCACTGCCGCTGCAGCAGGTGCCGCAATCCTGCCGCGCACCTACCGTGACAACGGCATCCCGAAATCAGCCTTGGGAGCAACGCCTTCACGCCAGCGCGCCGTAATGGTCTTGATGCGGGTGTAAAACCGGACTCCTTCCGGTCCATGCTGGTTCATATCCCCGAACATGGAATTCTTCCAGCCGCCAAAGGTGTGAAAGGAAAGCGGCACCGGGATGGGAACGTTGATGCCGACCATTCCGCACTGGACCTTGTTCGCGAAGTTTCTGGCGACATCGCCATTGCGTGTAAATATCGCCACGCCATTTCCGTATTCGTGTTGGTCGGGTAAAGACAGCGCTTCATCGAAATTCCTGGCGCGCACAACTGACAATACCGGCCCGAAGATTTCCTCTTTATAGATCCGCATGTCGCGGTTCACTTTGTCAAAAAGACATCCCCCGATAAAGAAACCGCCCGGATTATCCTGTTGCCTGAACTCGCGTCCATCGACAACCAGGGAAGCGCCTTCCTTGACGCCCAGATCGACATAGCTTTTCACCTTGTCTCTGTGGACTTGGGTGACCAGCGGGCCCATTTCCGATGCGTTATCCAAAGAAGAGCCGATTTTGAGGGCTCTCACCCGCGGCGCCATCGCCTCGATCAAATTATTGCCGGTCTTCTCCCCCACCGGAACCGCGACCGAAATCGCCATGCAGCGCTCGCCCGCTGATCCATAGGCCGCGCCCATCAATGCCTCGGCCACGGAATCGATGTCTGCATCGGGCATCACCACCATGTGATTCTTGGCTCCCCCCATAGACTGAACCCGCTTGCCATTGACAGATGCAGTCGCGAAAACATAGCGGGCGATCGGCGTCGAGCCCACGAAACTGACTGCCTGAACACGCGGATCGGTCAGCAAGGTATCCACCGCCACTTTGTCGCCGTTCAGCACATTGAGCACGCCAGGAGGAGCCCCCGCCTCCAGGAGCAATTCCGCCAGGCGCATCGGGCATGAGGGGTCCTTTTCCGATGGCTTCAGGATAAAGGTATTGCCGCAGGCGATCGCCATGGGAAACATCCACATCGGGACCATGGCGGGAAAGTTAAACGGGGTAATGCCGGCGCAAACGCCCAAGGGCTGGCGCATGGAGTACACGTCCATGCCCGAGGCAATGCTGTCGGAGAATTCTCCCTTGAGCAGGTGCGGGATGCCGCAGGCAAACTCCACGACTTCCAGCCCGCGCTGAATTGAGCCTTTGGCGTCCGAGAGCACCTTGCCATGCTCCGAGGCCACCAGCATCATCAGCTGTTCCATGTTTTTCTCGATCAGTTCCTTGAACCGGAACATCACGCGGGCGCGGGTTTGGGGCGAGGTATTCGCCCAATCCGGAAAGGCCGCATGCGCATTGGCGATTGCGCTTTCCGTCTCGGATTTAGATGCCAGCGCGACCCGGCCTGTGAGCCTGCCGGCGGTGGGATTAAAGACTTCGCCAAATCGTCCGCTTGCGCCGTTTACGTGCTTGCCGCCAATGAAATGGCCAAGTTCCTTGATTTGCGGATCCAAACGGTCACCTGCATTCATGTCAGCTCTCTTTCAGTCAACTCCGGGCAGCAGCCAAAAGTCCGGTCACCTCGGATCGTTAAAAAGCACCGGTCGATGCGTAATTCTCGAATCGTGTGTGCTCGCCCAGGAAACTCAGGTTAATCATCCCGATCGGCCCGTTACGCTGTTTCGCAATGATGATTTCCGCCTTTCCGGGT
>MEQV01000295.1:0-3618 GCA_001770355.1 Betaproteobacteria bacterium RIFCSPLOWO2_02_FULL_62_17
AGCCGCGCTATACGCTGCAGGGCATCGTCGAGAACGAGGTCAATTCCATCAGCGCCGCGCGCGGACTGTACCTGCAGGGCGTGCGCCCGGGCGACATCCTGCAGATCCCCGCGACCAACTCCTTAGCCAGCCTGC
Source organism: Betaproteobacteria bacterium RIFCSPLOWO2_02_FULL_62_17 (assembly GCA_001770355.1). Taxonomy (GTDB): domain Bacteria; phylum Pseudomonadota; class Gammaproteobacteria; order Burkholderiales; family SG8-39; genus 2-02-FULL-62-17. The sequence goes on from MEQV01000295.1 coordinate 136, forward strand.
CCTGGGCTTATTCCAAGGCGTGCAACGAATATCTTGGCGTGCTGCCGGTCACCACCGGAAGCGGCGTGGTGACTGCCACGCGCCGGCAGCTGGAGATTGCCTTCGATATCGGCGTCAATTGCTGGATGAGTTTTCCCGAATACCTCGCGCGCCTCGCGCAGGCGGCCAAGGACGAGTTCGGCCGCGACGTGCGCGAGCTCAAGACCAAGATGATCACCACCTTCCTCGGCCCCGATACCGAGGGCACGCTGCGCGCGCATCTGGAAGCCTTGTGGGGCTGCCCGGTGTACGACAACTACGGCGTCAATGAAGTGGGACATGGCGCGCTGGAGTGCAGCCACCGCAAGGGCCTGCATTTCATGGAGGACCTGTCCTATTTCGAGATCCTCGACACCGACAGCGGCGGGGCCGTTGCGCATGGCAAAGTCGGCAATCTCGTGGCCACAGTGCTCTATCGTAAGATCTTCCCGATCATCCGCTACAACCTGCGCGACCTGGGGCGCATGATCTCCACGGACACCTGCGACTGCGGCTCGAGTTTCCGGCGCATGGACCATTTTCTCGGGCGCAGCGACAACATGGTGCGCATGCGCGGCGTGAATGTCTATCCCATGGGCTGCCTGCCCGCGGTGCGCAGCGATCCGCGTACCACCGGAGAATGGGTATGCGAGGCCTATGACGCCGTGGTGGACGGTCGCGCGCGCGAGGAACTGACGGTTCACGTCGAAGTGCGCCGCGATGCCGGCCCGCTGGAGGGGCTGCAGGCGCGCCTCGAAACCCGGCTGAAAAATGACCTCGGCCTTTCGGTGGGCGTGAAACTGGTGGAGGAGGGCAAACTCGAAACCGTGGCCAACCTCGGCGAGGGCAAGGCGAAGCGCCTGATTGAACGCCGGCAGGCGTACCTCAAGAACAAGTAATGGACATTGGCGCAAGCACCAGTAGCGCTGCCACCACGCTGCACGGTCTGGTCGCAGTTAACCTCGTGGTAAACGGCGCTTCGCTACGTCGTCCTAATCTTGCGGCCTAATTTCTCGCCCTTGCCGCGCGAACCAGCCAACACCCCCGCTTCTACAGCCGTCAATCCACTCAACATCACAGGCTGGCGATTAGGAAATTCCGCTACCAGCCGCAACTGCCCTCCCATCGCCTCGACGTACCCACGCAGCGTTGAGATAAGCAAATCGCTGCGCTTCTCGATGCGCGAGATACCGTCCTGCCCGATCCCGAGTTCCTCGGCCATCTTTTTCTGTGTCAGTGCCAAGGCGCGCCGCAGGTCGCAAAGTGACTTTTCATCTTCAATGAGCTCAGCCGTGCGCGCTTCCACTTTCTTGCGCCGCGCCGGGTTCAGAGCCGCCATCCTCTGTTCCAATGTCTTAGCCATCGCTCTTTTTCCTTTCCTTTTCGGCTTGCGTTACATGTTCATTAAAGCGCGCATCCGCCTTTTTGATGAGTTGGCGATAAAACCTCTTTTCGCTGCCACCCGATTTATCGCCACCCACCAGCAGAATTGCCTGCCGCTTGGGGTCAAAGGCGAAGGCGACCCGCCACACGCCGCCCGCGGCGTCGAACCGCAGTTCCTTCATGTTCGCGTGACGCGATCCTTTCAGCGTATCCACGCGCGGCCGACCTAATGCCGGCCCGAATTGCTTTAGCAGCCCCATGTGAGCCAACACTTCGTCGTGCACTGCTTCCGGTAAATCGTTCAATTCGGCATCGAAAGCGTCATGCAACAGAACAACCCACATCATAATTTAACTATGCCTTTAATAACATATGTTGTCAAATGCATAAAGCACCAAATGGAAATTGAACAGCGTAGCCATTTCCTGGCTCATTTATATCATTTTGAGACTTTTTGACGCTAACCTAGCCATTAATTCGAATTGGCGGGCCTTGCAAGGTTTTGATTTAACTTCTGGTGCCCTTTGCATATGCAATTCCGAAACCTTGATGCCGGCATTTTCAATACACTTTCCGGCCTCATTTACCGATAGGCGGCACGTCTTGAACGCATCCGAATCCTTTCTCAATCCATTTACCGGCTTTGACCTGAATGCGCTGCTCGATACGCGTGCGCGCGAGCGTGGCAGCCATCCTTTCATCGTGTGGTCGCCATTCGAAGACCCGCCACAGACTTGGACCTACGCACAGTTCGCCGATGAAGTTGCGCGGATTGCCGGCGGGCTTGCCGCGCGCGGAGTGCGCAAAGGCGACCGGGTCATGGTGTATCTGGAGAACTGCCCGGAAACGCTGCTGATGCTGTTTGCCTGCGCGCGTCTCGGTGCGATTCACATGCCGGTCAATGCCATGGCCGCGGGACCGGAACTCACCTGGTACGCGCAGTTCAGCGGCGCGCGCGTAGCCGTCACACAGCCGCGCCTGGCCGGCGCGCTGGCCGCGCATTGCCCCGAACTGAAGTGGATTGCGGTGACTGCAAGCGACGCCGGCACGCCGGCGGATCCGGGCAGCATGCCCGGAAGGGCGGAGCGTTTTGCAACGCTTGCGGGCGAGCGCTTGGCCGCACGCACGCCTGATCCCGAACTGCCGCTGCTCATCATGTATACGTCGGGCACCACCTCGCGCCCCAAGGGCGTGGTCTGGACGCATGCGAATGCGCTCTGGGGCGCCCGTCTGGGCGCCATGCATCAGGCGCTGCGCGCCGACGATGTCTACCAGATCTTCCTGCCGCTGTTCCACGTGGTGGGTTTGTCGTGGTCCTTCCTGCCCGCATTGTGGGCCGGGAACTCGGTGGTGCTGCAGCCGCGCTTTTCCGCGAGCGGCTATTGGCCCGCCGCTGTAGCGCATGGCGCCACCGTGGGTTCGCAGGTGATTCTGTCGGTGCGTCTGCTGGCGGATCAGCCGGTGCCCGCGAACCATCTCTTCCGCCAGTGGCTGAATGCGACGCATCTGCCGGAGTATCAGAAGAAACTGGGCATCAGCATGATGGGCGCCTGGGGCATGACCGAAATGGTCTCGCAGGGCATCGTCAGCGATCCCTGGCTGCCGCAGCGCGGCGGCGCCATCGGCAAGCCCTCGCCGGGGTATCGCATTCGCATCGTCGACGATGAGGGCCATCCCGTCGCGCCTGGCGACAGCGGCAATCTGCTGGTCGCCGGCGTGCGCGGGCTGTCGATCTTCAAGGAGTACTACGCGAATCCCGAGGCCACGGCGGAAGCGTTCGACGCCGACGGATATTTCCGCACCGGCGATCGCGTCATTCTGCATGCGGACGGGTTTATCGAGTTCAGCGAGCGCGCCAAGGATCTCATCAAGGTGGGCGGCGAAGGGGTGGCGCCCGCGGAAGTGGAGCGCGTGATCGCCGAGCTGCCGGGCATTGTCGATGTCGCGGTGGTGGCCAAGCCCGATGCGCATTACGGCGAGGTGGTGGCGGCGTTCGTGGTGGTGGACGAAAAGGAAAGCTTGGGCGGCAAGGAAGATCTGTGCCGCAGGGTGATCGCGCACTGCAGCTTGTCTTTGGCGAAA
>MEQV01000295.1:3705-7815 GCA_001770355.1 Betaproteobacteria bacterium RIFCSPLOWO2_02_FULL_62_17
TTCACGCGGCCCGCCTGAGCGTCCTTCGGAGGGAATATGAAAAGTATCGCGTGCATGACGGGGATGGTTCTGGCCTGCATTGCCACACACGCTTGGGGACAGGCCGGCTTTCCCTCCAAGCCGATCCGCATCATCACGCTCACCGCCGCGGGCGGGTCGCTTGACCTGATCGCGCGCAGCATAGGCCAGAAGCTCACCGAACAGATGGGGCAGTCAATATTGGTGGAGAACCGCCTCGGGGCGGGTGGCAACGTGGGGGCGGAAGCTCTCGCCAAAGCCGCGCCCGATGGCTACACCATCGGCATGATTACGGTCTCCACGCACGGCATCAATCCTTCGCTGTACGGGGCGCGCCTGCCTTTCGATGCCATCAAGGATTTCGCGCCCATAACGCTGGTGGCGGAGGTGAAGAATGTGGTGGTGATCCATCCCTCGATTCCCGCCAACGGCGCCCAGGAACTGGCGAAGTACGCGCGTGCCAACCCCGGCAAGATCTCTTTCGGCTCGGCGGGTTCGGGCACCTCGCAGCACCTCGCAGGCGAGCTTTTCAAGATGCAGACCGGGACCCAGATGCAGCACATCCCCTACAAGGGCGCGGCGCAGGCCATCCCCGATCTGCTGTCCGGGCAGATCCAGTTGATGTTCGTCAGCATTCCCGACACGCTGCCGCATATCAAGAGCGGAAAACTGCGCGCCATCGGCGTCACCTCGCGCGAGCGATCCAGTGTACTGCCCGATACGCCGTCCTTCGCCGAGCAGGGGCTGCCGGAGTTCGACGTTCGCGCCTGGTTCGGCATGACGGCCCCCGCCGGTACGCCGCGGGAGATCGTGGGGCGCTTTCACAGCGAAATCGTGAGGGCCTTGTCGCTGCAGGAGGTGCGGGCGCGACTCTCGAGTATTGGTCTGGACCCGGTGACTTCGGCCTCGCCCGACCAGTTCGCGGGATTCATTCGCCAGGAAATTGCCAAATGGGCGCCGGTGGTGAAAGCCTCAGGCGCAAAAGCAGATTAGGGACCAATAAGAATACGCCGCATCGGAGGGAGCCGGTGTGCGTTTTCAGGTGCTCATCAGTCATCAGTCATCAGTCATCGGTCCGGTGGCGAGCATTCTGGTGGTGCCCGCGGCGAATCCGGCCAGAAGCGTCGCGGAACTGGTCGCCATGGGCAAGGAAAAACCCGGCGGCCTGAGCAATGCGACGCCCGGCATCGGCACACCCAGCCACATCATCTCGGAAATCTTCGCCGTGCGCACCGGCATGCCCCTCACCCAGGTTCATTACAACGCCGCGCCACAGACCATGCAGGACGCGCTCGGCGGGCGCGTCGACATGTACTTCGCCTCCACACTCACCACCGCGCCGCAAATTCGGGAGGGCAAGCTGCGGGCGCTCGCCATCGGTTCGCGCGAACGCTCCAAGCTGCTTCCCGATGTGCCCACCATGGCCGAAGTCGGACTGCCCGGTGTCGAGCTCGATTTCTGGTTTGGACTGATGGCCCCCGCCGGAACCCCGCAGCCGATCATTCGCAAACTCTATGACGAGTTCGCCAAGGGACTGCGCAGCCCCGAGGTCAGCGGCATGCTCAACAAAATGGAACTGGCGCCGCCGCTGGTGACGCAGGAACAGTTCGTTCAGATACTCGCGAGCGATATCGACAGATTTGCGAAAGTGATCAAAGAGGTCGGCGCGAAGGCGAATTAGGCCGGAAGCGCTAATTGGCCGCGGAGTGCCACCGCGATCATTTCTGGAAACCAGGTACGCTGCCGGTCACCGGATGCCATTCAACCGCTCCTGCCGCGGGGCACAACGTCGATGCCCATCGGCGCGCGGCTGCGAAATTTCCATTCGGCACGCCGCCTCCCGCGCATCTGAGCGGGGCGTGCGCTTAGGCCCCTTGCTCTCCTTGCCGCGCATCCAGTGCCCGTTACCGCAGATAAATTGCCGCCAGCTCAAAGGCCTCCTCGGGGGTACCGTCGAAACTCCCATTTGCGAAGGCGCTCGGTTCGTAACGCTCGTTGCTGTAGGTGAAGAAGGCTATGCTCCAACGGTCCTCGGCGAAATACCGCAACCGACAAAGGTGTAGGGGGACGGCGCGCAGCCGTTCAAGAAACTGCTGCCGAGTTTCACCTGTCACCTTGAGCATCTTGGTAGATGGTTCCTCCGGCTCCACATAGGCGTCGATATAGCAAAGCGGACCATGAAACCGAATGTCGAGGCATGTGTACTTTCCCGCATAGTGTTTCGCAGCGTACTTCTCGATACGTTCCACGGTTCGCGTGCGAACCGCTGGTGGGATTTTCACGCCACCAGAGTGAGGATCAAACACCCATTGACGTCTCATGAACCCAGTGACCTCGACTGTTGGGCCCAACGTTCCCGTTCAAAGGCGCGCCCATGCGACCTTTGAAAACATGATGACCGCTGCGGCGCGTCCTTTGCGACGGATAGTTAGACGGCTATTGTCAGCTCTCGTGGATGGAGACTCAGATACTCGCGCACTTCAAGTTGCATGCGGTCGATCTCCGTGAGAAACCCTGACACTGCAGCACGGTAATTGATCGGGTCGGCTTCCGTGTTGCGCAGGTATGCCACTTGAGCCTGGAACTGGGTAATTCGGTCCAGGGTGACTTTGAGCTCTTGATCGTTCGCAATCATGCTATGCCTCCGTAACTTCCACGATACCCCTTCGCGCTCCGTCGCGCTTGAGTTGCCAGCCCAGGACTGCCTCCTGCTCGTTGGGCAGGGCGGCGAGCTGGCGCAGCCAGAAAATGCTGGCTCCGAAGTGCGCCTGTGCGGCAGAGTGATCGAAAATAAGCCGGGCCTCACCCGTTACTTGGTCAAGTTCGAACGTGTCGTGCATGATCAAAAACACATCGACATCATTCGGCTCGGATTTTGCGGTCACGAATGAGCCGAAAATAATGAATCGCTTCATATGACCTGTTGCGGCGGCCAGTTCGTAGACACGCGCGAGGCGCATCCCGACCAGCTTACGTTGCCTTGTAGATTGGCCGAACTGGTTCAAGACTTCCTCCAACGACGCGTGATACACGCTTGGCGGTAAGTCTCCCGCTTCTGCGATCGATGGTAAAGGCACGAATGATGGCGATTCGGATCGATGACGGCTACGATTGTATCGTCGTTCCCAAATCACGGCGCGCTGTGGGTTCTGGCCGTGACTTGGTTGAAAAATTTAGCTGAAAAATTTGGTTGACGGTTTGAGATTGGCAGCCACTTCGTCGAAGCAGTCAGCATTCTGACGGACACCTACCTTCTCTTTCGACACGTTATGCCCGTTCATTGGAAATCACAATACTTCCTCCAACTTCCTGCAAACAAACAGCTAGCGTCCGCTATGAAGCGAATCTGCAGGTGACGCTCGGATGACCAGTGATGACCGCCTGCAGCCTGACGGACCGCAGCTCCAGTTGAGCTTAATCAGGCACACAGCCGCAAAATAATTGTCAGCTGGCCTCGTCGTGGCTGTCCGTCCCGCTGTTTCCTGCGTTTGCGCCTTTGCGGGACTCGGGCTTCTTCTACTGCCTCGGCTCGGCGACGAAGACCGGGATCTTCCGGGTAGTCCGCGTCTGGTATTCCGCGTACGGCGGGTACGCCGCGACGGCGATTTTCCAGAGCCGTGCCCGCTCGGCTTCGTCCTCGACCTCGCGAACGCGCATCGCCTGCACCACGGTATGGTCGCGAATCTCGACGCTCGGGTTCGCGCGCAGGTTGTACACCCAGACCGGGTGCGCCGGTGCGCCGCCCTGCGATCCAACCAGGACGTAGTTGGCACCGTCCTTGACGCGCATTAGCGGGGTCTTGCGGATTGCGCCGGTCTTATTGCCGATGTTGGTCACGATTATCACCGGCAATCCGGTATCGCGGAGCGTCGTGCCTTCGATGCCGCCGCTGCGCTCGTAGAGCTCGACCTGTTCGCGCACCCAATCTCTGGGGCTGGGTAGGTACTCTGCCACGCGATCTTATCTCTCGGGAATTTTCGAGGCCTATTTCGCCTTGCGCCGCGCCGCGTCGATCACCGCTTCCACGCGCGCCTTCGCGCCCTGCATCGCCAGCGGCATCGCCAGCAGCTTCTCGACGGCTTTGGGCGCGTC
>MEQV01000295.1:7847-11457 GCA_001770355.1 Betaproteobacteria bacterium RIFCSPLOWO2_02_FULL_62_17
TCTTGCTCTCGGCGAGGCGCTTCAACATGCGCATGCGGCGTTCGGTTTCGAGCTCGGGCGGGGAGGGCAGGCCCAGCACGATTTCCAGTTCCAGCAGCAGGGCATCGCGCTCGGTCTGCGTTTTCCGCGCCTGCGCGCGCCAGGCATCGGGTCCGATTTTTACCGCCGCCTCGAGAGCGGCCAGACGCGCCGTCACCCGGGCATCGAGCTTTTCGCCTTCGGCAAGCATTCCCTGAAGCTCCGCGCGAACCGCTTCGATGTCGGGCGTGTCGCCGTTGCCCAGCGCCTGTTCGGCGCGTTCCACCACGGCAAGGCGTGCCGCCGCCGCGGCGCGTTGCTGGTTTTCGACTTCGCCGCGGATCGCGGCAACGCGCGCGATCGCCGCGGCACGGGCGTTGGAAAACTTCTGTTCCCATTCGCGCAGCGGCCTGCGTTCCGGCCATTCCATGGCATGCCAGCGCGCGCTGAGTTCGTCGATGCCGCGTTTCAGCGCGGTGGCGTCGCTGCCCGCGGCAAGCGCCTGGACTTCGTCCAGCAACTTGCGCCGGTCGGCCACCAGCGCGTCGCGCTCGGCGTTGCGCGATGTTTTTTCCGCGTCGCGCTTGCCAAAAAGCGCGGAGCCCGCAGCGCGAAATTCTTCCCAGATCGCCTGATCCTCCTTCGCCTTGAGACGGATCGCGCCCTTGATGCCCTCCTGCCACTGCTTCTGCAACGCGATCATGGCCGCCATGCTGGCGCCATCCGCCGGTCTTTCCGCGATCGCCTTGGCCTGATCGATCAGGTTGCGCCGGCGCGTGCGTTCCGCAGCGCGACGCGCATCGAGTTTCGCATCGATCCCGGCGGAGAGGGTGTCGAAGCGTTTCTGCATGGCTCTGGCGTTCTTGCGCGGCAGGGTGCCCGCCTCGAACCAGGCTTTGACCAGTTCGCCGCGTTCGCTCAGAACCTTGCCCCACTCCGCGCCATCGGCGATGCGTTCGTCAAGGGCGGCGAATTTCTCGAGCACTGCGCTCTTTTTCTCGGCATTTTCCGAACGCCGCTGTTCCAGTTCCTCGAAGTGCTTCTTCGCGGGCGCGTAGGCGCGGTCGCAGGCGCGGCGAAAGCGCTCCCACAGCCCCTTGGAGGATGCGCCCTGGCCCTTGTCGAGCTTCTGCCAGCGCGCCTGCAACTCGCGCACCGCCTGTGCGATGCCTTCCGGTGTCAGGGCTGGCGCATCGGGTTCGGCTTGAGCCGGGGCAGGTGCTTCCGATGCTTCGGGTGAGTCTGGCGGCGCTGCCAGGGATGCCGGCGCGGCGTCTTCGGCACGCGGTGCCTCTGGGATGACTTCTGCCGGCTCATGTGTGGCGACTGGCCAGGGGAAATCGGGGATCGTTTCCTTGCCGGCCGGCGATGTCTCCTGCCGGGTGACGCGCTTCACCAGCGCCTCGGCTTCGCGGCACAGCGCTTCGCGCGCCTGCACGTCGCCGAAACGCTTCCATTCGTTCATCTTCGCCAGCCGATCCTGGCAGCGTTTCACGCGGAACTCCAGCGCCGCGGGCAGCGGGCGCGAGGCGGGAGCCGCGGCGCGCTTTTCCTTGAGTGTGTTCGCCGTGTCATTGGCCAGCTGGTGCTGCCCCTTGTCGAGGAGTTGCTCCAGTTGCTTCACCAGCGACTCGATTTCCGCGCGGTGCTGTTGTTCGACGGCGCGCTGCGCCTCGATCTGCGCTCGGGTGGCCGCGTCTATGGCGGCGCGTGCCGCATTGGCCGCTTCCTCTATCGGCGCGCGCAGCGCGGGCCGCACGATGGCGACCGAGCGCGCGAAATCCGCGCGCCAGGCTGGCGTCAATACTGCCGGATCGGCGCGCAGTTCCTCGACCAGCCTGCGGGCGTTGACCAGGGCTTTGCTCTCGGTCGCGAGAATGGCGTGGCGTTCCGTCAGTTTGCCGATCGCTTCCAGCAGATGATTGCGCTCCCTGGGCAGCGTCGCAAAAGCGGATTGCGCGAGCTTCGCCACGGCGGCTTCGCGCTCCGCCACAAGACTTACGAGCGCCTCGGGTTCGACGGCATCATCGGTGGCGCAGCGGGCGGCAAGCTCGGCAAGCGCCACCTTCAGCCGTTCAGCCTCCCTCCAGATTTCGCCTTGCTCCTGCAGCAGAGTGCGCGCCTTGCCTTGCAAACCGGCGTAGCGCCTCTGTAACTCCGCGAATGCTTCTGCGTCCTGCGCCGGAGAAGGAGCCAGTGCTTGCCATTCGCGTTCCGCGTGGGTGAACGCGGTGAGCGTGAGTTCATGGCGCGCCAACAGGCCTTCCAGCCGCTCACAAAGCTCCAATGCATGGCGCCGCGCTTCGCGGGCGGCAAGCAATTCATCAGCGCGATCGCGTGCCGCGCGATAGATGCGACGCTGCTTGTCACGAAACTCCAGCGCAAGCTCTTCCAGGAGTTCACTGTCGCGCATGACTCGCGCCGCCGCGGCACGCGCGCCTATGGCGCCCTTGCCACGCACCACCTGGGCACGATCGGCATCGTGGTCCAGCGTTTCGGTGAGCGCAATCGCCAATGACTCGCTTTTCGCGTGAGCTATCAAGGCGATGCGGAATGAGGACGGCGCCGTTATCAGTTGCGCCACCACATCGCCGGAGGAAAGGACCTGATCGTCGAAGCGCTCGCCCAGGCAGGTGGCAAGGTAAGCCTCGTCACCAGCCTGAACCGTGCCGACCAGGCGCAACTGCGCCTCGCATCGCATGCTCTCGAATGCCTTGCGGCGCACGCGTTCGTCGGCGTCACGCAGCGCCAATTGCTCGATCAGCGGGTCGTTCGGCGGCAGCTCGGCCAGTGCCGCAAGCCTCTGCTCAGTGTCGGCCTTGTCCCAATTGATCTGACTGGAAATGATTCTGGAGAACATGCTCATGCGTAAAACAACACCTGCTTTCTAGTCTTCCACCTTGAGATTCGGGCGTTTGATGATGCCAGCCCGGCGTTCGCGCTCCGACTTGAGGCGCGCCGCGAAATCCTCCGCGGAGCCGAATTGCGGCACCAATGCCATTTTATCCAATCGCGCCGCGCTATCGGGGGTTTTCATTGATGATCGTCCATGCGCTATTCTGGACTGGAACGGGGCGCTTGCACAGCGTCCCACGATTCATGATTGAGCCAGTGTTCCAGCATCCACAGCCGGTCGCTGCCCCAGATCGGCTCGCCGTCGACGATGAAGGTGGGCACGCCGAATACGCCCTTGGCGACCGCGAGATCCACCGCGTCCTTCAGCGCCTGCTTGGCCTGCGGGGATGCGATGGCGGCCAGCAACTCGTCCCGATCGACGCCGAACGGCACCGCGACCTCAGCAACCGATTGCGCGTCGGTGATGTCGCGGCCCTCTACCCACAGCCTTGCATAGACACCGTGAGCGAAGCGTGTGGCGAGCGCGGCGTCGCGCGCCTTGAGCCACAGGAACGCGCGTGACGCGGCCAGGGAGTTGCCCCCCTTGCGGTCGTGGAAACGAAACGGCACGCCCAGCAGGCGCGCCATGCGCGGCGCGTCGCGGCGCAGATAGTCCTTTTTCAGCGGCGTTTCGGTGAGCGGCTTCATGCCCATGATCTGCAGCACGGTGACGCCGATCAGCACCGGGCGCCAGTCG
>MEQV01000295.1:11472-15533 GCA_001770355.1 Betaproteobacteria bacterium RIFCSPLOWO2_02_FULL_62_17
CGCGCGGCGATGGCTTCGATCTGTGTCGAGCCGAAGTAGCCGTAGGGCGAGACGAAGTCGAAGTAAAAATCTATCGGCGGCTTGCTCAAATGTCATTCCCGACTGTGGTGGGGCCGCCGCCGCGAGGCTATTGGGGCGTGATGCCCGCTTCCTTGATGAAACGGCCCCAGCGCTCGCGCTGATTGCGTATGAACTCCGCGGTTTCCGCGGGCGTGCGCCCGCCGTCGACGTTCTGCCAGCGCAGATTCTTCAGGGTCAGGTTGAACTGCGGGTCCTTGACGACCATTCCGGCCGCCGCATTGATGCGCTGGACCAGGTCCGCGGGCATGTTGGCCGGCCCGAGCAGGAAAATGCCGCCGCGCATCTCGAAACCGGGGAAGGTTTCCGCCACCGTCGGGATATGCGCGATATCGGCCTGGCGCACGGTGACCGCCAGCACGCGCAGTTTGCCGGCATTGACGTTGGGCACCATCGGGCCGTAGGCGGTGATGTAGACCTGCAATTGCCCGGAGAGCGCATCCTGGTTGGCCTGCGGCGTGGCCTTGTAGCGGATCTCGTTCATCTTGATGCCGGCACGCGCCTGGATCCAGTCCGCCAGCATCCTGAACAGCGGCACGGTGCTGCCGTAATTCACTTTTCCCGGATTATTCTTGGTGTAGTCGACCAGTCCCTGAAGCGTTTCGACGGGCATCGAAGGGTGCACGAAAATGGCGGTCGGGCCGGTGTCATCGCACACTACCGCCAGCGGCGTGAAATCGCGCACCGGGTCGAACGGCATGGTCTTGTGCGTGTGCGGGTCGATGGCCACGGTGGATTGGGAGGCAAAGAACAGCGTGTAGCCGTCGGGCGCGGCGCCGATCACCGCCTGCGCGCCGATGAAGCCGTCGCCACCGGGGCGGTTCTCGATGGCCACCGGGCGCGACACCAGCTTGCTCAACTGATCGGCAAATACCCTGCCGGCAACGTCGGTCGCCGACCCGGCCGAGTTCGCGACCACCATGCGAACCGGTTTGGCCGGCCAGGTCTGCGCCTGCGCCATGGCCATCGGGAGGATCGCCGACACGACGATGGGAAACAGGATTCTCATGGTTTGCATGTCAGTTCTCCTTGGATGAAAGTCGCGAACCGATGGAGCAAAGGGTTCGGCACCGGCCAATGGTTGGGCAATGCATCTTCAGTCAAAAGGTTTAAGCCCGGAAATCTTCACCAGCATCGCCGCGGTTGCGCGCTCGCCCTTGAGAAATTCCGCGAACTGTTCCGGCGTATTGCCCACCGGCGTATAGAACTGCGGGGTGAGGATCTTGTCGCCGAAAGCCGGGGTGAAGAGAATCTTGCGAACCTCGGCATGGATGCGCTGCGTGACCGGAGCGGGCGTGCCGGCGGTCATGAACAGACCGAACCACGACGACGGACGGAAATCGAAACCTTCATCGACGAAGGTCGGCACGTCGGCGAGAAATTTCGACCGCGTCGGGCTGGGCATCACGATGGCGCGCGCTTTGCCGGCTTTGATATGCGGCAGGATGGCGCCCGTGGCCATATAAATCAACTGCACTTCGTTGGCGAGCAGGGCCGCGATTACCGGAGCCGCGCCTTTGTAGGAGATGTGCGCCACGTCGATGCCGGTGCGGTTCTTTATCCATTCGATATACAGGTGACCGGGGCTGCCTTCGCCGAAGGAGCCGAAATTGAGCTTGCCCGGATTGGCCTTGGCATAGGCGACAAGGCTTGCCATGTTGGTGATCGGCAGCGACGCGTGCACCACGATCGGCCCGTCAAGAAACACCATGTTGGTGACCGGGGCGAGGTCCCTCTCCGGCACATAGCCCAGGCTGCGGTACAGCAGCGGGTTGAAGGCGACGCCGCTGCCTGAGCCGCAGATGGTATAGCCATCCGGCGTGCCTTTCGCGCACACTCCGGTGCCCAGCCCTGTGTTTGCGCCCGGGCGGTTCTCGGTGATCACGGGCTGGCCGAGCGCATCGCCCAGATTGGAGGCGATCGGGCGCAGCAAGCCATCCAGAACGCCGCCGGGCGCGAACGGCACGATCATGCGCACCGGTTTGGCCGGGTAGTTCTGTGCCCATGCCGGCGCGGCGGCGAGCAGCGCGAGTATCGCCATGACAGCGGATCGGGATGGATTCATGCTGTGGTCTCCTGGTGCGGCGAAGGTCCGGGTATGGGCGCAAGTATAGGGGGCGGCGGCGGGCCGTGGCAATGCATTGCCGACAGCAGGAGCCGATAGCGGGATTGAGCGCACATCGGGCATACTTCGCGGCGGCATTCACATGTCTTGAATGGGCCCGAACAGGAGCGTCCCTACTCATGATCGATTCGAACGTGCAAAGACTGGCAAAGCTCGATTGCTGCGCGGTTTCCGATGCGATGGACAAGCTGCAGGTGAGCGGCGTGGTTTCGGGATTGCCGCAACTGTCGGCTTCGCGGCGCATTGCCGGGCTGGCGGTGACGGTAAAGCTCGCTGCCGGCAACGCGCCGCCCGGTCCCGCGCGCCATCTTTGCACTGCCGCGATCGAGCTCGCGGGACCGGGCCACGTCATCGTGGTCGAGCAGAAGAGCGGCATCGAGGCCGGTTCCTGGGGCGGAATTCTTACGCTCGGCGCGAAACTGCGCGGTGTCGAGGGCGTGGTGGCCGACGGCCCGGTGCGCGACATCGACGAAGCGCGCGGCCACGATTTTCCGGTATTCGCGCGCGGCTGCACCGCGCGCACCGCGCGCGGCCGCATCCACGAGACGGCGACCAATGTGCCGGTCATGATCGGCGACGTGATCGTCAGTCCCGGCGACTACGTGGTGGCCGACGGCAGCGCGGTGATATTCATCGCCGCCGCCGCGATCGGGCGCGTGCTCGATGCGGCGGAAGCCATCGTCGCGCGCGAGGCGGCGATGGCAAAGGCGCTGCAGGCGGGCGAGCGCATCACGCAGGTGATGGGAGCGAACTACGAACACATGCTCAAAAATTGATCACAGGTTTCTTCGTCAAGGGGATTCACCATGCTTGAGCTCTATCACAGCGGCCTGACCACCTGTTCGAAGCAGGTGCGCCACTGCCTGCGCGAGAAAGGTTTGAAATATGAAAGCCGCTTTGTCGAACTGTGGCGCTACGAGAACCTCAATCCGGAATATCTGAAACTCAATCCCAATGGCGTGGTGCCGACGCTGGTCCACGACGGCGTGCCGATCATCAATTCCTTCTGCATCAACGAATACATCGACGATGCATTTCCCGAGCCGCCGCTGCGCCCGGCCAACCTGGTGGAGCGCGCGCGCATGCGCTACTGGGCCTGGACCGCGGACGAGGTGCATCTGTCGCTCGCGCGCCTTACGCACACGCGCATGCTCAAGGCGCTGTTGGACGACCTTAGCCCCGCGGAACAGGATTTCATGCTGGCGCACACGCCGGTGCCTGAGAAGCGCGAGCGCTGGCATCGCCTGGCGCACGGCGGCTACACGCCCGAGCAGCTGGAGGCGGCGCTGGGAAATGTGGTCTTCGTATTCGGCCGCATGGAAGAGGAACTGGCCGCGCGCGGACCGTGGCTGGCCGGGGCGACCTATTCGCTGGGCGACATCAACATGCTGGCGATCGTGCACCGCATCTCGGAGTTGTATCCCGAAAAACTCGACCGCAAGCTGCTGCCGCGCATGATGGATTGGTGGGACCGCTCCAATTCGCGGCCGGCGGTAAAGGCGGTTTACAGCGAAGGCCCCGAGGTGCCCAAGCGGCCGAAAAAGAAATCCGTCTCCGGCATCACCGAATATCATCTACCGTGATTGAGGGAACAAGCATG
This sequence comes from Betaproteobacteria bacterium RIFCSPLOWO2_02_FULL_62_17, assembly GCA_001770355.1. Lineage (GTDB taxonomy): Bacteria > Pseudomonadota > Gammaproteobacteria > Burkholderiales > SG8-39 > 2-02-FULL-62-17. The sequence goes on from MEQV01000295.1 coordinate 15,276, forward strand.
CACTGGCCTCCCAGACGCTCGAATCCCTTCAGGCACCGATCCTTGGGGCTACAATGGCATGGCGATTCAAGGAGCTGCTCATGGGAATCATCCGCGCGCAACTGCTCCTGGCCAACGATGCCAAACCCGAACTTGAGGAAATCGATGCCGATGCCCTGGTGGACACGGGCGCTTTGCACCTTCGCATTCCCGAGCACGTGGCAATGCAATTGCAATTGCGAACCGTCGAAACACGAGAAGTGATTCTCGCCGGCGGCA
>MEQV01000296.1:0-1161 GCA_001770355.1 Betaproteobacteria bacterium RIFCSPLOWO2_02_FULL_62_17
TCCCCGGAGAATTCCATCGCCATGTTTTATGCCTCGTAGTGTTTGAACAGCGCCTGGGTACCGAGCCGGCCGTGGCCTTGCTGCGCCAGTTCCTCATACAGCCTGCGTGCCAGTGCCAGCGCCGGCAGGTCCAGCTGCATGCGCTTGGCTTCGGCAAGGGCAATGCCCAGGTCCTTGATGAAATGCTCCACAAAGAAGCCTGGCGCAAAGTCGCCGTTGATGATTTTCTGCCCCATCACGGTCAGCTGGAACCCCGACGCGGCGCCACCGCCAATGGACTTGAGCACGGTCGGCAGGTCCAGCCCGGCAGCCTTGCCGTAGGCCAGCCCTTCGCAGACGCCCATGATGGTGGCAGCAATCACGATCTGGTTGCACATCTTGGTATGTTGTCCGGCACCGGGGCCGCCTTGCAGCACAATGTTGGGGCCCAGCAATTGCAGGATCGGCAGAGCGGCATCGAACGCTGCCTGCGCGCCGCCCACCATGATGGCGAGTTTGGCATCGCGTGCGCCGATGTCGCCACCGGACACCGGTGCGTCCAGCGCGCTGCACCCCTGCTCGGCAGCCGCTTTGGCAATGCGTTGCGCCAGTTCGGGGCTGGAGGTCGTCATGTCGATCAGCAATGCCCCGCGGGCCCGCGCCACAATGCCGTTGTCGCCAAGATAGACCTGCTCCACGTCATGCGGATAGCCCACGATGGTGATGATCACGTCGGCGTTGGCGGCCAGCTCACCCGGGCTGTCGCACCAGACAGCACCGCGCGCCAGCAAGGCTTCGGCCTTGTCGCGTGAGCGGTTGTAGACCCGCAGCGGATAACCCGCCTGCAGGATGTGCCCGGCCATGCTCTGGCCCATATTTCCCAATCCGATAAAGCCCACGCGGGGCTTGTTTTTGCTATCAGTCATGTGTCATGCCTTGTTAATGAATACAGTTTTTTCGCGCAGCAGATCGCGCAAATACATCGGGGTCAGCGGCTGCCGGTCGGCCACCACATCGAAAGGTGCGAGCGCATCATTGACGGCGTTGGTCAGCGCCCCGATGGCGCCCATCACGCCGCCCTCGGCCATGCCCTTGATGCCCGCCGGCGTCGCCCGGTTCGGCGTGTGCATCGGGATGAGCTCGAAATGGGGCAACTCGCAGGCCGTGGCCACCAGGTAATCG
>MEQV01000296.1:1235-1858 GCA_001770355.1 Betaproteobacteria bacterium RIFCSPLOWO2_02_FULL_62_17
GGCAATCGCCCCGTGCTGCTGCCCTTCCACCACCACCGGGCTAAGCACCGTACCGCAATCTTCCGCCACCACATAACGGGCAAAACGGATGGCTCCGGTGTCGACCTGCACTTCCACTTCGCACACATGCGTGGAGTTGGAATAGGTCATGGGCGGTGGCTCATAAGTCTTGTGAAACTCCAGACCGGGAGCCATCCCGGCAGGCAAGGCCAGGGGGTCCAGATAGGCCGTCCGCGCAACGTCGGCCAGACCCACGCCGGTGGCAGTCCAGATGCCGTCGCTCATCTTCTCGACGCAGCCATCCTGCAGGCGCAGCGCGGCGCCATCGCCCAGACCCAGCAGCCCGGCGGCAATCGCCAGTACTTTGACCTGAGCTTCCTGGGCACACAAATACAGGGTGCCGCCGCCAGCCGTACCGCCGCGCGCGCCCCGGCTGCCCATGCCGTAGGGGGCGATGTCGGTATGGCCGATATGCAAATGCACCTGCTGCGGCAGAATGCCCAGGCCTTCGGCCACGGCATGGGCCAGGGAGGTTTCATAACCCTGGCCGGTGGCGCCCAGACCCACCGAGGCATTCACCGCGCCCGAGGGCTCAATGCGCAGCCAGGCTGCTTCATGCCCCG
>MEQV01000296.1:1864-5026 GCA_001770355.1 Betaproteobacteria bacterium RIFCSPLOWO2_02_FULL_62_17
CAATGCCAGCAGCTTTGTAAAAGCGGGAGCCATAGGTGGTGGACTCGACCACCGTGCAAATGCCCAGACCCAGATAAACCCCTTGCGCGCGCGCCTGCTGCTGGCGCTGGCGGAAATTTTCGTAGTCGATGGCGGCGAGCGCACCTTCCAGGGTTTCACGCGGGGTGATGTCGGCCAGCACCTCGCCGGTCGCCATGGTGTACGGAAAATCCTGCAGCTGCAGCATGTTGAGCCGCCGCACGGCCACCGGATCCAGCTGGAGTTCGCGCGCAATCGCGTCCATGGTGCCGTCCATCACCCAGCTCGTGATGGCCATGGGCGCGCGCATCGGGCCATTGCCGACCTTGTTGCTCAGCACCACCTTGACGTCGTAACTGTAGTCCTGCACCTTGTAGGGGCCGGTCAGGATCATGGCCACCACGCGGGCCAGATAGTTGCCCGGGTAAAAACTGTAGGCGCCGAAGTCCTCCACAATGTCCAGCTCCAGGCCAAGCAGGCGGCCGTCGGCGCTGACCGCGGCCCGGGTCCGGCAGAAGTCCTCTCGCGCCTGTGAGGAGGCCAACAGGTTCTCCAGCCGGTCCTCGCGCCAGCGCACCGGCCGCTTCAACTGACGCGCGAGCGCAGCAACCGTCAACTCTTCCCGGTACAGGGCGATTTTCTGGCCGAAACCGCCTCCCACATCCGGCGAAATGACACTGACCTGGGATTCCGACAGGCGCAATCGGCTGGCCAGCGTGGTGCGGTAGGGATGCGGCACCTGGGTTCCGACATGGAAGGTCAGATGCTGACGCCCGTCATCCCACACCGCGATGCAGCCGCGCGTCTCAATCGGCAAATGGGTCTGCCGGTGCTGGGAAAAAGTGCTTTCGATCACCCGGTAGGCCTCGCGCTTGCGCGCTGCGACATCGCCGTGGTCCGCATGCTGATGCGACAACAGGTTGGAGCTCAGGCTGTCATCGACCCGGGGTGCCTCCGGCTCCAGCGCCTGCCACATGGTGCTGACCGCAGGCAACACGTCGTAATTCACCAGCACCTGCTCGGCAGCGTCCTCCGCCAGATAGCGATCGGTCGCCAGCACGCAGGCCACCGGATCGCCCTGAAAGCGCACTTTGTCGATGGGCAGGGTGTCCATCTCCATCGGCTGCAGGCCCGCGATCGGCGGCGCCATGCGCTGGCGCGTGGTCCATTGGGCCAGATCATGCCCCGTCACAATGGCCACCACACCGGGCATCGCGCGCGCCGCCTCGGCGTTGAGGGAAACGATGCGGGCGTGGGCATGGGGTGAGCGCACAAAGCAGGCATGCAGGGCGCCTGGAATGTCGATGTCGTCCACAAAGCGGCCTTGCCCGGTCAGCAGGCGGTAGTCTTCCTTGCGCGGAAGGTGCTGACCGATGTGACGAAACTCAGGCTGCGACATGGTCCGCATTCCTTCGGATCTGGGCCGCCGCCTGCTGGATGGCCTTCACAATATTCTGGTAGCCGGTGCAGCGACACAGGTTGCCCGACAGCACATCACGAATCTCTTCTTCGCTCGGTGCCGGATTGATTTTGAGAAACGCCTCGAAGGTCATCACAATGCCGGGCGTGCAAAAGCCGCACTGCAAGCCATGGGCCTCGTGCAGCGCCTGCTGCAACGGAGACAGGATGCCTTCGATGGCCACCGACTCGATCGTCGACACCTCATGCCCCTCCATCTGGATGGCGTAGGTGAGACATGAGCGCACGGGCTTGCCATCCACCAGCACGGTGCAGGCGCCACACACACCATGCTCGCAGCCAACGTGGGTGCCGGTCAAACGGCAGTCCTCGCGCAATGCGTCCGCCAACAGCTTGCGGGGTTCTACCAACAATTCGTGGTTTTTACCATTCACCGTCAGCGTGATCGCTCGTTTCTCCACATGACTCATTTGATTCATCCTTTGGCGCGACTCAGGGCGCGCTCCAATGCCTGTTGCACCAGCTTTTCTGTCAATTCCTTGCGGTACACCGCCGTGATGCCCGCGTCGTCTTCGGGCGCCACGGCGGCGCGAACCGCGCGCGCCACTTCCGCCGCCCATGCCGCATTGGCCACCTGGCCGAGCAAGGGGCGCACCATGTCATCACACGATTGCGGGATGGCACTCACGCCGCTTAGCCCCAAGCGCACGCGCACGACGCGCTCGCCCTCCAGTGCCACCGTGACTGCTACCGCGACGATCGCGTAGTCGCCATGACGTCGATTGAACAACTGAAAAGACGTCCCCTCATGCACGCTGATCGTCGGAAAGTGCACACAACGGATGATTTCGTCCGGCGCCAGCGCCGTCGTCATCGCGGACTGGAAAAAGGCCGATGCCGGCACACGGCGCGACCCGCCATGGCACGCTATCTCGATCTCCGCGCCCAGCGTCATCGCAATCAGGGGGAACTGCGCGGCCGGGTCGGCATGCGCCAGACTCCCGCCGATGGTGCCGCGCTGGCGAATCGCGTAGTGGCCGATGGTTTTCGCTGCTTGCCCCAGCAAGGGGCAGCGGGCCTGCACCAGCGCGGATCCGGCAATCTGCTCATGCCGGGTCAGGGCGCCAATGCTCAGGAAAGCACCGCCTTCGCGGATATAGGCGAGCTCCGTCAAGTCATTCAGGTCAATGAGCGCCGATGGCATCGCCAGCCGCATGTTCAACATGGGCCCCAGGCTCTGGCCACCGGCAATCACCTTGGCATGGTCACCGCCAGCCGCCAGTTGTTGCAGCGCTTCTTCGAGCGAGCTGGGGCGCAGGTAGTCAAATGCAGCGGGTTTCACAAACGCGTCCTACCAGACCAGGCTCTGGCTGTCCTGCTTGTCGAACAAGTGCAGGCGGTTCAGGTTCACGCGCAGGACTGCGTTTTCGCCGTCCTTGTGCTGGCCTTCCTTGCCGACGCGGAAGAACAGCTTGGTCCCCTCCACTTCGACTTCCAGAAACTGGTCGGAACCGACCGGCAGCACCGAGAGGATGCGGCCCTGCAGGCAATCTCCGGTTGATTCGCCGCTGTGCGATGCCACGTCCTCGGCGCGAATGCCCAGCACCACGGCGCGCCCGGCCTGACCCGCCACCCGCTCGGCAACGTGCGTTGGCAGCACCAGCGCCAGTTGGCCACGCCGGAACACCATCTGTCCACCCTCCATGACCAGTGTGCCGTCCATGA
>MEQV01000297.1:0-9784 GCA_001770355.1 Betaproteobacteria bacterium RIFCSPLOWO2_02_FULL_62_17
AAATATCTGCTGCAGGTGCCGAGTACAGCAGGCGCCCGCACCGCGCGGGAAATGGTGATCCTGGCTCTGATGCGCCTGGCGCGCGCCGATCCACAGGCCGCGGCGGTACGCTGGAATGAATCGCTGCGCGCCGGTTTCTCCGCCGAGGACCAGGGCTATGTGTGGGGCCAGATTGCGCATTGGGGCGCAAGGCGCCACCTGCCCGAGGCAATGAGCTGGTTCGCGCAGGCCAGTGACACCACCCTCAATGACCAACAGCTTGCCTGGCGCGCCCGCATCGCATTGCGCAACGGCGCCTGGCCGGAAGTGCGCGCCGCCATCGAAAAAATGCGTCCGCAGGCGCGCCTGGATTCCACCTGGATTTACTGGCACGCGCGCGCGCTCAAGGAGGCCGGCAGCACCGATGCGGCACGCGCGGAATTCTCCCGCATCGCCGCAGAGTTCAGCTTTTACGGTCAACTTGCCGCGGAGGAGCAGGGCCTTGTGTTCAAGTTGCCGGCGCAGGCTAGCGCCCCAACTACCGAAGAACTGAGCCAGGCCATTGCCCTGCCGGGATTGCAGCGCGCCATGGCCTTGTTTCGCCTGGACCTGCGTACCGAGGCGGTGCGCGAATGGAACTGGTCGCTGCGCGGCATGGACGACCGCCAGCTCATCGCCGCGTCGGAAATCGCCAAGCGCAACGAAATCTGGGATCGCGCCATCAACACCGCCGATCGCACCGTCGCGCAGCACGACTTTGCGCTGCGTTATCTCGCGCCTTACCAGCAGGTATTTGCCGGACAGGCGCGCGCGCAAAAACTGGAGGAGCACTGGGTGCTGGGGCTGGTGCGTCAGGAGTCGCGCTTCATCTCGAACGCGAAGTCCTCGGTGGGCGCCGCGGGTTTGATGCAGTTGATGCCGGCCACGGCGCGCTGGGTGGCCCGCAAGATGGGGATGAAGGATTTTCAGTGGGCCAAGGTGCACTCGGTGGAGGTCAACGCGGCACTGGGTTCGTTTTATCTGAAGACCGTGCTCGACGACCTGGACGGACAAACGGTGCTGGCATCGGCTGCCTACAATGCCGGGCCGGGGCGCGCGCGCCGCTGGCAGGACGACAAGCCGCTGGAGGGAGCGATTTACGCGGAAAGCATCCCCTTCGATGAAACCCGCGATTACGTCAAGAAAGTCATGACCAATGCGCTCTACTATGCCGCGGTTCACGGCGGCAATCCGCGCAGCCTGCACGAACGCATGGGAGTGATTGGCGCCCGCGGGCGCGCGCAGAGCAGCAATATTCCATAAGGTAAGTAGTGAACAATGGGGCCATTGCCCCCATGTATATCCCCCAAATTAGAGGAAACAATATGGGCCGGTTTTCAAAAATAGACACTTGTTCAGTGTTTCCTAGGATTTAGACATCATGTCCCAAATTCTGGTCATTGGAGGCAGCGGCTTCGTCGGCAGCCATGTGGTCGCAAGGCTGGTTCAGGCAGGCCACACGGTGCGGGTGGCCACGCGTCGGCGCGAGCGCGCGAGGCAATTATTTCTGCTGCCGACGGTTGACGTGCTGCAGGCCGATGTTCACGACGATCGCGCTCTGGACCAACTGGTAGCCGGTTGCGATGCCGTGGTGAATCTGGCCGGTATCCTGCACAGCCGCCCCGGCGATCCCTATGGCGCGGATTTCGCACGGGTCCACGTGGAACTGCCGCGCCGCATCACCGATGCCTGCCATAAGGCCGGAATCCGGCGTCTGGTGCATGTCAGCGCCCTGGGGGCGAAGAGCGATGCACCCAGCGAATATCTGCGATCCAAGGCGGCGGGCGAGGAAGTGCTGATCGCGGCGCGCACGCGCATCGATGCGACCGTCCTTCGCCCCTCGGTGGTGTTCGGACCCGAGGACAACTTTCTCAATCTGTTTTCACGCCTGCAGTGCGTTCTCCCGGTGATGCTGCTCGCCTGCCCCGAGGCGAAGTTTCAGCCGGTGCATGTGACCGACGTCGCCGAATGCGTGGCGCGCTGCCTGGTCGAGCGTGATTCCATTCATCGCAGCTACGATCTATGCGGCCCCAAGGTGTATACGCTTGCCGAACTGGTGCGCTTTGCCGGCGCCGCGAGCGGCCACCGGCGCCAGGTCATCGGCCTTCCCGACAGCCTTGCGTATCTGCAGGCCTGGTTCATGGAGTGGCTGCCGGTGAAGCTTCTGTCGCGCGACAACCTTCGTTCGATGCAGGTGCCCAGCACCTGCGATTGCGAGTTCCCCTTCGGCATCCACCCTGTTTCACTGGAAAGCACCGCGCCTGCATGGCTGGCGGGCAAAGGACCCAGAACGCAATACCACGAGTATCGCGGCAGGGCGGGACGTTGAGCGGCGCGCGCGCTGCAGCGGACTGTTAAACGCCTTGCGCCGCGCATGGGGTTGAAAGCCACGCGCTGCGCCGCATGCAGGTGAACACCATGCGCATTTATCAGGTCGGCGGCTCGATTCGCGATGAATTGCTGGGGCTTCCCGTCAGTGATCGCGATTGGGTGGTGGTCGGTGCCACTGCGGAACAGATGGGGCAGGAAGGCTACCTTCCTGTCGGGAAGGATTTTCCGGTTTTCCTGCATCCTGCTAGCCGCGAGGAATACGCCCTGGCGCGCACCGAACGCAAGACCGCGCGCGGCTACAAGGGTTTTTCCGTGCAAGCCTCCCCCGAGGTGACACTGGAAGAGGACCTGGCGCGCCGCGATCTCACCATCAATGCCATGGCGCGCGGCGAGGACGGCGTGCTCATCGACCCGTTCGGCGGCGAGCGCGATCTGCGCGCGGGGGTGCTGCGGCATGTGAGCCCCGCGTTCAGCGAAGATCCGGTGCGCATCCTTCGCGTGGCGCGTTTTGCCGCGCGCTTCGGCTTCGCGATCGCGCCCGAGACCGCGGCGCTGATGAAAACCATGGTGGCGAGCGGCGAAGCCGACGCGCTGGTCGCGGAGCGCGTCTGGCAGGAATTCGCGCGCGGGCTGATGGAAAAGAAACCCTGGCGCATGCTGGCTGAACTGGCGCAGTGCGGATTGCTGCCAAAGGCCTATCCGGCGCTTGGCATAGAAGCGGCCCACCAATTGCCCACGAACGCCACCAGTGATCTGGCGGCCAGGGCGCTTGGCTTCGCCGCGAAAGAAAACTATTCGCTGGCGGTGCGCTTTGCCCTGGTCACCCGCGCCGCGCGCGAATCGATTGAGCGCCTGGAAGCCTTGTGCGAATCGTTCAGGGTGCCAACCGAATGCCGCGACCTGGCGCTGCTGGCCGCGCGCCTGGGCGCCGCCGCGGCGCGCGCGCAGGATCTCGCGCCCCGGGAACTGCTCGACCTGGTGGAAGCCAGCGACGCGTTTCGCCGGCCGCAACGGCTTGAAGAGCTCATGGACGTGTCCGAGGGCGAGGCTTACGCCGCGAGACATTGGGCACAGATCCCCTATCTGCCGCGTCGCGCAACGCGGGCAGCGCTTGCCGTGGCGCGCCACATCGATGCGGCGGCCCTTGCGGCTGAAGGCGGTGACATCGGCGCGCGCATACGCGCGGCACGCTACGCCAATCTGCTGCAGACAATAGGCGGAGCACAGGGCCGGTGAGCATCGCGCTCGTGTGGCGGGAGTTCGCCGCCAATCTCTCCGCGGGCACGCGGCTGGCCCTGTTCATGCCCGTGAAACCCGAGGATCTGCGGGTCTCGGCGGCAAACTACGCGCTGTTGGTGGTGGCGAGCTTTGTCATCTGGTTTTTCGGCGGCATGGCGCGGGAAGGATTGCCCGGCACCATCAATCCGGGCGCGCTCACCGCGGGCCTGGCGCAGATACCCATCGTTCTGCTTTTCTGCCTTCTGGCCGCGGCCGCGCTGCGCAATCCTGCTTACGCCCTGGCCTTCGCGGTACTGATGGTCGCCTCCGATCCGCTGTTCGAGATCGCCGCGGTCCTCGTTTATCGCCTTGCGCAACTGGAGCCGATGGTCGAGTACGCGCCTTACCTCAATCAGGTTTTCCTGCTATGGGCGCTGCTGGTGCTGTTGCGGGTGCAGGTGGTGATTGCAGGCTGGCAGGCATGGCGCTCGCTCGCGGCATCGCTGCTGTTCGTCTTGATGCTGTTGTTTTTCGCTTTCGGTTTTCCGCGCAGCGAGCTGTGGAGTGGCTTGCCGCAGACCGGCGAGCAGCCCGCCGAGGGGCTGATCCGCGAGGACTTGTTCCACCTGCAGGGCAACCTGCTGGAGCGGCAACTTTTCGAGCTCGAAGAGCAGAGGCCAGGTATCGACGATATCTATTTCATCGGCGCGGCGCCCTACGCCCTCCAGGAAACTTTCATCAACGAGCTCGGCGTCGTGCGCCGCCTCATGGTCGAGCGCTTCGATACCGCGGGACGCTCCATTGCCTTGGCCAATCACACTTCGACGCTGGCCAGCCTGCCCCTGGCCACGGTCCACAATCTGCGCGCCGCGCTTGACTACCTGGGCGAAAACATCAACGTCGAGGAGGACATTGTTTTCCTGTTTCTGTCCACGCACGGCTCCGCGAAACACGCGCTTTCCTTCGAGATGCCGCCGCTCGCCCTGACACAATTGAATCCCACGCTGCTGTCGCGCATGCTTGCCGACAGCGGCATTAAATGGAAAGTGATCGTGATATCCGCCTGCTATTCGGGCGGCTTTGTCGAGCAGATCAAGGATGACAACACCCTGATAATCACCGCATCGGACGCGGAAAATACCTCGTTCGGCTGCGAAGCAGGCAGCAGATTCACTTGGTTCAGTGAGGCCTATTTCGACCGGGCGCTGCGCGCAACGCGCTCGTTCTCCGCGGCGTTCACACTGGCGGCGGCGGCGCTGCTGGAGCGCGAGAAAAGCGGCGGTTTTACGCCTTCGAATCCGCAGATGTATCTGGGGGAGGCGATGAAGGCCAAGCTCGAAGCGCTCGAGCACCGGCTGGAATCCTCCGATCCCGCGCGTCCGGCGGTGCACGCGCGCCTGCGCGCCGGCGCCGCCAAGAACCCGCGCAACCCGGGATAAGCAGGCGGGGCGTCAACGTTGGTGCTGCCAGCCGCGTTGTGCGCAAATGAATCCTGCGTCGCTACTGGCGGGGCTGCTCGCCGCCGTTACGCTATCGGCCGCTGCTGTGGAGCTCATGGCGTCCAATCCGCGGCTCAGTCAGCCCGAATCCTGGACCAGAGCCGATGCCGACGGTGACGGCCGCTTGTCGCGCGAGGAAGCGCGGCGCTTGCCGCGGCTGGCGCGCCATTTCGATGCCATCGACAGCAATCGGGACGGCGTCATCAGTGGCGCGGAAGTTCGCGCCTGGCGGGACGCTGCGCGCGGCGCGAAACGGGCAGCGAAGCGACTGGCGCCGTCCAAAGGGGTGGAGGAAATTCTCCGCATTGCCGACGGCGATGGCGACGGCGCCATCAGCCGCGCCGAGTTCAACCAGCGATTGCCGCGTTTCGCGCGCCGCTTTGACCGCATTGACGCCGATCGCGACGGCAGCCTCGCCAGAGGCGAACTGGGGCTTTGGCTTGCGACGCTGCGCGGCGCGCGCCGTTTAAAACTGCCGCATCAATAGTAGACTTGCGTCCCGAACTCGAGACGCCCGGATGACAAAATGATCGATCTCTACACCTGGGGCACGCCCAACGGCAGGAAGGTGTCGATAATGCTCGAAGAGTGCGCATTGCCCTATACCCTGCACAAGGTCAACATCAGCAAGGACGACCAGTTCGCGCCGGATTATCTGAAGATCAATCCTAACGGCAAGATTCCCTCCATCGTCGATTCCGATGGGCCGGGCGGAAAATCCATTGCGATGATGGAGTCTGGCGCAATACTCATCTATCTAGCCGACAAGACACAAAAGTTCCTGCCGGTGGAAGGAGCGGGCCGCTACAAGGCGCTCGAATGGCTGATGTTCCAGATGGGCGGCGTGGGGCCGACGTTCGGCCAGACGCACCATTTTCTGCGCGCGGCCAAGGAACCGGTGCCCTATGCGATCGCCCGCTATACCAAAGAGAAGGACCGCTTATATGGCGTGCTCAACACGCGCCTGGGCGAGGCCGAGTATCTCGCCGGCGAGTATTCGATCGCCGATATCGCCACCTATCCGTGGGTGTCGCGCTTTGAATGGCACAACACCAAACTGGCGGACTTTCCCAACGTTGAGCGCTGGTTCAAAGCAGTCGGCGCGCGTCCGGGCGTGCAAAAGGGCATGGCGGTGCCGTCGTAGATCGACTCGCGCAGGCAGAACTGTTGCGCCTACGCTGCAATTCAATCGAGAAACCGCAGGGGCGCGCCATAGCTTTTTGGCAACGAAAATTCTGAATATGGAATTGCAATTTCCCGTTTACGGTTGCCAGACATAGATGTTTTTTTATCAATTCTATGAATTTACAGCCGCATGGAACGAAGAGACCGAACCGGTCAGACCCGGCGACACTATTGCCCGAGAAATCCGCGCATGGTCTGGGTGAGCGTGGGAAACGCCGCGAGCAGTCCCTTATCTTCGGTCACACACACGATCTGAAGTTGCCTCGCCAAAGCGACGTATTGTGCGTCATAGGCGCTGATTCTGTGCTGCGTGGTCAGGGTGAGCGCGGCTTCCATGCCCACATCCTGTTCCGCGGAGGCGAGCAAATCGAGGCCCTGTCTCCAGAGCACGCGTGCATCGTCCAGGGCCGCACCGCCTGCCCGCACGTAGGTTGCCAACACATTTAAATATTCGTGCCGCCACAATGCAGGCGCGCACCAATGCGGGTCGCGGCGCCGCACCTCTCTCGCCTGCGCCGTTTTCTCGCCTTCGATGAAAAAATAGGCGACGACATTCGTGTCGACGACGATCACTCGCGGCCCTCGCGCCGCGCACGTTCAATGAAATCGTCGGTAAGTGCGAAGCCCCCTTTGAACGGTTGCGCAATGGGAGGCGATACGGCGTCTTTCGCGAGCGCCTGCTCCAGCATGGCAAGCACTTCTTTGGTCATGCTGCGATGGTGTCGGCTTGCCCGCTCCTTCAGTTGCCGATGTAACTTTTCGGGCAAATCCTTGATTACAAGTCCTGTCATGATATCTCCATGCGCTAGTAAAATACTAGCATTATGCTAGCACAAGTACTCGGTATTTCTACTGGTGGCCACCTCAAATTTCTCCTCTCGTCCGGTGGACAGGGGAAATTTATTCGGGCGAATTGAACCCAAGCTTCTGAATGGTGATTGGGAGGTCTACGGCAGCGCGACGGACCTTACAAGGTGTGACGGCGGTCGCCTTGGGAAAAACCCAGCAGCGGCGCCGGCCGGTTTTTCGAAAATGCGATGACCTTGAACAGTTCGCCCATTTCCGCGGGCGAGAGCAGGCGGTTGGCCTGGTTGGATAAGGGCAGATAGCGCGCGGCATCTTCTGGCGGCACGCGCGCAAGAATGCCGGTAATGCCGCAGTTGATGAGAAACTGGGCCTGCGTCGTGTAACCCACGAGTTCCAATTCGTCCTCGGCGGCGGCCGCGGCGATGGCGCTGAAATCCACGTGCGCGGTGATATCCTGCAGGCCGGGAAGAAAAAACGGGTCGGCGTGCGCGCGGTGACGGTAATGGCACATGAGCGTGCCCTCGCGCCGTTCGGGATGAAAAAACTCGCGTGCCGGAAATCCGTAATCGATAAACAGCACCACGCCTTTTTCCAGGCACGCGCCCAGACTGCGCATGAACGCCTGCGCCGCCAGGCCGATTTCGGTGCGGTAGTCCTCGGGCAGCGGCAGCCCCGGGGCGGCCTGACGCAGCGCTTCCTCCGCAGGATGGGGCGCGAAACAAAACGCACCGTTCGCGATTTCGACGCCCAACTCGTCGAGGCGCCCGGCGTGCTGGCGCACCAGATGAACGGGCATGGCGTCGAGCACCTCGTTGCCCAGCACCAATCCGCAGAACGACGGCGGCAATTGATTCAACCAGGCCACGCGCTCCAGCAGATGCGGCACACGCGCGGCCAGCGTGTCGCGGCTGCGCTCACGCAGATCCGCCGAGAGTTCAAGAATCAGGTACCTGGCGGGAAGCGCATTCAGCCGCTCCAATTCCTCCAGCAAAGCGGCTGCAAGCGCGCCGCTGCCCGCGCCAACTTCGAGTATCTCCTCCAGGCCTTCGTTCAATACCTCCCGCACCTGCCGCGCCAGGGTATGGCCGAACAGCGGGGAGATTTCCGGCGCGGTGATGAAATCCCCGGCGGCGCCGAGCTTGCGCGCTCCCGCGCTGTAATAGCCCAGCCCCGGCGCGTACAGCGCCAGGTCCATGTAGCGCGCAAAGGATATCCAGCCGCCCGCGGCGCCAATCGCCGCGCGGATGTGCGCGGCCATGCGTTCGCTGTGCGCGAGAGCATCGGCATCGGGCACGGGCAGCTCGTTGGTGGAATTCATCTGGGGTCTCATCGGCTATCATGCTGCGCGATTCCGGTAAGATTCGCAACGGCATTACCCGCCAGCACGCCGCCGCTAATTGGTAGCCATCAATACCCATGTCAGCAACACTGGAAGGCAAGGTCATCCTCATCACCGGTGCCGCGCGGCGCGTCGGCGCGGCAATCGCCCGCCGACTGCATCAGGCTGGCGCCAATCTGGTGATGCATTACCACCATTCGGAACGCGAGGCGCAGGCGATGCAGGCTGAACTCAACGCAGTTCGAGCCGACTCGGTGGCGCTTATCCAGGCCGACCTGCTGAATATTTCCGGTCTCAACGAGATGATTCGCAACACCGTGGCGCGCTTCGGCCACCTTGATGCCCTCATCAATAACGCTTCAAGTTTCTATGCCACCTCCATGGGGGCGATTAAGGAGACGGATTGGGAAAGCCTCGTCGGCACCAATGTGAAGGCGCCGCTGTTCCTGTGCCAGGCCGCGGTGCCCTATCTGCGCAAAACCTCGGGGAGCATTGTCAATATCACCGACATTCACGCCGAACGCCCGCTGAAGAATTACGTCGTCTACAGCGTTGCAAAGGCGGCGCTCGATGGCTTGACGCGATCGCTGGCGCGCGAACTGGGTCCGGAAATCAGGGTTAACGCCGTCGCGCCCGGGCCGATCCTCTGGCCGGAGGACGATTCCTTCGACGAACTGGCAAGGCAACGGGTGATTTCGCACACCCTGTTGAAACGCGCTGGCGAACCCGCGGACATCGCCAAGGCGGTGTATTACCTGGTCGCCGAAGCGCCGTTTGTGACCGGACAGACCATCTCGGTGGACGGCGGCCGCAGCGTGAATCTGTAGGGCACCTCTAATTAAGTTCAGGTCAACAATATACCGGCACGATCCGCCGCTTTTCGTAGCGCGCCGTCGCACGCGGCGAGCGGCAATCGCATCCGCATGGCTAGTTCCAGATAAGAGGCGTCGTACGCGCCGAGTGCAAAGCGCCGCCCCAGATCGAATAATGCGCGCACGGAAGGCAACGCCTGGTCGGTGTCAATATCCATCTGTTCGAGTTCGCCCAGAATTCCTGGCACCTTGGCCGGCTTGAGACTGCGGCGGTGCGTGAGCGAGAGAATCACGTTGGCAAACTCGGCTGGCCACACTGCGGGAACGTGGACGGTTTCTCCTGCGCTGCGACGCAGCATGGCACGCGTATAGTCATTCGCCTGGTTATTGACAAACCACGGCACCACGACAGAATTGTCGGCGACGAATGCCATCAGTCGCGGCCCTCTTCAATCAGCTCTCTCAGATTACTCACGCGGATGTTGAGCCGCCTGCTGAGTGCCTTGATGCGCGCCACCGTGGCGGCGCCGGATCCTTCGCGGCGCGCTTTCGCCGGCACCATGCGCACCACCGGC
>MEQV01000297.1:9791-11628 GCA_001770355.1 Betaproteobacteria bacterium RIFCSPLOWO2_02_FULL_62_17
GCCGGGTCAACATCACTTCTTCGCCCGCTTCCACGCGACCGACCAATTCTGACAGCCTTGCCCTGGCGTCGTAGATGCCAATTCGTTCCATGAGGAATATCTCCTTAATCTGTACAACTGTACAGAAATAAGTCTACTGCCAAAGAATAGGTAAATCAATCCAGCGAATGACGTATGCGGATGCATGAAATTCTCCCATCGACTGGGTGGCTGGCCTCACAATTCATCGCCCAATACCGATTATGTTCATTAATTTTGGGCGAATCACGACGGTGGAACCGGTTTAATGGGTAAGGACCAAAGCTACTGAAGTCCGCGTTACCTGCACGGCATTTTCACCGCCAGCTGAAGTCTATTTTTTGCCATCGCGGGTACTGTCGGTGGCACAGGCTCAGAATCTCGCCGCAACCCGGCATACTTCGTCCGCACCAGGATTGATCTAGGTCAAAGCTCAGCCCACCATCGGAATATGATGATTCCTTCCCCTGGTCTAGTGGCTCCCTGCTTTTTCGTTCCTGACGGTCAGGGACGCAGTCTTCGCGTTGACGAATTTGGAGGAGGTGCCTCATGAAGCACGCCATGAAAGCTCTGGTTTGCGCAGCGGCCTGCGCCGCCGTGCCTTTTGCCGCTTTGCCGCAGTCCTACCCGGCCAAGCCCATCGTCCTGCTGAGCGGCGCTTCGGTCGGCAGCGTCGGGGACATCGGCGTGCGCACCGTGGTGGCGCGGATGGCGGAGGGTTTGGGCAAGCCCATCGTGGTCGAAGCACGCCGCGGCGCCGGGGGGCTGGAAGCCTATGCCGCGGGCGCGAAGGCCGAGCCTAACGGCTACACGCTGCTGTTTGCCAATGTGGGCCTGGCGACCAACAAGTTCCTGCGCAGGGAGTGGCCGGTCGATGCGCTGAAGGATTACACCCACATCGTGCAGTTGTTCAGTTCGCCGTATTTCCTGGCGGCGGCCGCGAACGTGCCCGCCAATTCAATGAAGGAGCTTGTCGACTATGCCAGGCAGAATCCCGGCAAGCTGACCTATGCCAGCACCGGCATCGGCTCGGGTGCGCACCTGCAAGGCGAGGCGATCAACATGGCGGCCGGCACGCAAATGCTGCATGTGCCTTACGCGGGGAACAATGCGGCGATGGCGCTCAACGACCTCATCAGCGGGCGGATCGATCTGTACATTTCCGACCTCAACAATTTCATCCAGCATGCCGCGAGCGGCAAGCTCAAGCTCATTGCCTTCGTCGACAAGACTCGCAGCCGCCTGCGGCCCGAGGTGCAGACGGTCAATGAGGTTGTGCCCAATGCGTACAACCTCGTCGTCTGGTGGGGAATCATGGGGCCCGCCAATCTGCCGCGGGTCCTGGTCGATCGCATCAACTCAGAGGCCGGCAAAGCCCTGTCCGATCCTGGGCTCATGGCCAAGATGAGTTCGCTTACCGTCATTGCGCCCAGCCCCAACGCACCCGAGCAGTTCACCCGCCAGATCCGCAGCGACGTGGAGAACATCGCAAAGGTCGTTAACGCTCTCGGACTCAAGCCGGAATAATTGCGCCAGAACAGCAATGAAGGGAATGCAATGGACAAGGTAATGATTTCCGCAGCCATTACCGGGTCGAGTCCCAACCGGGACCGCAATCCGAACCTGCCCATGACGCAGGACGAGGTGGTGGACGCAGCCTTGGGATGCTGGCGGGCCGGTGCGGCCATCGTTCATCTGCACGCCCGGACCGCGGACGGTGCGCCTACCATAGACTCCGGATGCTACCGGGTGATCATGGATCGCATCCGCGCTGCCGGGTGCGACGTGATCTTCAGTGTCAGCACGGGTGACGTGGGAG
>MEQV01000298.1 GCA_001770355.1 Betaproteobacteria bacterium RIFCSPLOWO2_02_FULL_62_17
GCGAGCGCAGCGGCAATAAACGACGCGACTAAGAAGAGGCGGATGGGATGCATGGCGTCTCCTTTACCAGGGGTTTGATCCAAAGCTTTCCTTGTACACCTTGGCGATCTGCTCGCGCGTGATCGCGTGATTCTGGCCGCCAAGCGAGGCTATTTTCAGCGAACCCATGACCGAGGCAAGCTGGCCGGTGGCGCGCCAGTCCAGGCCCGTGGCGATTCCATAGAGCAGGCCGGCGCGGTAGGCATCGCCGCAGCCGGTAGGATCCAGGATCTCTTTTGCCTTAACGCACGCGATGTCGATACGTTGACCCCCCATGTAAATGGATGAACCTTCGGCACCCCGGGTGACGAAAAGAGCCCTGACCTTGGCCGCGATCGCCTGCAGCGATTGCCCGGTTTTTTCCTCGAGCAACTTGCCTTCATAGTCGTTGACCGCGACATAGGCCGCTTGCTCCACAAAAGCGAGTAAATCCTTGCCGTCGAACATGGGCAGGCCCTGGCCCGGATCGAATACAAAGGGAATTCCGGCTTTGGCAAGATCGCGCGCGTGCTCGAGCATGCCGTCACGGCCGTCGGGGGCCACGATCGCCAGGGTTACGCCCTTGGTGTCGGCGATGCGGTTCCGATTGGAAAAATTCATCGCGCCTGGGTGAAACGCGGTGATCTGGTTGTCATCGAGATCGGTGGTGATGAATGCCTGCGCGGTCAGCGAATCCTTGATTTCGCGCACATGGGTGCGCTCAATGCCGAGTTTTTCCATGCGCGACAAATACGGCGCGGCATCCTCGCCCACGGTCGCCATGATGACCGGTTCGCCGCCCAGGAGTTTCAGGTTGTAGGCGATATTGCCCGAGCAGCCGCCGAATTCACGGCGCAGTTGCGGAACCAGAAATGAGACGTTCAGGATATGAATCTGATCCGGAAGGATGTGTTCCTTGAAGCGGCCTTGAAAGACCATGATGTTGTCGAAGGCGATGGAGCCGCAAATCAAGGTGCGCATGCTGATATTTCCTGTGCTGTGGATTCTGGAGGGTCGAATGATACTGGTGGACGGGGGCGAGGCCTTTAATCAATAGGGAACTGCCGACTCAATGCGCCTCGAAGTGAAACAAGTTTCCCCTGAAGTGGGGGATGGGGCGGGCAGGCTCCTGTTCAGTATTTCCATAGGTTCAGGGATAGAAAAGATAAAGCCGGTATCCGCTTGCCTTGAGAGCGCCCGCCTCGACAGGCAAACGTATTTGTTTTTCGCTCGATCCCTTAAAAGCCTCCGCTTTGTCGGTGAGATAGTCGCTTGACTGCAGCACCCGTCTGGCCAGCGGCAAATCGCGGTCATTGGTCAGCGTCAGTTCCAGGGCAGGAAAGGCTTGCGGGAATGCCGCGCGATTGCGCAACGTCGCCGACAGCACCATGACACCGGGGTTGGTGGGATCGGCTTGCAGGTCGGAGGTTTCGATACTGACCAGTTCGACCCGGCGCGGCAGGGGCACTTCACAGCCCAGTTCCAGGCAAAGCTCGCTGATATAGGGTTTTGCTTCAGGCAGCAGCAGCGCGATGGCGCCGCGGAAATAAAACAGCGTCTGACCCAAAAGGACCAACAGCAGCAGCATCGCCAGGGGCATCCACCACCAGCCGCGTTTCACACTTGGTTTCGGGCCGAATTCGAAAACCGGGGAGGTACTGCTTGAATCTGCTGCCTGCGCGGATTCGAGGTCCTTGCGTTCGGCGGTTGTTAGCGGCGTTGGTGCCAGCGCCGGCCTCTGCTCGGATGCAGAAAGCGGCTGGGGATCGGCTTCATGGAGCGGTGAAGCGAGATGGGGCTGTGAATCTTCCCCGAGGTTGAGTGGCGGCCAACTGAGGCTGGAATCAGCGGCAGGCTGCGCGTGGGGTGCCGCGTGCGCAGAATCGGGAACCGGCTGCCCGGCGGGTGCGATTTCGTCGGGCGTGCGCGCAGTCTCGCCGCGATGACGGTTCAATGAAACCAAGGCATTGAAAACGGTGTGACACTGCCCGCAACGCACCCTTCCGGCGCGCACCTTGAGTTGCTCCCAGGTGACGTGGAACTCGGTGTTGCAGGAGGTGCAGACCGTGGTCATCATGGGATGGCGCGCCTGGTTCCGGCAATGCGCACCCAGCCGTCCATTTCGGCCAGCGGATCGAGTTCGAACCAGGGCTGGTAAATGCCGATTAATTCACCGGCCTGATGCGCAAGGATGCCGGCAAGCGCTAGACGCCCGCCCGGACGCGTATATCCGGCCAGGGCAGGCGCGAGCAATTTCAGCGGATTGGCAAGAATATTGGCCACGACGAGGTCGGCCTTGATCGTTATGGGTGCCGCGGCATCGGCAAATTCACAGCGCACTGCATTGACAGCACAGTTGGCGCGCGCCGCTTCAAGCGCCTTGGCGTCGACGTCCACGCCCAATGCCTGTCCGGCGCCCAGTTTCAGGGCCGCAATTGCCAATATACCCGAACCGCAGCCGTAGTCGAGGACCGCTTCCCCGCCTTGTACAGACTGCTCCAGCCACTGCAGACACAGCCGGGTGGTGGGATGACTGCCGGTGCCGAAGGCAAGGCCGGGATCGAGCCTGATATTGATGGCCTTCGGGTCCGGCGCCTGGTGCCAGCTTGGCACTATCCAGAGGCGATCCGAAATGCGTTGCGGCTCGAATTGGCCCTGGGTCACGCGCACCCAATCGAGATCTTCGACGATTTCGACGGCCGCCTCGGCGAGCCCCGTCATATCCAGCGCCGCGCCGGCGCGCGCGAGCAGTTGGCGCCCTTGGCCCGCGTCCTCCGCCAGCACGCGCATCCTGAGGCGCGGCCAGCTGGCGGCACCCTCTCCGGGCTCGTCGAAAATCGCCTTTTCATCGGCGCTGCCCGCGGCCGCGTCTTCGGTGGTGACCGACAGCGCACCCAGCTCCAGCAGCTTGTCCGAAAGCGCGTCGGCTTCGGCCGCGTCGAGTTCCAGCACCAGCGACGCCCAAGCCATCAAGCGATCAGGAATTCGCCTCGCGCTCGGCTGCGCGCTGGGCGAGTTTGCGTTCGAGGTAATGGATCGAAACGCCGCCGCGGATGAGGCTCGTGTCGTCGAGCAATTCCCGGTGCAGGGGCAGATTGGTATTGATGCCCTCCACCACCATTTCGGAGAGTGCGATGCGCATGCGGCGGATTGCCTGGTCGCGGTTGTCTCCATAGGCGATGACTTTGCCGATCATCGAGTCATAGTAGGGAGGCACCATGTAGCCGTGATAGGCGTGCGAATCCACGCGGATTCCGGGGCCGCCGGGCGGATGGTAGGAAGTGATCCTTCCCGGCGAAGGCGTGAAATTGAAAGGGTCTTCGGCATTGATGCGGCACTCGATGGCGTGGCCGCGAACCACGATGTCGCGCTGCCGGTGCTTGAGTTTCTCGCCCGCGGCGACACGGATCTGTTCCTGCACGATATCGACGCCGGTGACCATCTCGGTTACCGGGTGTTCGACCTGCAATCGGGTATTCATTTCGATGAAAAAGAACTCACCCTCTTCGTAGAGGAACTCAAAAGTTCCCGCGCCGCGGTAGGAAATCTTTCTGCACGCTTCCACGCATCGCTCGCCGATGCGCGCGCGCAGCCGCGGCGTGATATCGGGGGCGGGCGCTTCTTCCATGATCTTCTGGTGGCGCCGCTGCAGGGAGCAATCACGCTCGCCCAGGTAAATGACATTCCTGTGTTCGTCGCTCAGCACCTGGATTTCTATGTGGCGCGGATTTTCGAGATACTTTTCCATGTAGACCGTCGGGTTGCCGAAGGCGGCGCCCGCCTCCGAGCGGGTCAGTGGCACCGCGTTCTTCAGCGCGGCTTCGGTGTGCACCACGCGCATGCCCCGCCCTCCCCCGCCGCCCGCTGCCTTGATGATGACCGGGTAGCCGATTTTGCGCGCGATCTTGACGGTCTCCGCGGAATCCTCGGGCAAAGCCCCCTCGGAGCCCGGAACGCAGGCTATGCCGGCCTTGGTCATTGCCTGCTTGGCGCTGACCTTGTCGCCCATCAGGCGGATGGTTTCAGGGCGTGGTCCGATGAAGACGAAGCCGCTTTTTTCCACGCTTTCAGCGAAATCGGCGTTTTCAGAAAGAAATCCGTAGCCGGGATGGATCGCCTCGGCGTCGGTGACTTCGGCGGCACTGATGATCGCCGCGAAGTTCAGGTAACTGGCGCTGGATGCCGCGGGACCGATGCAAACCGACTCGTCGGCGAGCTGGACGTAGTTGGCGTCGCGGTCCGCCTCCGAATGCACCACCACGGTCCGGATACCCAGATCGCGGCAGGCGCGCTGAATGCGCAAAGCGATCTCGCCGCGATTGGCGATGAGGATTTTTTCGAACAAAGCGTCAGGGAAACACTGAGCAATTGTTTATTTTAGGAAAAGGGCTCATGGTGATTCCTCTAATTTTGGGGATATACAGGGGGCTAAGTCAGCTGAACTGCGGCCCCTCGTTCAGCACTGCCCTAGCCGATCACGACCAGCGGTTCGCCATACTCGACCGGCTGACCGTTTTCGATCAGGATGGCCTTGACCACGCCGGCGCTGTCGGCTTCGATTTCATTCATCAGCTTCATGGCTTCGATGATGCCGATCGGCTGGCCTTTCTCCACCGAATCGCCGACTTCAACGAAGGCCTTGCCGCCGGGCGTGGCGGATCGATAGAAAGTGCCGACCATGGGCGCCTTGACGACATGCCCCTGTTCCACTGCGGCGGCGTCCTGGGCGGCGGCGGATGGCGCAGGGGCCGTGGCGGCAAGCGGCGACGGCGCGGCGGATGGCAGGACGTAGGAGATTTCCCTGGATGCGTGGCCGCCGAGGACGATCTTGACCTTTTCCTCGCCCTCGGTGATCTCCAGCTCGGCAATCCCGGATTCCTGGACCAGCTCGATCAGTTTTTTCAGCTTTCTGAGATCCATCCGTTGCGCGCTTTCTGCCAGGTCAGCCGGCCTGCACTATTGCCTGCAAGGCGAGTTCGTAGCCGCGGCTGCCAAGACCACAGATAACGCCTCTGGCCAGATCGGAAAAATAGGATTGCCGCCGGAACGCTTCGCGGGCGTGGATATTCGACAAATGCACCTCAATGAACGGTATTCGCACCGCGGCCAGGGCATCACGCAAGCCGACGCTGGTATGGGTCAGCGCGCCTGGATTGATGATGATGTCGGTAACGCCCTCACCTGCGGCCGCCTGAACGCGGTCAATCAGGATGCCCTCGTGGTTACTTTGAAAACAGGCAAAATCGGCGCCGCTGGCGCGCGCCTGCTGCGCCAGATGGCGCTCAATATCCTTCAGGGACTTCGCACCATAAATGCCCGGTTCGCGCGATCCAAGGAGATTCAGGTTAGGGCCGTTGATGAGCAGGACCTTGCGACGCTTCAGGTCGCGAACGGATACCGGTTTCCTGTGGGTAGACCGCGTCGCCGCCGCCACTTGTGGAGGCTTATTGCCGAGAGGGGGGTTGCTGAGAGACTTTTTGGCGGTGACCATTTCAGTATTTTCGTCGAAGATCTAAGATTTTGACTGCAGCATCGCCGATTTTAGGGGTTGGTTTGATTGGCATCGCTTAGCAAGGGTCTAATCGCCTGATCCAGTTGCGCCTCCGAAATGCCGCCCAAATGGCGCGCTTTGATTACGCCGTTGGCATCCAGCACCACAGTATAAGGGAGCCCTGCAGCCTTGTTGCCTAATTTTCGGGTGATTTCTATGCAATCCAGGCTACCGATGACCAGCGGATACTGAACTTTGAATTCTTTGGCAAATTCTCGTACTTTAGAGGCAGAATCAAGGGAGATACCTACAATTTGAACGCCATTAGCAACATATTTGTCTTGAGTCCTGACCAGCGCAGGAACCTCCACCCGGCAGGGTTCACACCAGGTTGCCCAAAAATTGACCACCAGTATTTTGCCCTTCCAGCGGGTGAGCGGCTGGGATTTGCCCTCAAGATCCTGCAACGGCAATGTCCACAGGTTCGCAATCACGGCGGCATCGTCACTCTGGTATCGCAGTAAAGCCTGCAGCGCGACCCCCGCCGCCGTGGCCGCTAGGGCACCACCGATCAATAGCGTGGCGCGGCGTCTTGCTCTATTCACCGGAGGCAACCAGCAACTCAACCGCCGGCAGCGCGGCACGCTCCATGACACGACCGGATGCCGAGTTTTTCAAAGCAGCCCGTTCATGTTTCGCGCCCAGGATGGAGATGTTCGCCCGGGTCCCCATCCAGTCCACGCTAAGAACCGTAATGCTGCGTGCCTCGCCGCCGATCCAGCGGCGCTGTTCGGTGACGCTGTAGCCGATGCCGCTATTGAGGAACAACAGTTCCAGCGATTTTGCATCGTCGGTGAATACCTGCAGATCGATGTCGCCGTAGCGGCCGGCGATGCCACTGAGGACCTGGCCGGTCAGGTAGGGGCGATAGGCGCCGATTTCCTTCATCATGGTTACGGCCTGCATGCGCAAATCCCGCAAACGCTCGCGCTGCTCTTGCGCCTGATACAAGCCCTGATAGGCGCGCAGTTGTTCCTCGATCTCATCGTTTCCAGGCAGCGCCTGGGTAGCGCCAACGCCCAGCTGGCGCGCGGCCTTGCGCTTGGCCAGCGCGAAATCGTCAATGCCGTCCTGGGCCATCAGGCGCGCCGCGGCGGCCGCTATCTGCAAGCGCATTTGTTGTTGTCGGGACATGGGTATGGCGCTGTTCAAGCGTGCGATTGATCATACCGCAGGGCAGCAGTCATTTGCCTTTGGGATAAAATCGCCGGCAGTTTGACGGCAATACCGCGAAGTTGCCGTAATCATCCGTCCCGCTTCCCTCAGCGTCTCCTTCCGTGCATATACATATACTTGGCATCTGCGGTACTTTCATGGGCGGCATCGCGCTGCTCGCCCGGGCTGCCGGACATCGTGTCACCGGATGCGATACCGATGTCTATCCCCCAATGAACACTCAGTTGGCCGAACAGGGGATTGAATTGATCGAAGGTTTTGCTGCCGATCAGCTCAAGTTCGATCCGGACCTCTGGGTGATCGGCAACGTGGTGGCTCGAGGCACCCCATTGATGGAGGCGATCCTCGATCGCGGCGATCGCTATATCTCTGGACCGCAATGGCTTGCGGAGAATATTCTGCAAAGTAAGTGGGTGCTTGCAGTCTCTGGAACTCATGGAAAAACAACGACTTCTTCCATGCTAGCCTGGATCCTGGAAGATGCCGGCAAGCATCCCAGTTTTCTAATAGGCGGTGTCCCGCAGAACTTTTCGGTCAGTGCGCGCCTGGCTGACTCGGTCCATTTTGTGGTCGAAGCGGACGAGTACGACACCGCTTTTTTCGATAAGCGTGCGAAATTTGTGCATTACCGGGCAAAAACCGCGATTCTGAACAATATTGAGTTCGATCATGCTGACATCTTCGCCGATCTTGCAGCGATCGAGACACAATTTCATCATTTCGTGCGGATATTGCCACATTCCGGCCGGGTCATCGCGGCGCGTGGCGATGAGGCGATCACGCGAGTGATCAATAGAGGCTGCTGGACACCAACGGAATCCTTCGGTGCGGGGGGAGACTGGTCCAGCGCTGGCGCTGGCGACGCATTCGCTGTGTTTTTCAAAGGGGAATCGCTCGGCACCGTCACCTGGGACCTGATGGGTGAACACAACCGTAGCAATGCGCTGGCTGCGATTGCCGCGTCCCGTCACGCGGGCGTCGAGCCGGCGCAAGCGATAGCGGCTTTGGGCCGCTTTCAGAATGTGCGCAGGCGCATGGAGTTGCGGGGAACCGTGGCGGGTGTCGCTGTCTATGACGACTTCGCTCATCACCCCACCGCAATCGAAACGACGCTGGCGGGCCTTCGAAACCGGCTGGGAAGCGCAGGGGGACGCATCCTTGCGGTGCTTGAACCGCGCTCCAATACCATGAAACTGGGCATCATGAAGGACCGTCTGGCGCGCAGCCTGCGCGCTGCGGACAAGGTGTTTTGTTATACGCAGGGATTGGGATGGGATGCGGCCGCGACCCTGGCCCCACTGGGTGCGCAGGCGCAGTGCCACGATGACCTGCAACGCCTGCTTGCGGCGATCGTCGCTGAAGCGCGGCCAGGCGATCAGGTGCTGGTCATGTCCAACGGCGCCTTTGGCGGCATTCACGAAAAGTTGCTCGACGCGCTCGCGGTCAAGCATTGATGCTGGTCTATCTGCACGGCTTCAACAGTTCCGCACAGTCGACCAAGGCGCGCCTCATGGGCGATTACCTGGCGCGGAGCGGAATGTCGCATCGTTACGCCTGCCCTTCGCTGCCGCACCGGCCCGCCGAGGCCATTGCCATGGCGGAGACGGCGATGGCTGGAAGGCCGGGCAGCGAGGTTTGCTTTCTCGGCTCTTCATTGGGCGGTTTCTATGCCACCCACCTTGCCGAAAAGCACAACGCCCGCGCCGTGCTGATCAACCCGGCGATCGACCCGCATATCGGCCTGCGCGCCTACCTCGGACCGCAGAGCAATCTCTACACCGGCGAAAAATACCAGCTTACCGAAACGCACCTGCAAGAGTGGGAGGCGCTGCGCGTGGCGCGGGTTACGCCGGAAAATTTTCTACTGCTGGTGGAAACCGGCGATGAGGTCCTCGACTATCGCCAGGCGCTAAATTTCTACGCGGGCGCGCGCCAGGTGGTGATCGAGGGCGGCGACCACTCCCTGCAAAGTTTTCCCCGGCACATTGCCGCGATGCTGGAATTCGCCGGCATCCACGGCACGTAGATGAGACCGCCGTGGCATAAATCTCGCGCCGGCTGCTGGAAGCAGCGCGTCGAACCCCCGTGTGTGCGAGGTTATAATCCGGCCTCACATGCCGACAGTGCGGAAGTGGGAAATCAAGACCACCAGCACCCGGCATCCTTTGTTCCGCACGCCTTTCCCGATTGCCCCCCATGCATGTTCTCTACGAGGAAAGCGGCGCCTTCAAGGTCGGCACGATACTCGCCGACAATGATGCCTCATTGCAGATCGAGGCTCCGCACGGAAAACGCAGCAAGATAAAAGCCAATACAGTGCTGTTGCGCTTCGCCGAACCCGCGCCGGCCGAATTGATCAAGCAGGCCGAGGCGATGGCTGACGGGGTCGACACCGATTTCCTGTGGGAATGCTGCGGCGAGCCTGAGTTCGGATTTGAGTCGCTTGCGCGGGAATACTGCGGCCACTCTCCCAGCGCCGTAGAAGCCGCGGGGATCCTGGTCAAACTGCATGCGGCACCAGTGTATTTTTATCGCAAGGGCAAGGGACGCTACAAGGCCGCGCCGCCGGAGACGCTCAAGGCAGCGCTCGCCTCACTGGAAAAAAAACGGCTGCAGCAGCTGGCTATCGACAGCTGGGCCGCCGAGCTCGCCGCCGGCCGGTTTCCGCCGGCCCTGCAGCCGCTGATGGCCGAGTTGCTCTACAAGCCGGACAGGAACAAGCCCGAAACCAAGGCATTGGAGAAGGCCTGCGAATTGGCCGGGATGTCCCCCGCCAAATTATTTGCGCGCGCCGGCGTGTTGCCTTCCAGCCACGACTACCATCTGAACGGATTCCTGTTTGAATGCTTCCCCCGGGGCACGGCTTTCCCGCAGGGCTTGACCATCGACAGTATCGGCGAACTGCCGCTTGCCGCGGTCGCGGCATTCAGCGTGGACGACGAGGCCACCACTGAAATCGACGATGCTTTCTCGGTGACCCGCATCGAACCGGGCCGGTTGCGCGTGGGCATCCATATTGCAGCGCCGGCGCTGGGGTTCGCGCCCGGTTCGGCGCTGGACCGGGTCGCGCGCGAACGCTTATCCACGGTCTATATGCCGGGCGCCAAGATCACCATGCTGCCGGCGAACCTGATTGAACGCTTCACGCTGGGCGAGGGCCGATCCTGCCCGGCGGTATCGCTTTATCTGGATGTTCGCGAGGACGATTTCGCCATTGAGCGCGAGCACACGGTGGTGGAGAGCGTTCCGATTGCCGCCAACCTGCGCCACAGCCAGACCCAGGTGCTCGATAACGCCTTCCCCGCCGGCGAAGTGCCGCAGGATGTGCCCTTTGCCGCCGAGTTGCATTTTCTGTGGCGCTTGGGCCAGGCACGCGAGGGCGCGCGCGGCAAGGCCTCGGCAGCCGGGGACCGCAGCGACTACAATTTTGACGTGCTGCGCAGCGCCGAGGGCGAGGAGCGCATCATCATCAGCGAACGCACGCGCGGGACCCCAATAGACAAGCTGGTCGCGGAATTGATGATTCACGCCAATGCCACCTGGGGACGGGTGCTTGCAGACAACGGGATTGCCGGCATTTACCGGGTGCAGAACTCGGGCAAAGTGCGCATGACCACCGCTCCCGGCGCGCACCAGGGGCTGGGGATCAGCCATTACGCCTGGATGACCTCGCCCTTGCGGCGTTATGTGGATCTCGTCAACCAATGGCAGTTGCTGGCCCTATTGGGCGGCAAGCCCGCACCCTTCCAGCAAAACGCCGACACTCTGCTTGCCGCGGTGCATGACTTTGATGCCACCTATTCCCATTACGCCGATTTCCAATGGCGCATGGAGCGCTATTGGTGTCTTCGCTGGCTGCAGCAAGAAGGTATCAGCATTGCCGGCGGGGAAGTGCTGCGCGACAATCTGGTGCGCCTCGAGCGTCTGCCGCTGGTTATGCGGGTACCCTCCATGCCGGAACTGCCGGCAGGAACCCGCGTGGAACTTGAGGTGGCGCAGATCGATCTCATCGAAGCGGAAGTGCAGTGCCGGCATCGAGCGACGCTGGCGAGCGCTTGAATCGAAATCCGAAATTAGTTGATGTATTATCTTAAAATTACATTAAAGTTACATGAATTAAAAGACTTTTTGGTCTTATGAATTCAGTATCACGACAACTTGCCATGTTCCGAGCCTGGCCAGAATCCGTAACCTTGGCATGGCTGGGGCTCGATCGCCAGTCGCGCATCCTGGCCTTCGCCATTGCGGTCTCGGTACTCCTGCATGGGGTGGTGTTGTCAATTCACTTTCAACTCCCCGACGGCAAACGACTCGCGGCCATGGCGCCGATGGAAGTGGTGATCGTTAACTCGAAATCGCGATCTCGCCCGACCCAGGCGCAAGTCCTTGCACAGGCGAATCTCGATGGCGGGGGCAACACCGACGAACGGCGCCGCGCACGTTCGCCATTGCCTACGCTTTCGGACAACCGGCCCGGGGACGACGTGCGCGACGCGCAGCGCCGGGTACAGGAGCTCGAAGCCCAGCAACGGCAACTGCTCACTCAGGTGGCGCCGCAAGCGGCTGCCGCGCCCTCGGTCGCCGCGCGCACGCCGGTGGAACCGCAACGCGAGGCGCGCGGCGCGGATCTGCGCGACACTTCGCTTGCCCTGGTACGTTCACTCGAAGCGCAGGTATCGCGTCAGATCGACGAGTACAACCAGCGGCCGAAAAAAACCTTCATCGGTGCCCGCGCCACCGAATTCCGATTCGCCCAGTACGTCGAGGACTGGCGCCTGAAGATCGAGCGCATCGGCACGCTGAACTATCCCGACGGCGCGCGCGGGCGCATCTATGGAAGCCTGCGTCTGTCGGTGGCCATCAATGCCGACGGCACCTTGAACAGGCTGGATGTGGAACGTTCCTCGGGACAACCCATCCTCGATCAGGCGGCCGAAAAAATCGTAAAAATGAGCGCGCCATACGCCAGGTTTCCCGACAACATCCGGCGCGACACCGATATTCTGGTGATCACCCGCACCTGGAATTTCGCGCAAGGCGACCGCGTGTTCGCGGATTGATTCGTGACCGACCGTTACGCCGTCATCGGTAATCCGGTGGCGCACAGCCGCTCGCCCGATATTCACGCCGCGTTCGCGCGCGCCACCGCGCAGGATATCGAATATCTGCGACTGCTCGCGCCGCTGCAGGGCTTTGCCGCGGCGGTGGAGTCTTTCCGCGGCGCGGACGGGCGCGGTGCCAGCATCACCGTCCCGTTCAAAGAAGAGGCGTTCCGTCTCTCCGATGCATTGTCGGATCGGGCACGCACCGCAGGGGCGGTCAACACCCTGCGATTCGATCCCGGCCGGATTTACGGTGACAACACCGACGGCATCGGCCTGGTGCGCGACCTGACGCAGAACCTGGGCATCGCCGTCGCCGGACGGCGCGTGCTGCTGGTGGGCGCCGGAGGCGCGGCACGCGGCGCGCTGGGGCCGCTGCTGGATCAAAACCCGGCCTCACTGGTCATCGCCAACCGCACCGAAATGCGCGCCGCCGAGCTTGCCGTGCATTTCGCCAGCGCCGCCGCGGGTGCGCTCGCGGCGCTATCGTTCGCCGCGTTGTCGGGCCGGCAATTCGATATTGTCATCAACGCCACCGCGGCGAGCCTTGCGGGCGAAGCCCCGCCATTGCCAGGGGGGCTTTACGCAGCAGCAGCGCTGGCCTACGACATGATGTACGCGAAGCACGACACGCCTTTCATGGCGCTGGCGCGCGCGCAAGGGGCGCAGGTTGCCGACGGTCTGGGCATGCTGGTGGAGCAGGCCGCCGAGTCTTTCTTCGTGTGGCGAGGAGTGCGGCCCGCGACCGGGACGGTGCTCGAGGCCTTGCGCCGCGCGTGCTGATGAAAGTGGCATTCGCCCGTATGGGACGCTGGTTTGCGTGTCTCCTGTTGGCGATCATTGCCGTCTTCCTCGCTGTGCAAATGTGGTACTTCGCGCATATCCTGTACTGGACCGTGAACAATCCCGCCAGCAGCCGCTTCATGGAATTGCGGCTCGAGGCGCAGCGCGACAAGAATCCCAAGGCAAGGCTCGCGCACAACTGGGTCGAATACCGGAACATTTCGGTGCATCTGAAGCGCGCCATCATCGTCGCCGAGGATGCGAAGTTCATGGATCATGAGGGCTTCGACTGGGACGGCATTCAGCGCGCCCTGGACAAGAACCAGAAAAAGGGCGCGGTGGTCGCCGGTGGATCGACCATCAGCCAGCAACTGGCCAAGAACCTGTTTCTGTCCGGTGAGCGCACTTGGCTGCGCAAGGGTCAGGAGGCGCTCATCACGGCCATGCTCGAGATCGCAATGGACAAGCGGCGCATCTTCGAGATCTACATGAACGTGGTGGAATGGGGCGAAGGCGTGTTCGGCGCCGAAGCGGCCGCGCGGCATTATTTTGGCGTGCAGGCCTCGCGGCTCACCCCCGCGCAGGCGGCGCGCCTCGCGGCCATGTTGCCGCGCCCCCGGTTCTTTCAGCGCAATCCCGGCTCGAATTACCTTGCCGAGTATTCCGCCACGATTCTTTCGCGCATGCCGCAGGCGCGGGTGCCCTGATTTTTTAA
>MEQV01000299.1:0-8374 GCA_001770355.1 Betaproteobacteria bacterium RIFCSPLOWO2_02_FULL_62_17
ATCTGACAACCGTCGGCCGCGTTCAAACGCCGACATTGGCAATATTGGTCGAACGCGAGCAGAAGATCAGGGCGTTCAAGGCATGCGACTATTGGGAGGTTCACGCAAAATTCCAGGCGTCCGGGGGTGAATACGCCGGACGCTGGTTTGATGAGGCCTTCAAAAAAGACGATGGCGACCCCGACCGGCGTGCCGAACGCATGTGGGAGGAAGCACGGGCCAAGGCGATTGTTCAGGACTGCGACGGGCAGATCGGGATCGTTTCGGAGGAAACCAAACCCACTACCCAGCTGTCTCCACTGCTATTCGATTTGACCAGCCTGCAACGTGAGGCCAACAGCCGCTTTGGCTTCTCGGCTCGAACGACCCTTTCGCTTGCTCAGGCCTTATATGAAAGACACAAGGTATTAACCTACCCGCGGACCGACGCGCGCGCCCTGCCGGAGGATTACATGCCCACGGTCACCGCGACCTTGGAGACCCTCAAGGCTAAAACCCTGCTTGCGGGTGCCTATACACCGTTTGCCAATCAGATCCTGAAGCAAGGATGGGTTCGACCCAACAAGCGTATTTTCGACGACAAAAAAATCTCCGACCATTTTGCGATTATTCCCACTCAACAGGGCCCGAAAAACCTCAATGAGGCGGAAGCCAAGATCTATGATTTCGTGGTACGGCGGTTTCTCGCGGTGTTTTATCCAGCCGCCGAGTACTTGCAAACGACGCGGATAACTCGCGTGGCCGGCCACCCGTTCAAAACCGAGGGCAAGGTCCTGGTCAATTCGGGCTGGCTGACCGTCTATGGCCGGTCGGTTGCCGAAGAAACCGAGAATCTCCCGGCAGTGAGCGCCGGGGAGAAGGTAAAGACCGTGGAAGTCCGCGTCCACGCAGAGCAGACCAGACCGCCGGCGCGCTTCTCGGAGGCGACCCTGCTTTCAGCCATGGAAGGCGCCGGAAAACTTCTCGAAGATGAAGAGTTGCGCGCGGCGATGGATCAGAAAGGCCTTGGCACGCCGGCCACTCGCGCGGCGATTATTGAAGGCCTGTTGCGTGAAGATTACATCCATCGCAACGCCCGGGAGTTGCAGCCTACGCCCAAGGCGTTCTCGCTTTTATTCGCGCTAAAGCATTTCGGCATTGAAGAACTTACCTCTCCAGAATTAACCGGCGACTGGGAATACCAGCTCAAACAGATGGAATTGGGCAAACTCGCCCGAGGCGAGTTCATGGAGCACATCACCTCGCTGACCAAGGAGATGGTAACCCGGGTCAAGGAAGGCGAGATTCCCGACACCGCGTTCGCGACGGTGGAAGCGCCCTGCCCTCGCTGCGGTGGGGCCATTCAGGAAAACTATCGCAAGTTTCAATGCCTGAGATGCGACTTTTCGCTCTGGAAGGTTCTCTCCGGTCGCGAGTGGGCGCCCGAGGAGATCGCTGAATTAATCCTGCAGGGAAAGGTCGGTCCTTTAAGCGGGTTTCGCAGCCGCATCGGCAGGCCGTTCGTTGCGACGATCAGACTGGGCACAGATCAACCGATCGAATTCGATTTTGGCCAGGACCGGCTGGATGCTTCCGGGGAAATCGAAATGCCCAATCTCGAAGGCAAGGAACCTCTGGGGAAATGTCCAAAATGCGACGGCAGGGTGTTTGAACTCGACATGACATACTCCTGCGAACGCTCGCTGGGCCCGGCCAAGACCTGCGATTTCCGGTCGGGACGGATCATTCTGCAACGGCAGATGGAGCGCGAGCAGATGGTGAAACTTCTCGCTACCGGGAAAACCGATCTGCTGCACCGATTCATTTCCAAGAAGGGGCGTCCTTTTTCGGCTTACCTCGCCAAAGGACCGGATGAGAAAATAGGATTCGAGTTTGCCCCGCGGAAAGGCAAGGCCGCGGCGACGGCGGCTGCCGAACCAGTGGTGTCCGGCGCCAAATCCAAGGGTAAGACAGCGGCTCAATCCAAGGAAAAGGCTTCAGCTAAAGCGGTATCCAAGCGAGTGAAGGCGAAATCCAGCCGGGCCACGGCGCCGGTCAAGGTCAAGGCGGTCGCTGCCACGGCCAGGAAAAAGACCAAAGCTCCGGCGCGCAAGAAAGCCGCAAGGAAATAGGGGCTGCGCGAGCGATATTCCGCCTGGTAAATCGCGACGCCAGATATATGCGCGGGCGCCAGGCCTACCCCCAATGACCGCTCGCCAATTCAAATATCGAGGCGCGCCGTCAAGGCATGCTGCTCGATGAACGCGCGCCGGGGCTCAACTTCGTCGCCCATCAACCGCGTAAAGATTTCATCCGCGGCGATTCCATCCTCGATCTGCACCTTCAGCAGCCTGCGCGAGCTCGGATCCATGGTGGTCTCCCAAAGCTGCTCGGGATTCATTTCTCCCAGACCCTTGTAACGCTGAATGCTGGCGCCGCGCTCAACTTCGCCAAGCAACCAGGACATGGCTTCACCGAACTCCCGCACAGCTTGTTCGCGCTCATCTCGCCGAACTAGCGCGCCCGGCCCGATCAATCCCTGCAGCATTTGCGACGTGGAATCAATTTGCCGGTAATCGCCAGAGAGCAGAAAGTCCTCGTCAAGCAAGGTGGTGCGAAGGTTTCCATGATGATTGCGCTCGATGAGCAGTTGCTGCCGCTCGTTGCGTTCATCGTAACGGGCGCGAATATTGATGCCGTTGCCACTGCCGCCGGTGATGGCCTGCTTCAGGCGCAAAGCAGTAGCTCCAGCGCTCTGGGGGCTGGACAGGTCGATCTTCACGCCGTTCATAAGCGCCACCAACACTTCGGTATCAATCATCCGCGACAGCCGCTGAACCACCGCCTGCGCCAACAAGTAGGACTTGGCGATTTCCTCGAGAGCCTTCCCCTCGATCGGTGGCGCGCCGGCCCTGGCACTCAGAGATGCACCTACCAGCGCTTGGGAGAGCATGAATTGGTCGCGTTCATGATCATCCTTGAGATAGCGCTCCAATTTACCCAGCTTTGCCTTGTACAAAGGCGGCTGGGCAATGTAGACGTGCCCATGTTCAACCAGTTCGGGCATTTGCCGGTAAAAAAAGGTCAGCAACAGCGCACGGATATGGGCGCCGTCCACGTCGGCGTCGGTCATTATGATGACTCGATGGTAGCGAAGCTTGCCGATATCGTATTCATCCTTGCCGATCCCGGTGCCTAGGGTCTGGATCAGCGTGACGATCTCCTGGGAAGAAATCAGTTTGTCAAAACGCGCCTTCTCCACATTAAGGATCTTTCCCTTGAGCGGAAGAATCGCTTGAAATTTCCGGTCCCGGCCCTGCTTGGCAGAACCTCCCGCAGAATCTCCCTCCACAATGTAGAGTTCGCACTGGCTCGGATCCTTTTCCTGGCAGTCGGCAAGCTTGGCCGACAGGCCGAAGGAATCCAGGACACCTTTGCGCCGGGTCATTTCCCGCGCCTTGCGGGCGGCCTCCCGCGCGCGCGCCGCATCGACAATTTTGGTGCAGATAACTTTGGCTTCGCCGGGACGCTCCAGGAGAAAACTCTTGAGTTTCTCCGCGACAATATCCTCAACCACCGGTCTTACCTCCGAGGAAACCAGCTTATCTTTGGTCTGCGCCGAAAACTTTGGTTCCGGCACTTTTACCGATAACACGCATGTGAGACCCTCACGCATGTCATCGCCTGAGGTCTCCACCTTGGCGCGTTTGGCGATTTCATTGGTTTCAATATACTGATTAAGGCTTCGCGTCATGGCCGCCCGAAGCCCGGTCAGATGGGTTCCCCCGTCGCGTTGCGGAATATTGTTGGTAAAACATAAAACAGATTCCTGGTACGAGTCGTTCCACTGCATCGAAACCTCTACCGTAATGCCTTCTTTTTCCCCCACCGCGTGAAACACGGTCTGGTGCAGCACGGTTTTATTGCGATTGATGTATTCCACAAAGCCGCGCACCCCTCCGGTATGCGCGAAGACCTCTTCTTTGCCACTTCGCTGATCCACAAGGTGAATGCGTACGCCGTTATTAAGAAACGACAGCTCGCGCAGGCGCCGAGCCAGAATGTCGAAATGGTATTCGATGATTCCAAAGGTTTCCGTACTGGCAAAGAAATGAACTTCTGTGCCGCGACGCTCGGTCTTGCCGGTCACCTTCAACGGTGCTACCGGCTCGCCACGTCTAAACTCCATGAAATGAGTTTCTCCGTCGCGCCTGATGGTCAGCCGAAGCCAGTCAGACAGTGCATTGACGACGGAAACACCGACGCCGTGAAGTCCGCCAGACACTTTGTATGCATTATGATCAAACTTGCCGCCCGCATGCAGCTCGGTCATCACAATTTCCGCCGCCGATCGGCCGCGATCGTCATCCCTGTGAATTTCGGTTGGGATACCCCTGCCGTTATCGAAAACCGAAATGGAGTTGTCGGTGTGGATAGTGATGACGATGTCGTTGCAATGCCCAGCCAAGGCTTCATCTATGGCGTTGTCCACCACCTCGAAAACCATATGATGAAGGCCGGAACCATCCGAGGTATCTCCAATGTACATGCCAGGCCGTTTGCGCACGGCGTCCAGCCCTTTTAGAACCCGGATGCTTTCCGAATCATAAGTCTCCGCATTGGGTTGGCTTTTCTTGTCTATTTCACTCATTGCCTACTTTCCTAAGGCTTACTGCAAAGCAACCAGATTTC
Source organism: Betaproteobacteria bacterium RIFCSPLOWO2_02_FULL_62_17 (assembly GCA_001770355.1). GTDB lineage: Bacteria > Pseudomonadota > Gammaproteobacteria > Burkholderiales > SG8-39 > 2-02-FULL-62-17. Next base: position 4,672 of record MEQV01000299.1, read on the forward strand.
TCGTTTGTGCAAGTTTCCGGAGGACGCAACATGCCGCGCACTAAATGCGCATCGGCATTACAACGTATTTGAAATCATTCTTGCCGGGTACAGTAATCAGGGCGCTGGAATTCGCGTCGCCCAAACCGCAATCAATTTCGTCTACTCCAAGATTGTTGAGGACATCGAGGAGGTATCCAACATTAAATCCGACATCAAGGGCGTCGCCTTTGTAATCGACATCGAGTTCCTCTTGGGCTTCCTCCTGCTCGGTGTTCGTGCAGATAATTTTCAAGCTTCCATTCGACAAAACCCAACGTACACCGCGAAATTTATCACTGGTAAGTATTGCCGCCCGCTGCAGGCAGGATAGGAGTTCCTGTCTTTTTAGCCGAAGATGTTTAGGCTGTTCCTGCGGGATTACCCTGGTGTAATCGGGAAACTTTCCGTCCACCAATTTTGAGATCAAGAATATTCCGCCAAAGGCGAAGCGGGCCTGGGTGGGCGAAATTTCCATCGACACCGGTTCGTCGTTATCGGCAAGCAGTTTGGATAGTTCAATGATGGTCTTTCGGGGGAGGATCACTTCCCTGCGGGACGATGATCCGCCGGCCAACTCGCGGCTTATGTATCCCAATCTGTGCCCATCCGTTGCCACGAGCGTCAAGCTGGCGCCATCGAGAACCATAAGCATGCCGTTGAGGTAGTAGCGGATATCCTGCTGTGCCATTGCGTATTGCACGATATTGATCATCGATTTAAGCAGCTTTTGCGGCACGGATAATTTGCTTGATTCATCCTCCGGCACCGAAAGTCTGGGAAAGTCTTCCGCCGGTAGTGTCTGGAGGTTAAAGCGGCTTTTCGCCGATTTAAGCTGCAAACGTTTTTCCTGTAGAGAAAGGGAGACTTCACTTCCTTCCGGCAAAGCCCGCAGAATATCAAGAAGTTTTCGCGCACCTACGGTAATTGCTTTTTCTTCTCCAGGAGATTCCGTCTGCGCGTAAGCGGTGATCTCAATTTCAATATCGGTCGCCACCATCGAAATCTGTTTGGCCTGCTTGATCAGTAATACGTTGGAGAGAATAGGCAACGTATGGCGCCGTTCAATGATTCCCGACACAGCTTGAAGGGGTTTCAGCAATTCATCTCTACTTATCTTTATCAGAGTCATTACTTTTCCTTGATGATAGTGATGATTTCCATCTAACTCTGTGGGTAAGTCGCAATCGTTAAGTATGGCGCCGTGACATGAAGGTTTTTAGCTGTTTGAAACTGGGGTATGAAATGTGGATGATTTGTGGACAAACAATGAAAATCAGAGAATTTCCGACTTGGACACAATTCATACAGAGTGATTACCAGACCATTCATACGGTTTTCCTTGCTGTTTTTGGAGCTGCTAGCCTTTCAGAACCTGTTCAAGGACGTGATAGTCGCGGTTGAGTTCATGATTTTTTTCCCGTAATTGGGCGATTGTCCGGCACGCGTGTAATACCGTAGTGTGGTCGCGATTGCCAAAGGCGTCGCCAATATCTGGCAGACTTACCTGAGTGAGATCGCGTGCCAAGGCCATTGCCATTTGACGTGGACGGGCGATATTTCGCGTGCGTTTCTTCGAATGAAGATCGGCTAATTTCAGTTTATAGAAGTCAGCGACGGTTTTTTGGATGTTCTCGATGGTGATCTGCCGGTTCTGGGCCGAAACCAGATCCTTCAAGGCTTCCTTGGCTGAATCCAGGGTTATTTCCTTGGCGCTGAAGCGCGCGAAGGCAATGACACTTTTAAGGGCGCCTTCGAGTTCACGCACATTCGATCGAATATGTTTGGCGACGAAGAATGCCACCTCTTCACTGATATTGATGGACAGGCTTTCCGCCTTTTTCAAAATAATGGCTACGCGCATCTCCTGTTCTGGCGGATCGACCGCGACGGTAAGGCCCCAGGAGAAGCGTGATTTAAGGCGTTCATCGATGCCGGCAAGGTCCTTTGGATAAGTGTCGCAGGTGATGATGACCTGTTTGTGCGATTCGATCAGGGCATTGAACACGTAAAAGAATTCTTCCTGGGTCCGGTCTTTTCCCGTGAAGAACTGGATGTCGTCAATCAGGAGCAGGTCCAGGGAATGGTAGTAGTGCTTGAATTGATCAAACGACTTCTGTTGATAAGCGTGAACCACGTCGGAGATGTACTGCGCCGCATGCAGGTAGCGAACCTTGGTCTCGGGACGCTGCGTGAGTACGTTATTACCCACCGCATGTATCAGATGCGTTTTTCCCAAGCCAACGCCACCATAAATAAATAGCGGGTTGTAGGACGTCCCTGGATGCTCGGCGACCTGCATGGCGGCAGCGCGAGCCAACTGGTTGGATTTTCCAGCAACAAAGTTCTCGAAACTGAAATCTGCGATCAAGCCGGAACGGTCTGCGACTGCGGCCCGCTGGGCCGTTGGTGGCGGGCTGGTGCTGGCGCGGGGATTGGCTCTCGTCGCTGGCGACACCTCTGCGACAGTCGTGCTGGGCTCCAGCGTCAGAGTAAGCTTGACCGGTGATGCAAAATATTCGACGCCCATCGCTTCTATTCGAGGTGCGAAACGTTCTTTGACCCATTGCAGTACAAAGCGATTCGGTGCGCGCAGCCGAACCTCCCCCGACGAGGTTTCCGCAGGGTCCACCTTCAAAGGGCGAATCCAGGTGTTAAATTGTTGAGCAGGAAGCTCTTTTTCTAATCGGCTCAGGCACGAAAGCCAGAAACCTTCCATGGGTGCTTCTTACTGTTTTAAGGGGGTTGAAATAGCCTGGATTTTAGCTCTATTTGGGGGAGTTATCCACAGGCGACGACCAGCTTTGTTCATTAGTTTTCATTGACAAAAGCTGCTCATTCCCCGTCTAATAAAGGGTTTCTCGCAAAACAGTTATCCAGGGATTTTCAAATGAAGCGCACCTTCCAACCTTCTGTCGTCAAGCGTAAGCGTACGCACGGGTTTCTTGTTCGCATGCAGACCCGTGGTGGTAGGGCTGTTATTCGCGCCCGGCGAGCCAAAGGGCGGGCCCGGCTCTCGGTGTAACCCCGCAATTTGAACGGGCAGGTCGGGTATCGCGGGTATCGTCGCGAACAGCGCCTCGGCGGTAAGGATATCGCCGCAGTTCTGTCCTCGGGCCGCCGTTTCAGGGGAAATATGCTGCTCATTCAGGTCCGGGAAAACGGGCTTGATCTTTCACGGTTGGGGTTGATTGTACCCAAGCGTTTTCTTCCTTTGTCGGTCGATCGAAACCTCATGAAGCGCCATGTGCGCGAGTGGTTTCGGCTCAGACAGGCTGCGCTGAAGGGTCGCGATGTGCTGGTGCGTCTAATCGGCACACGCACAGTGGCGAACGGCCTGGTCGAGGATCTCGACCGATTGGGCTTGCCTTGATGAAAAACCTGTCCGATGCTGGATGGCTGCGCCGTGCCGCTATGGCCGCGCACGCGGCGCCGATCCGGGTGTTGCTGCTGCTGATAGCGGCATACCGTTATTTGATCAGTCCGATGATGGCACCGCACTGTCGCTACCATCCTTCCTGTTCCGAATACGCGCAGGACGCCCTGGCTAAGCATGGCGCTTATCTTGGTGCCCGCCTTGCGCTGAAGCGTTTATGCCGGTGCCACCCGTGGCAACCGGGCGGCTATGATCCTGTACCCTGATTCTGGAAGACCTGTGTGGATACTCAACGTCTGATTCTGTTCT
>MEQV01000299.1:8391-24756 GCA_001770355.1 Betaproteobacteria bacterium RIFCSPLOWO2_02_FULL_62_17
GTGGATACTCAACGTCTGATTCTGTTCTTCGTATTTTCCTTTTCCATCCTTCTTCTTTGGGAGGCTTGGCAAAAGGAAACCAGGGCGCCGCAGCAGCTTGCAAGCTCCGCAGAAAAGGCGGCTTCTACACCGACCCCGACGCCACAAATCAGCGCAACGCCTGCGGCCAAAGCGGGGGTTCCCGCTGTCAATGCAGCGGCAGCCGATACTGGCGCGCGGGTGGTCGCAACCTCAGGCGAACGCATCCGGGTGGATACCGACCTCCTGCGGGTCGAGATAGATACTCTGGGCGGCAGCCTGGTCTATGCCGAGCTGCTGCAGCACAAGGACGCCAATGATCGCAATAAGAATCTGATACTTTTGGGCCCGGAGCATCGCTACAGTCTGCAGAGTGGACTGATCGGGGCGAACCTTCCCAATCACACGACGAAGTTTTCCTCCGCGGTCAAACAGGCCACGCTCGCCCCGGGCGCCGACCGCGTGGAGGTTCGCCTTGAAGCCGTTTCGCCCGATGGGATCAAGGTGACCAAGATTATCGGCTTCCAACGCAATAGCTACCTCGTCGACGTGCGTCACGAAATCGAGAACGCGTCCAACACGCCACTGGCGACGCACGCCTATTATCAGTTGGTGCGCGACGGCAAGTCGCCTGCCGACGACAATTCCATGGCGCCAACTTACACGGGCGCGACGATTTTCACCGAGCAGGAAAAATTTCAGAAGATTGCCTTTTCAGATATCGACAAGAACAAGGCTTCCCACCCCAAGACCCCCGATACCGGCTGGGTCGCGATCATCCAGCATCATTTTGTTACGGCGCTGTTGCCGCAGGAAAAAGGGGTTCGGGAAATTTATACGCGCAAAGTTTCCGAGAATCTTTATGCCATTGGCATGATCTTTCCTCTTGCTGCGATTGCTCCGGGAGCGAAAGCAGCCGTTTCTGTTCCGGCGTATATCGGCCCCCAGGAGCAATCCCGGCTGAAACTGGCCGCTCCAGGGCTGGATCTTGTCGTCGACTATGGTTGGCTGACAGTGATTGCGGCACCGCTCTTCTGGGTGCTTGAATGGTTTTTCAACTGGACCGGCAACTGGGGCATTGCCATCATCCTGCTGACGGTTGTCATCAAACTGATCTTCTATCCGTTGTCCGCGGCGAGCTACAAGTCAATGGCTAAGATGAAGCTGGTGGCGCCGCGCCTGGCCAAGTTTCGGGAAATGTATCCGGATGATCGGACCAAACAGAACCAGGCAATGATGGAACTGTACAAGACCGAGAAGATCAATCCTCTCGGCGGGTGCCTGCCAATCCTGGTGCAGATCCCGGTATTCATTTCTCTCTATTGGGTATTGCTGGCCGCCGTGGAATTGCGCCATGCGCCGTTTTACGGTTGGATCACGGATCTTGCCGCCATCGACCCCTGGTATGTTCTTCCCGCGCTGATGATGGCGTCGATGATCATTCAAACCAAGCTGAACCCGACGCCGCCCGATCCGGTGCAGGCCAAGGTGATGCAAATCATGCCGTTTGCGTTTGGCATCATGTTTTTCTTTTTTCCGGCGGGGCTGGTGCTTTATTGGCTGGTCAATAATATTTTGTCGATACTCCAGCAATGGCAGATAAGTAACATGATCGAAGGCGCCAAGCCCGCCGCGCCCAAGCGCTAAGGGGATTCCACCTGGGACAATGCGATCGTGGCGCCGGGTTCCGATACGATTGCGGCAATTGCCACCGCACCCGGTAAGGGCGGTATCGGCATCGTCAGGGTTTCGGGCGCCGATCTAGGTCCGTTGATGGCTGGCATTCTCGGACGAATTCCTGAACCGCGAAAGGCGGTTCGGTCGAGATTTCTGGATCAAAGGGGCGAGGGGCTCGACCAGGGTCTGGCAATTTACTTTGTCGGACCGGCTTCTTACACGGGCCAGGATAGCTTGGAATTGCATGGCCACGGCGGCCCCGTGGTACTGCAGATGGTCCTGGAGCGATGCCTGGAGTTGGGCGCGCGCCTGGCGCATCCCGGGGAGTTTACACAACGCGCATTCCTGAACGACAAGCTGGATCTTGCCCAGGCGGAGGCGGTCGCCGATCTCATTGACGCTGCTACAACGGTCTCCGCCAGATGTGCAATGCGCTCTTTGAGCGGCGAGTTTTCCGCGGTCATCGAATCACTGGTCGCACAACTGATCGAGTTGCGCATGCTGGTCGAGGCAAGCCTGGATTTTCCAGAGGAGGATATCGAGCCGGCCGATCGATCCCAAGCCGTCAGGCGCCTGGAAAAATTAAGCGCGGAAACGGCGCGCGCGCTGGAGCGAGGCCGGCGCGGCAGCATATTGCGGACCGGTCTGAGCGTGGTCATCGCGGGGCGGCCCAACATGGGGAAGAGTTCGCTACTCAACGCGCTTGCGGGCGAGGATCTGGCGATCGTGACAGCGATTCCCGGCACCACGCGGGATGCTATCCGCCAGACGATCCAAATAGAGGGAGTGCCTCTCAATATCATCGATACCGCGGGACTTCGTGATTCGGCTGACGAGGTGGAGGTTCTGGGAATCGGCAGAACCTGGGAAATGATCCAACGCGCGGACGCGGCCTTGTTGATCGTTGAGTCGGGATGCGGCATTTTGCCCGCCGATGAGGCGATTCTTGCTAGGCTGCCTGCCCGGATCGCGCGGATCGTCGTTCATAACAAGGTGGATCTCACGACGAAGCAGCCTTGCAGGGAGACTGAAGGGGAGAATCAGCATGTACACCTTTCCGCAAAGACCGGTCAGGGCCTCGATTTGCTGCGGGCGACCTTGCTGGAAATAGCCGGATGGCAACCGGGGAGCGAGGATGTTTTCATGGCGCGGGCGCGGCACCTGGACGCCCTGGTTCGGGCCGCGGGCCATCTCGACAAGGCGGCGCGGGTAGTATCGCAAATCGAATTGTTTGCCGAGGAGTTGCGCCTGGCTCAGTCCGAACTCAGTTCGATTACCGGGGAATTCGCCGCGGATGATCTGCTCGGTGAAATTTTCTCGCGCTTTTGTATCGGCAAGTGAAGCAAGTGCTTCGTGTTGCTGCAATAGTTGTAATTCATGAACAAGCCTGCGCGCGAGGCATGGTCCCGAAATCCTGCTGCAGCTAGCGTTTCCACGCAGCGCAGATCGTTGTAAAATCGCCCTCTTCCCTGCAGGGTGTCCAGCAGAGGGTCCTGGGCTCAGACTGCCCGTTTCCTGAATTCAAAGCGAGGCTTGAAGCCATGAATCAACCTTTTGTTCCCGCTATCGACGTCAAAGCGCCGGGGTATGTGAAACACCAGAAAGCGATTGAGTGGGTGGCTCAAATTGCGGCCCTGGTGAAACCGGTGCGCGTTGTCTGGTGTGATGGCACACAGGCCGAATACGACCGCCTGTGCGAGGAAATGGTCCAGTCCGGGATGTTTAAGCGCCTCAATCCGAAATTGCGCCCGAACAGCTTTCTGGCGCTTTCTGACCCTACTGACGTTGCGCGCATGGAAGACCGCACATTCATCTGCTCAAAGGCGAAGATCGATGCGGGTTCTACGAATAACTGGATCGACCCGGATGAAATGAAGCAGACGCTGGGGAAACTGTTTGATGGTTGTATGCAGGGCCGCACCCTGTACGTGGTGCCTTTCTCGATGGGCCCCTTGGGCTCGCACATTGCCCATATCGGTATCGAGCTTACCGACTCCCCCTATGTGGTGGTTTCAAAAAAGGTTACAACGCGGATCGGGGAAAAGGTATGGGGCGTGCTGGGGGCGGATGGATATTTCGTCCCTTGCGTGCATTCGGTTGGCGCACCCCTGCCGCCTGGAAAAAAGGATGTCTCCTGGCCTTGCAACAAGCAAAGCAAATATATCGTTCATTTTCCCGAGACCAAGGAAATCTGGTCCTATGGCTCCGGCTACGGCGGGAATGCGCTATTGGGCAAGAAATGCCTGTCCTTGCGGATCGCTTCCATGATGGGACGCGAGCAAGGCTGGTTGGCCGAGCACATGCTGATTCTGGGGGTGACGCCGCCAGGGGGAGAAAAAGTCTATATCAGCGCGGCTTTCCCTTCCGCATGCGGCAAAACCAATTTTGCGATGCTGGTCCCGCCGCCTGGATTCGAGGGTTGGAAGGTTTCCACCATTGGCGAAGACATCGCCTGGATCAAGCCTGGCAAAGACGGTCGGCTCTATGCGCTCAACCCTGAAGCGGGTTTTTTTGGCGTGGCGCCTGGTACCTCGATAAAAACCAATCCGAATTGCCTGGCGTCGCTAAACAAGAATGTTATTTTTACTAATGTGGCATTGACGCCGGAGGGCGACGTCTGGTGGGAAGGCATGACCGATCAGCCACCGAAACAGCTGATTGACTGGCAAGGGCAACCCTGGACACCTGATTGCGGACGCAACGCGGCGCATCCGAATTCCAGATTTACGGTGCCGGCGGAGCAATGTCCTTCGATTGATCCGGAATGGGAAAACCCCGATGGCGTGCCCATTTCCGCTTTTCTATTTGGTGGTCGCCGCTCCAATACAGTGCCGCTGGTGGCGCAGGCTCTTGATTGGGATACGGGTGTGTATATCGGGGCGACCATGGGTTCGGAAACCACCGCGGCTGCCACCGGCAAGGTTGGCGTGGTGCGGCGCGACCCCATGGCGATGATCCCGTTTTGCGGCTACAACATGGGTGATTATTTCGGCCATTGGCTGAAGCTGGGGCGCTCTGCGGAAAAGCGGCCGCTGGTTTTCTGCGTCAACTGGTTTCGTACCGATGCCAATGGCCGATTCGTGTGGCCGGGGTTCGGCCAGAATATGCGCGTGCTCAAGTGGATTGTCGAACGTTGCAAGGGGACCGCGCGCGCGAAGGAAACGCCGATTGGTTGGGTGCCCGATTACGCCGATCTCGAATGGAACGGATTGAATGATTTCACCTCCCAGCATTTTGATTCGGTGATATCGATCAAGCGTGAGGATTGGGAGCGCGAATTGGCTTCCCATGATGAGTTGTTTGCCAGCCTCCGGCCGCGCATTCCCAAAGAGCTGGAAGCGCGTCTGGATACGCTCAAGCGCGCCATCGCGAATTGAGATACAGCTAGGTTCTCAACGCGACCGAACGCGGCGAGGTATTCATAACTCGTTGACCGAAGCACGCGGGCTTTTCGTGGCTCGGACCATAGTTCCCGTAATGGGAACAATCCTCCGGCTCGCCGGGCTTGTGGCCCTCGATAAGGCGGATTTGTGCCCGCTTCAAGCCATTCGGGAGAATGGATTTTTTTCTGTGGCCATTCAGCGCGCGAGGCAACCCGGCGAATAGTGGTTCTTCTGTGCGTGCGCACTAGGCATGCGGTGCGCGCCCACGCTGTGATCGACAATGTTTCACGTGAAACATGGATTTAGTTGAATCTTTGGATATCGATCGCAGGGAAAAATAGATAGAATTGCGCCTCCCATCTGAGCCTATGCAATGCAATTCCCAACGACCTTCGATGTCATCGTAGTAGGTGGCGGCCACGCTGGTACCGAGGCTGCTCTGGCCGCCGCTCGAGTAGGCTGCCGAACACTATTGCTGACCCACAATATCGAAACTTTGGGGCAGATGTCCTGCAATCCGTCCATAGGCGGGATTGGGAAGGGACATCTGGTCAGGGAAATCGACGCGCTTGGCGGAGCCATGGCCTTGGCTGCGGACGAGGCTGGGATCCAATTCCGTACCCTGAACGCCAGCAAGGGCCCGGCCGTGCGCGCCACGCGCGCGCAGGCTGACCGCATTCTTTACAAGAAGGCGATTCGCTCTCGATTGGAAAACCAGCCGAACCTGACCTTGTTTCAGCAGGCTGCCGGGGATTTAATTCTCGCGGGTGACCGAGTGGCAGGTGTCAAAACCGAGCTGGGGATCAAGTTTTTCGGACAGGCGGTAGTACTGACTACCGGAACCTTCCTGTCAGGACTTATCCACGTGGGCATGGATCACTACCAGGCCGGTCGCGCTGGCGACCCGCCATCCTTGAGTCTGGCGGCCAGACTGCGTGAGCTTAAGCTTCCGGTCGGACGCTTGAAAACGGGAACTCCGCCCAGGATTGACGGCCGATCCATCGACTTCTCAGTCTTGCAGATTCAACCGGGAGACGACCCCTGCCCGGTATTTTCGTTCTTGGGCAATAGAGCGATGCATCCTGAACAATTGCCCTGCTGGATAACCCACACTAACGCACGAACGCACCAGATCATAGGCGAAAGTCTGGATCGTTCGCCCATGTATACCGGCGTCATTTCAGGGATCGGACCAAGGTACTGCCCATCTATCGAGGACAAGATTCATCGCTTTTCGGCGAAGAACTCGCACCAGATATTCCTCGAGCCGGAAGGCTTGACGACCTATGAATACTATCCCAACGGCATTTCCACCAGCCTGCCATTCGATGTTCAAATTAGATTAGTACAATCAATCAAAGGTTTAGAGAAAGCCTATATTCTGCGGCCAGGGTATGCCATCGAATATGACTATTTTGATCCACGCGCGCTGAAATCATCTCTAGAAACCAAATCGATTCCAGGCCTGTTCTTTGCCGGCCAGATCAATGGCACCACTGGTTACGAAGAAGCTGCTGCGCAGGGGCTTCTTGCAGGCACGAATGCGGCGCTGCTAGTCAATGGGAGTGAGCCTTGGTGCCCTCGCCGGGACGAGGCCTACTTAGGCGTACTGGTTGATGACCTGATCACCCGCGGCGTGTCAGAACCGTATCGTATGTTTACCAGCCGCGCCGAATATCGGCTGATGCTGCGCGAAGACAATGCGGATCTCCGTCTAACCGCCATCGGGCGAAAACTGGGGGTCGTTGACGATACTCGTTGGGAAGTGTTTTCCCGCAAGCAGGAACTCCTGTCCCGGGAGCAGCAGCGGCTTCGCACGACCTGGATATCCCCACGGTCGATCTCGGATAAGGACGCAGTGAGTGTGTTTGGACAGGCATTGGAGCGTGATCAGACTGCTGCGGAACTTCTCAAACGATCTGAAGTGAGCTATGACTCACTTATGAGTCTGCAAAGCATAGGTCCAGGCGTAACAGATCTGGAGGTCCGCAAGCAGATAGAGATTCAAGCCAAATACCAGGGCTATATCGCACGCCAGCGCGAGGAAGTTGTGCGCCAGGAGACCCATGAGGAAACAGGCTTGCCTGCGGATCTTGATTACCGTCTGGTTCGTGGATTATCCATTGAAGTGCAACAAAAGCTTAACCAGCATAAGCCTGAGACCATTGGTCAGGCATCCCGGATCTCGGGAATTACCCCCGCCGCGATTTCCCTGCTTATGGTCCATCTCAAGAGAGGATTGGGAGCGTCCTCTGGACCGGCCAAGCGATCTGTGGCATGAGCAGAATTGCCAGTCCGATTCAGCATAAGCAACTGGCACAGCAATTGGAGTGTGGACTAACTTCCATGAAAATCAGTATGGATCATGGAATCCAAATCCTCCTCTTGGATTACCTCAAGCTCCTGCAGAAGTGGAATAGGGTCTACAATCTCACCGCAGTCAGGGATCTTGAAAAAATGGTTAGTACTCACCTACTTGATTCCCTGGCGGTGCTCCCGCACCTTCCCAAAGGTCATATCCTGGATGTGGGCGCCGGAGCAGGTTTGCCCGGCATCCCCCTGGCGGCTGCGACCCCTTCGAATCAGTTTTCGTTAATCGAAAGCAATCAGAAGAAATCAGCTTTCCTGCGCCAGGCAGTCGCCGAATTGAAACTTGTTAATGTGCGGGTATTTTGCCTCAAGGTCGAGGACTGGCTGCCGCCGATGAAATTCAATTGCATCATCGCGCGCGCCTACGCCGAACTCTCCAAGTTCATCGAATCCTCCAAGCATCTGCTTGCACCGGAGGGCATTTTTGCGGCGATGAAAGGACGCTATCCCGCCGCGGAACTCGAACATATTCCCAAGGGATATGCCGCCCAAAAAGTCATCGAGCTGCAAGTTCCGGGACTCGATGCGGCCCGACACCTCGTTCTGGTAGGTCGCGCATGACTCGAATCATCGCGGTAACCAATCAAAAAGGGGGCGTTGGCAAGACCACGACCAGTGTCAACCTGGCGGCGGGATTGGCAAAATCCGGCAAGCGCGTACTGTTGGTCGATCTCGATCCCCAGGGGAACGCAACCATGGGAAGCGGTATCGACAAGCGCGAATTGAAGCAAACCGTCTACCAGGTACTTCTCGGTCTGGCGACGGCCGAATCGGTGAAGATACATTCCGACGCCGGAGGCTACGATGTTCTTCCGGCAAACAGAGAACTTGCCGGCGCGGAAATCGAACTGGTTGATCTTGAAAATCGTGAAAAGAGGCTGAAGGCGGCTTTGCAGCCGCTCATGGACGGCTACGATTTCATTCTGCTGGATTGTCCGCCAGCCTTGAACATGCTCACGATCAACGGCCTGGTCGCATCGGATGCGGTCATGATCCCCATGCAATGCGAGTATTACGCGCTGGAAGGCTTGTCGGATCTGGTCAATACCATCAAGCGCGTGCGCCAAAACCTCAATCCGGCACTGGAGATAGAAGGCCTGCTGCGCACCATGTTTGATTCGCGCAATACCCTGGCACTGCAGGTTTCCTCGCAATTGCAGAGCCACTTCGGCACCAAGGTCTACACCACCGTCATTCCCAGGAATGTGCGCCTGGCCGAGGCGCCGAGTTTCGGCGCGCCGGCGGTCACCTTCGACGCTGCGTGCAAGGGGTCGGTGGCCTATCTCGCGCTGGCCGTCGAAGTTCTGCAGCGCCAGCATGGAGTGCCATCGTGAAAGGCAAGGGCCTGGGACGCGGACTGGATGCGCTGTTCGATGCCGGTGCGGGGGAGCGACCGAAGGGCGATGATTCCCTGGCGAGCCTGCCGATCACCCAACTGCAGCGCGGCAAGTATCAGCCGCGAACCAGAATGGATCCGACGTCCTTGGAAGATCTGGCCGCATCCATTCGTGCCCAAGGCCTGATTCAGCCGATTCTGGTCCGCCCTGTCGGTGCCGGGCGCTACGAAATCATCGCTGGTGAGCGTCGCTGGCGCGCCGCCGGCATGGCGGGGCTTAGTGAAGTTCCGGTGGTCATCCGCGAAGTTCCGGACCAGGCCGCGCTCGCGATAGCGCTGATCGAAAATATCCAGCGCGAAAACCTCAACCCCCTGGAAGAGGCACAGGGCATGCAACGGCTGGTCGATGAGTTTCATCTCACTCACCAGAATCTCGCCGAATCAGTTGGCCGCTCCCGTGCGGCGGTGACCAACACCCTGCGACTGTTAAACCTGTCAGCGAGCGTGCAACGTTTGCTGATGGATAACAAGCTCGACATGGGGCATGCCCGCGCGTTGCTGGTCTTGGATTCCAAACGCCAGCAGGAGATCGCCAATAAAGTGGCCAACCAGAACCTGTCGGTCCGGGAAACGGAAGCACTGGTAAACCGGATACTGCATCCCGCCCCCCTCCCCGCGCGAAAACCCGCGAAAATCACGGATCGAGACGTGCAAAGACTGGCCGAAGAGCTTTCCGAAAGACTGGGAACCACCGTGGAGATTCGCAGCGGGCGCAAAGGCGCGGGAAAACTGATAGTCAGCTACAGCAGCAATGAACACCTTGCAAGCTTGATCGAACGGCTGAAGTAGCCGCGGGTCGAGGCGCTTGCCAACACCCCCATTAATATCAAAAAGAAATGACAGAAAATTGGATCGAAGCGGCCGCGCAGGACGACGTGCCGGAGCAAGGCACTTTGCAGGTGCGGTGCGCCTCCGAATTAATATGCCTGTACAAGATCGGCGTGACCCTTTATGCCACACAGGACGAATGCACGCATGGATCCGCCAGCCTGTCAGAAGGCTTTATCGTGGAAGACGGCTTGATCGAGTGCCCGCTGCATCAGGGCAGCTTCGATATCAAGACCGGAAAGGCGGTAAGCGTTCCCTGCAAGGATGACATCCGGGTGTTTCCGGTAAAGACTGAAAATGGAAAAATCTTCGTTAAGATAAGCGATTGAGACGGCAAATCTTTGCAGAGATAATTGCTTCAAAATGCGATCCAAGCGTTGCTAGCTGTAGCCGGGCTGAGTCCGGGTCCTTGTACCAATGAATACTTCTTGAGGAGAGAACTTGTGAAATCCGCATGGTTTGCAGCCGGCATCATGGTTGCTGTGCTTGTCAATACGTCTGTTGCCCTTGCCCAGCCAAAGCCGGCCGCTAAAGGCGAATTTCAACCTTACTCTGGCCAACCCGGCAAGGATGTCGTCTGGGTACCCACGCCGGAAAGCGTGGTAAACAAGATGCTCGATCTGGCGAAACTGACTCCCCAGGATTTTCTTGTCGACCTGGGTTCCGGCGACGGGCGTACCGTCATTGCCGCCGCGAAAAAGGGCGTGCGCGCGTTGGGGGTGGAGTACAACCCTGACATGGTGACCATATCCAATCGAGAAGCTGCGCGCGCCGGCGTGACCGATAACGTGAAATTCGTCAACGGCGATATTTTTGCCACTGACTTCAGCCAGGCCACGGTGCTCACGATGTACCTGTTGCCCAGCTTGAACGTCAGGCTGCGACCGACGGTACTCGATATGAAACCGGGGACACGGGTCGTTTCGCATGCGTTCAATATGGCCGAGTGGGAGCCCGACGAAACCGCCAACGTCGAAGGGCGGCAGGCGTTTCTGTGGCTCGTACCAGCCAAGGTTGGTGGAAACTGGACCGTGCAGCTTGCCGGTCAGGCGCGCGAACTCACCCTGCAGCAAACCTTTCAAATGCTCAGCGGCAGCCTCAAGTCGGGTGCGGAAAGCGCAGTGCTGAACGATGCGCGCATGCGCGGCGAGGAAATTCGCTTTGCCATTCTGGAAAGCGGCGTTAAACGAGAATTCGCGGGGCGCGCCCAAGGCAACAGCATGGGCGGCAGCGTAAAGACGGCAGGGCAGCCCGACGCGTCATGGACCGCTTCCCGGCGGTGACGCCTGCGCGGCCCGCCTGATCGCGGGCGCCGGCAAAGAAAAAGGGGCGCTGCTGCGCCCCTTTGTTATCGCGCGGCCGGTTCGCCGGCGCTTATCCCAGGTGCTTGCGCAGGAAATCGATGCTTCGTTCGCGCGCGATCTTCGCGCTCTCGGCGTGATAGGAGCCACGCTGTTCACAGTTGAACCCGTGCCCTGCGCCGGTGTAGACGAACGAGGAGACCGCCGGATAGGTGGCCTCCACCTTTTTTACTGTCTCCATCGGAATCGCATGGTCCTTTTCGCCCCAATGACACATCAAGGGCGCCTTGGGTGCTTCACCGATGTTGTTGCCGATGCCGCCGCCATAGTAGGCAATCGCGCAGCCCAATCCGGCAATCTTCGACGCGGATAGCCAGGCGACCGTGCCGCCCCAGCAATAGCCGATGACGGCGACCTTGCCGGCACTTTTCACCATATCGAAGGCCGCTTGCGTGTCCTTCATGGTGTTGCCCCAGTCGAGCTTGCTGGAGTGGCCCCGGCCCGCTTCGATTTCCGCCGGCCCGTATCCCAGATCAACGCCTTTTTGCGAGCGATCGAAATAAGCGGGGGTAACGACAAGATACCCATCAGTTGCGAAGCCATCGGCGGTGCCACGCATGTGGCTGTTGACGCCAAATATTTCCTGTACCAGCACAATGGCACCGCGCGGCTTGCCGGCGGGATCGGCGCGATAGGCGGACAGCTTGAAGCCGTCGGATGAAGTGATTTCGGTGGTAGTTCCCATGGTTTCCCCCTGAACGATGTATTGATAATGGACGACGCAAAAGGCGCATTCTAACGGTATTGGCATCGAGCAACCAAGAGGGGTTCCGGTGCCTTCTTGCAGTTGCTCGTGCTATCCATGAGTGGCGCCCGCGCAATCTCCGCAAAGGTATGATCGGCAGCTTGCAACACCTTTCTTCGTCAGGAGAAGTGCCATGAAAATAGACATCTTCAATCACGTCATGCCGGTGCGCTACCTGGAAATGATGAAGCAGCATTCCAAGGACCAGGGCATCATCAAACGCATGACCAGTCTGCGCATGCTCTGGGACATTGAAGCGCGCGTGCAGATGCTCGAACAATGGCCCGATCTGCAGCAGGTGCTGACCTTGTCGGTACCCTCCCCCGAGCTGGTCGGCGGGCCCGGGCTCTCGCCGGAACTGGCGCGCATCGCCAACGACGACATGGCCGCCATGGTCGCCAGGTGGCCGAAGAAATTTCCCGCCTTCGTCGCCTCGATGCCGATGAATAACGTGCCTGCGGCCCTGGAGGAAATGGACCGGGCCATCGGGAAACTCGGCGCGCGCGGCATCCAGATCTGCACCAATGTCAATGGCAGGCCGCTGGATGAGCCGGAGTTCTATCCGGTTTTCGAGCGCGTCACCAAAAAACATGACTTGCCGATATGGATGCACCCGGTGCGTCTGGCCACCCGCCCGGATTATGTCAATGAGCAGATTTCCAAATACGAAATCTGGCAGGTACTGGGCTGGCCTTATGAGACCAGCGTCGCCATGGCGCGCATGGTGTTCTCTGGCCTGCTGGAAAAGCTGCCGGAATTGCGCCTCATCACCCATCATGGCGGCGCCATGATTCCATTCTTCGCCGGGCGCTGTGAAACCCTGTGGGCGCAACTGGGCAGCCGCAGCGCCGGCGAGAACTACGACGACGTGCTCAAACGCATGTCCAAGAAACCGATTGAATATTTCAAGATGTTCTACGGCGACACGGTACTTGGCGGTTCGGCATCCGCGCTGCGCTGTGCGCTGGATTTTTTCAGCGCTGACCGGGTGGTGTTTGCGAGCGACTGTCCCTTCGATCCCGAGGGCGGGCCGATGTTCATTCGCGAGGGCATACGCTCGGTCGAGGACCTGAAGCTGTCCGAGGACGACAAGCGAAAAATCTACTTCGGCAATGCGCTGCGGCTGATGCGCATGCCTGGCGCCGCGCAGAAATAGGGCTGCGGCGCGTAGGCTACTCGGGCTTTATGCCCAGCGTCTTGACCAGCCTGGCGGTGATGTCCCAATCAGAACGCATGGTTGCGGCCAGGTCTTCGGGCGTGCCACCAACGATGACGGCGTTGGATTTGGCGTAGAAGCTGCGCAGCTCCGCCGACTCCAGCGCCTTTTGTCCGGCTGTTGCCAGCCGCCGCAACACCGGCTGGGGCATTGCCGCCGGGCCGAAAAGCGCGATCCAGGTCGGCGGCCGCTGGAATGCGGGAAAAGTCTCGCCGATGGTCGGAATCTCCGGCAGTCCGGAATAACGCGCGGGTGCCGCGAGGGCGATGATTTTCACCTTTCCTGCGGCGAGGAAATTCTGCGCAGTGGCATAGCTGGGAAAGGACACTTCGACCCTTCCCGCGGCAAGGTCGGCCACCATCGGTCCGGTGCCTTTGTAGGGGACATGGACGATATCGGTTCCGCTTACCTGCTTGAATACTTCGGCGGTGAGGTGAACCCAGGAGCCCACCCCCGAACTCGAATAGGAGAGCTTGCCGGGATTGCGCCTGGCATGCGCCACCAGTTCCTTGACTGAATTGACCGGCAGCGATGTCGGCACTGCCAGCGTTTGCGTGGACTCGTAAACATTGAGGATGGGCGTGAAGTCCTTGAACGGATCAAGCGGTGCGTTCTTGGAGACGAAAGGTCCGATGATCATGGTGCTCGAGCTGGTAAAAAGCATCGAATAGCCGTCCGGTGCCGAGCGCGCCACATTTTCCGAACCGATGTTGCCATTGGCGCCGGCGCGGTTCTCCACTACCACCGGCTGCCCAAGATCGTCGGCCATTTTCTGCGCCAGCACGCGCGCCTGGGTGTCGATGCCACCCGGCGGAAACGGGATCACCATGCGCAGCGGTTTGATCGGGAACCCCTGCGCAAACACCGGCGCGCTGAAGGCGCCCAGAACAGCCAACAAGCACATCATTGCCGGGTAATGCCGCATTCTCTTTTCCTCCTCGACAAATTTATTACAGGGCTCTCGCGTCAGCGCAATTCCGGGACGATGGACAAAGCAAACGGTTTCAGGCGCAAAGCAATGCTTACCTTAGGCATCTCCCGAAGGCATGTCAATGTGCTTGCGACGTACGCGGAGACAAAAAAATCGGGCGCCCGAAGGCGCCCGAACAGGACTACAGACTGCGAGGAGAGTGATTACATGTGGTACGCGGTCTCGCCGTGGGAGTTGATATCCAGGCCTTCGCGTTCTTCTTCTTCGGTGACCCGCAGACCAACCACGAGATCGGCGATTTTGTAGCTGATGAACGCCACCACTCCTGACCAGATCACGGTCACACCGACCGCCTTGGCCTGAGTCCAGACCTGGGCGCCGATTGAATAATCCGCCGGCTTGATGACCGCGGCAGTCACCCAATCGGCGACGAAGCCTGGCCCACCTAGATTCGGATCGCAGAACACGCCGGTGAGCAAGGCGCCCAGTATGCCGCCTATTGCGTGCACCCCGAACACGTCCAGGGAGTCGTCCGCGCCCAGCAGCTTCTTCAGGCCGTTCACGCCCCACAGGCAAACCAATCCGGCTGCCAGGCCGATCACGAACGCGCCGGGTATCCCCACGTTACCGGCTGCCGGCGTGATTGCGACTAGGCCCGCCACCGCACCCGAGGCGGCACCCAGCATCGAGGGCTTGCCCTTGAATACCCACTCACCGAAAATCCAGGCAAGCACTGCACAGGCGGTGGCCAGGAAGGTATTCATGAAGGCGAGCGCTGCGGTGCTGTTGGCTTCCAGCGCTGAGCCCGCGTTGAAGCCGAACCAGCCAAACCACAGAAGCGAGGCTCCGATCATGGTCATGGTCAGGTTGTGCGGCGACATGGCTTCCTTGCCATAGCCGATCCGCTTGCCGAACACATAGGCGCCCACGATACCGGCGATACCGGCGTTGATATGAACCACCGTACCGCCCGCGAAGTCCAGCGCTCCCCACTGCCAGATAAGGCCGGCCTTGGAGTTAATTTCGTCAACCAGCTTCGGATCGGTGTAGGCATCCGGACCGGCCCAGAACCAGACCATGTGCGCGATCGGCGCATAGGAAAAGGTGAACCACAGCACCATGAAGATCAGCACCGCGGAAAACTTGGCGCGCTCGGCGAATGCGCCGAGAATCAGGCAGCAGGTGATCGCCGCGAACGTTGCCTGGAAGGCGACGAACACTATCTCGGGAATCGGCGTGGCCTTGCTGAATGTCGCGGCCATGGCGAATTCGCCCTTCATGGAATCGAAGATCCCACTCAGGAACAGTCTGTCGAAACCGCCTATGTAAGCGTTGCTCTCGGTGAAGGCAAGGCTGTAGCCGTAGATGCACCACAGCACCGTAATCAGCGAGAACACCACGAACACCTGCATCAGCATCGACAGCATGTTCTTCGAGCGCACCATGCCGCCGTAGAACAACGCGAGGCCGGGAATGCTCATCAGCAGAACTAGGGCCGTCGCAGTCAACATCCAGGCGACGTCGCCCTTGTTGGGCGTCGGCGCGGGTTTTGCCTCGGCCATCGGGGCGGCGGGCGCAGCCGCAGGCGCGGCGGCTGCGGCCGCGGCAGCCGGTGCGTCGGCCGCTTTTTCCGCCTTGTCCTGAGCTATTACCGGGGTATTCACGAACACCGCCCCGGCGAGCGCCAGCAATGCCAATAATTTTTTCATGACCGATATCCTCAAAGTGCTTCCGCGCCGGTCTCGCCGGTACGGATGCGGATGACTTGTTCCAGATTGAAGACGAAAATTTTTCCGTCCCCGATCTTGCCGGTATTGGCGGATTTCTCCACGGCCTCTATGGCTTGGTCCAGCAGCTGATCCGGCACTGCGGCTTCGATCTTCACCTTGGGGAGAAAATCGACGACGTACTCCGCTCCCCGGTACAGCTCGGTGTGTCCTTTCTGGCGGCCGAAGCCCTTGACTTCGGTTACCGTGATGCCTTGCACGCCAATGGCGGACAGGGCTTCGCGGACCTCGTCAAGCTTGAACGGCTTGATGATAGCGGTCACTAATTTCATGATTGCTCCCTGAGATTTATTGCAAACAAGTACTGCGCCCACATTGGCGGTAACGCCCCGCCTTTCCGGCCAAAGTCAATGACCGACCCGCGACACTTCAGGCTGCCCCAGGGAAACGACCGGAATCCCGGTCGCCCCCCCCGGGCAATTCTTAAAAGGTTTTCGCGACCGACAACACCACCGCGCTCTTGCTGGTGTCATAGATCGAGTCCGCGCCACCGCCGTTGATCTTGGCGGTGCGGTAGACATCGGCCTTGGCATTGCTGTCGATATACGCTGCCGACCAGGTAAATCCCACCCAATCCTTGCTGAGCGCGATCTTGTAGTCGGAGTAGTTCATGATGCTGTAGTTCTTGACCGTGGCCTTGCCGTAATGCAGGC
>MEQV01000299.1:24785-27144 GCA_001770355.1 Betaproteobacteria bacterium RIFCSPLOWO2_02_FULL_62_17
CTTGCCGTAATGCAGGCCAAGGTTGACCCCGCCGCCGATCTCGAAGGTCGCGCCCAGGTCCAGATAGCTTGAACCCTTGGAGCCGCCATTATTGGTACCCGCGCAAGTGGTGGTGGCGACAACCGGCGTGGTTCCCTCGATGCCGCAGGCTCCGCCCATGGTGTTTTGCTTCATGCCGAAATAGTCGCTGATCGCGTGCGAGTACTTGGCGGTGAACCACTTGTAGCCGACACCCACATAGAGTTCGGTGTTGTTGTACTTGTCATTGGTTGGGAGGTTCCATTTCGCGCCCGGGTAGTAGTAGTGGAGCAACCCCAAGTCAAGGTTGATATCCTTAACTGGTTCGAATTTGTAGCCGCCGTAGAAGTCCCATTCGAGATTGCCGTTGTTGTAAGCGGTACCCAGGGCCGCGCGATTGCTGCCGCCATAGACGTTCGACGCCCAGGTGCCGAGGTAAAGTCCACTCGCATGCGAGTAATCGATCCCGCCTTGCAGGGCGGGCTGGCCCAAAGTCTGTGAAATGCCACGGAACCGATAATCGGAGTTGAAACTCAGATTGCCGGTGACTGTATGCGGTGATTTGGCCTGTGCCCAGGCGGCAAGCGGAGCGGCAAGCGCCACGGCAACAGCGGTAGTCAAAAGCAGCTTTTTCATGAATAACTCCTATAGGTTGGTCACTGCAGCGCTGGTAAACGCAGGATGCGTGCCAGAAAAATTTATGCTCATAACCAAATAGTTATAAATAAATTAGGGAGTTTGGAGACTGCTCGCGCACCAGCCTGGCGCATACATTTGCCTCGCGCACCAATTCGGGGCATCGCACTTCCAAGCTGGGGAATAGGCGTAAATCGCTGTGCTAAACTGCCGCTCGCCATGGTTACCCCAAGCTTTTTTGACGAAATCAACGCGCGGCTCTCCGAAGTGCTTGCCAGCAGTCCGGCAAAGGACCTGGAGAAAAACCTGCGCGCCAATATGACGGCCTTTTTCTCCAAACTTGATTTGGTGACTCGCGAAGAGTTCGACATCCAGGTCAAGGTTCTCGAGCGCACCCGCGAAAAGCTCACCCGACTCGAGGCGCAGCTTGCGGAACTGGAGAAAAACCTCAAGCCCTAGCGCAGCCGCGCTGGAAAGACTTGGAATGGGCAGGCGCCAGGCGCCGGGTCAACGCTGGCGAGACCCTCGGCGTTAATACAGCATCTCTTTGATTCATGGGCTGCTGCAATGTCGCTGGCGGTATTGCACAGTCGCGCGCTGGTGGGGGCCGATGCGCCGCCGGTTACCGTAGAAGTTCATCTGGGCAATGGCCTGCCCTCCTTCACCATTGTCGGCTTGCCGGAAACCGAGGTAAAGGAAAGCCGCGAACGCGTGCGCGCGGCATTGTCCAATTGCCGCTTCGATTTTCCCGCGCGACGCATCACCGTCAACCTTGCTCCTGCAGATCTGCCCAAGGAAAGCGGCCGCTTCGATCTGCCCATCGCCCTGGGCATTCTTGCCGCGTCGAATCAGATCCCCTCGGAACGCCTGAAGGAATACGAATTCGCCGGCGAGCTTTCCCTCACCGGCGACCTGCGCCCGGTACGCGGCGCGCTCGCCATGACCTATCGCGCCAAACACAGCGGCCGCGCATTCGTGTTACCGGCGCAAAGCGCGCCTGAAGCGGCGCTGGTTGCCGAAGCCGAAGTGTTCAAAGCCGAATCACTGCTCGCGGTCTGCGCGCATTTGACTGGAAAGCAAGCGCTTGAGCGACACATCGAAACACTCGCGCCCGCACAGGAAGGTTTTCCCGACATCACGGATGTTAAAGGACAGGCATACGCCAAGCGCGCATTGGAAGTCGCGGCGGCGGGCGGGCATTCGCTCTTGATGATAGGGCCGCCGGGGACCGGCAAGTCCATGCTTGCCGCGCGCCTGCCGGGCCTGTTGCCGCGCATGAACGACGTGGAGGCGCTCGAATCGGCGGCCATGCAATCCTTGGGCGCGAAGGGTTTTCAGCCAGCGAACTGGATGCGAAGACCCTATCGCGCGCCGCATCACACCGCATCGGCCGTCGCCCTGGTGGGCGGCGGCGCCGATCCGCGGCCCGGCGAAATCTCGCTCGCCCATAACGGTGTGCTGTTTCTCGACGAGTTGCCGGAGTTCGACCGCAGGGTCCTCGAAGTCTTGCGCGAGCCGCTGGAATCGGGGCGGGTGGGGATCTCGCGCGCGGCGCGACAGGTTGAATTCCCGGCGCGCTTCCAGCTTATTGCCGCGATGAATCCCTGTATGTGCGGATACCTGGGGCACTACAGTGGACGTTGTCACTGCACGCCTGATCAGGTTCTGCGTTATCGTGGAAAAATCTCCGGGCCACTTCTTGACC
>MEQV01000300.1:0-101 GCA_001770355.1 Betaproteobacteria bacterium RIFCSPLOWO2_02_FULL_62_17
CAAGGCAAGCCTCGAAGCCGCGGCGTTGGAATACCCTCAGCAGGACTTCCGTATCGGAATGACCGAGAAACTTCTCGCCGGACGCCTCAAGGTCCGAGCGC
>MEQV01000300.1:202-4579 GCA_001770355.1 Betaproteobacteria bacterium RIFCSPLOWO2_02_FULL_62_17
CAGGCGAACGAAACCCATCTGCATTCCAGGACCGTTCCAGGTACCCGAGTCGTCCGGGCCACGGTGATGAAGTTTCGCGATCGCCGCCCCCATATCCGCAGCCGGCCCGGCAGGTAAGGCCGCGCCTAGGATGCCGCACATGCGCTTGACTCCAGAATTGCCTCGTGCCGCCCGGCATTGGCGGCCCAGCTGAAATTGCGTTCGGCACGCAAACGTCCCGCCGCGCCCCGCTCACGCAAAAGGCGACGCTCGCCCGCAAGGTGCGAAATCGCCTTGCGCCAGCATTGAACGTCGCCCGGTGGCAGCAGCGAGCCGGTTTCGCCCTCGACGACGATCTCCGGCAACCCCCCGTTATTGGAGGCAAGAACCGGCAAACCGCAAGCCATTGCTTCGACCACGCTGATCCCAAATGCCTCCTCGCCGACAGAGGGCTGCACGAACAGATCACATTGCGTCAGCAGGCACGGCAACTTGGCGTGATCGACGTGCCCGGCGAAATGCACGCGATCGACGATGGCCAGTGCAGCGGCTTGCAGGCGCAAGGCCTGCTCCTCGGGACCGGAACCCACCACGACAAACCGAATCTGGTCCGGCAAGCCGGCGAGCGCCTCGATAATGATGCGTATCCCTTTCCAGCCGACCAGCCGGCCGACGCTCGCGATCAGCAGGTCCTCCTGCCCGGCGCCCATGTCAGCCCGAAATGCCGCATCCCGCGCCGCCGGATGGAACACATCGACGTCGACGCCGTTGTGTATTACCTCGACGCTGCGCCCATATCGCCCCTGTACCTGCCGGGCGTTGTAACGGCTGGAGGAAACCCAATGCTGGATGGCCCCGGCAAAGCATCGATCACCGGGGAAAAAATCGGTTCCGCCCGAACGAAACAACGTGATAGCACGCAGACCGCGCTGCCGTGCGCGCCACAGTATTGGGAAATCAAAGGGCTTGTTGACGATTACCGCGTCGTACCCCGATGCAAGCAAGTGGTCCAGGGAAGCGCGCGCGAATGACAGGCGTTCCGCCAGTCGGCGAAAACGCACACCGAGATCGGGCCATTCCTTTTCCGGCCGGAATGCAAACTGATGCAATGCGACTTCCTGGTGCCAGGCGTCTCCACGATCCCCGGCGATGATACTGACTTCATGTCCGCGCCGCGCCAGCGCTCTGCCCACCTCCCAGCAATAGGTTTCAAGCCCGCCATGAATGGAAGTGGCGGTGACATTGTAAAAAGCGATCTTCACTGCGATGCACGCCCCGATTGCCGCTGCAATCGAAGCCCGTAGCCGAGCAGCAGGCCATTCATTGACCAGAACAGCAACGCTGCGTCGCGCAGGAAAAAATCATTGCTGAGGTTGCGCAGGATGACGCCCGTCAAAAGCATGATGCCTGCGATACCGAGCACCGCCAGGGATCGATCCGGACTGCGGTACATCCGCCAATAGGTAAGCGCGAGACTCGCAAACAACATCGCAAGGGCAATCATTCCGGGAACCCCCAAAGCGAGTCCATAGTTCAAAAACACGTTGTGCGCATGCCAGAAATCCCGGATATCCGGGGGGAGAAGATCAGGATGAGCAAGTTTCATGGCGTTGCGGCCGAAACCGGCTCCAATCATGGGCTGGTCGGCGATTCGGGCAACGACACCTGGCCAATAACGCAACCGGACGTCGTTATCCATTTCAACCAAACCACCGTGTGCGGTGATGCGAATATTCTGCGTCGCCATCAAGAGAATCGATACCAACGCCACAATCACCACAAGAAATGCGGCGGCTCGGCGACCGGAAATGGCCACCACGCTACTGCAGCGGAGCAGAATCAGGAGGCCGCCCAGTTCTATCCCTAAGACCGGCCATAACACCCTTTGACGGCTGTAGGCCCCGGCCAGTCCTGCGGCGAGCGCGATAAGGGTTACCAGCCACCTGGCGCGGGGTTGCCAAATCCAAATCAGAAACAGGGCGGGCGCCGCCATCAGCACCAGCCCTGCAAAGGTCCCGCTTCCTCCGTGCCCGGCATCTTCATGCCAATATCCAGTTCCCCACCGCAACCACAACGACCATATAGAAATCACCGCGAGGGCCAGTACCACGGCCCAGGCGCCCCACCTTACCGCGCGTTCGCTGCCGCTGAATACATAAAATGCAAACAGCGCCATCATCGTATAGCCAAGCTCGTTCTTGATTTCGCCCAGGCTGTAGGCGGCATCCACTGCATAGACCAGCGAAAGCAAGGCAATCGCGATCCAGAAAGCGAACACGGCCTTGCCGGGGAATGGGGGCGGATTCATCCTTCGCCAGAAGGCTGCCGCAATGACAAATGCGATGCTCAAACACAGCAGCCGCAGCGCGACCGTCCCCGGGAAAGGAAGAATGAATAGCAACAGCAGAAATGGGACCTGAACAAGCCAATGCGTCATCGGCCTGACCCTGGGGACAGTAACTGGTCGTACAGATTCTCAAATTCAGCGCAGACTCGCGACCAGTCGAACCGATTTTCAACCTTGTCGCGCAACCATCGGGCGCATGCGCGTCGGCTGCCTTCATTGCTCAAGTAGCCTTCAATGGACGCCGCAAGACTTTCCGGGTCCTCGGGCCGCATAGCCGGATTGAATCCAGGACAATCGCCGAGAAACTCGGTCATGCCGCCGCGCGCAGGCGCAACAATGGGAAGACCCGCGGCGGCGGCCTCCAGCATGGCAGTTGGAAATGGATCCTGCCACAGCGAAGGCAGCGCAAAAATGTCGCCGGCCACCAGAAAATCATGTACCTCATCGGGAGCCAGACTGCCCACCCATCGAGCGCCCGCTGTGCGCTCGATGCGAGCGACGGCAGCCTTGCCATAGCTTGCCTTCTCGTTTCGCGGGTCATCGCTTTCGCGAAGGTTTCCCGCGATCAACAATTCGACACGTTCCCCATGTACGGCGCGCAAACGCTCAAATGCATCCAGCAGCTCAATGACCCCTTTTTCCTTTACCAGTCTGCCGGCAAATACGATTGCCATGACATCTTCGCGGAAGATTCCATAACCCCGCCGCAGAGCTTGCCGGGATTGGACGGACATCTCCCATTGGGGCCGGTGCCCTGTGCTGTCAACGCCGGTGTATATCACTTCCACCGTGTGCGCGGGGATACCATTCCTGCGCACCAGCCAGTCGGCAATGTAGTGGCTGCATGCCACCCATCGCGTCACACGATTCACGGCGGCTTTTGGCAAGGGGTTTTCGTTCGCCACGTGCACGATGACCGGCCGCGAGTCCCGGCGAATCCGCGCATACAGGCTCGCGAGCAGTTTGGGCTCATTGTGGACATGCAGCAACGCGGCGCGTTCTTCGCCAATGATTCGCCACATACGCTCGGCGTAGGGCAAGGGGTCGATGCGTGTGAGTTTCTGAAACAGACGGCGGTATAAACGGCCCACACGAATGCGGCGCACAAGCATCGAGCCTGATTCTTCGGACTCCGCTTGCCCCGGAAACCAGCCACAGACCACCAATGGCCGGTACCGCTGCTGGCGCCTGGCCACCTGCTCCACGCGCAATTCAGTGCCGGCAGGATAGCGCGGCGGGAACGGGTTGTAGTCTGGCAACAGGTGCGCCACCGTTTGCTTCATGCGGCATCCAACTGTCTGGATAAGGCCCCAAGAACCTCTGCCGGACCAATCTGGTCCATGCAATTCCGCGGAGTAAACGGACATTTCTTCTCGACGCAGGGATCGCAGGTCTGCGGCTTCTGAATGACGATAGCCATTGCGCTGCGCGCCCGCGGGCCGACCAGGGTCGCGAAGGTGGGTGCGTACAGGCCCACTACGGGTCGGTTTAATGCCGCCGCCAAATGAAGGATGCCCGTGTCCGGTGCAATAACGCAATCGGCACCGGCTAGCACTGCGGCGGTTCCCGCAATATCAAACTCACCGGCCACGACATGCACGCCGTCGAGTTCACGCGCGATCTCGGAGAGCGCCTCCTTTTCGCGCGCTGCACCGGTAAGAATTGCCGCGTGCCGCGGATAGGCCCGCCGGGCCGAGCTCAGGAGTTCCCGTACCCTTTCGCCGGGCCAGATCTTGTAGGGATCGGCAGCGTTTCCATGCATCACCCAATAGGGAGCGCCGTGCAAGCGTGCAGCGAGTTTCCCGGATGCGGCGTCCTTGGTTCGCTTGTCAAGGTGGATCTTGGGTGTGGCACCGACCGCAGCCACGCCAAGGGTCTCCAGCACGCGCAAGCGGTTCTCGACGTAGTGAATGCCTGGCAATATCGATGCGTCCTGCTCCCGATTGCGATTGGCCAGCAGAAACTCGTAACGCGTGCCTCGCGTGGGCACGCGTATGACATAGCGGCTGCCGGCGAGATAGGCAAGTGGCACGATATCAGGATCGTTGCCA
>MEQV01000300.1:4595-5025 GCA_001770355.1 Betaproteobacteria bacterium RIFCSPLOWO2_02_FULL_62_17
GCCATGAAGAATAACCGCCAGTTCCGGCGCGAATGAGCGAAGTCTTCCAATTGTCTGAAAAAATTTGCGGTATTTCCCGTAATAGGGAATAACCTCGCTGAGATCCGGGTCGGCGGTGAACAGCGGCGCCCAGGCTGATCGGCAGAACAGGCGAATGTCGGCCTGCGGCAACGCCGCTCGAAGCGCGGGGAACACCGGCGATGACAACACGGCATCACCAAGTCCCGTGGTCAATAACAACAGGATGCGTCGTATCGCAGGCAATTCTGCGGCGTGATACGACGAAACCGGACCAACGGCGCGCCTGGCAACATAGCCATATAGCAGCGCATCGACAAATGGAAGATTCATCAGTATCCGCAGGCCATGACGCCAAGGAATACTTCCTGCATGCGATCGATCATCCTCGCGGCGGAATAACGCTCCCTTG
>MEQV01000301.1:0-303 GCA_001770355.1 Betaproteobacteria bacterium RIFCSPLOWO2_02_FULL_62_17
GGCCGGCCGCGTTCCACCACCGCGTCGCTGCCGCCGAACAGCGCCAGCAGCTTGCCTTCGTCGGCGAACCAGCGCCCGCGGCAGATCGGCGCATCGAGCACGCCGATGCCCTTCGCCCTGCAGCGCTCATCCAGCGCCTTGACCGTGTCCGGCGCCACGGTCGAGGAGACCGCGATGATCGATCCCGCGGCCAGGGTCGCGAGCAAGCCGTCGGCACCGAGCACCACCTGGTTGACTTCGTCGTCGTAGCCGACGCCGAGAATGACGAAATCCGCCGCCTTGCCCACCAGTGCCGGCGTGGCC
>MEQV01000301.1:353-605 GCA_001770355.1 Betaproteobacteria bacterium RIFCSPLOWO2_02_FULL_62_17
GTCGCAGGCGCTCACGGCATAACCGGCCTTGACCAGGTGCTTGACCATGGCCAGGCCCATGCGACCGGCGCCGACGATGCCCACGTTTTTGTTTGACATGATCCTCTCGCGATTTCTGTTGGAAATTATTTTTCCGCCGCATCGTAATTATCCAGCGCTCCCTGCGCCGAGACGTATCCTTCCGCGATATCGCGCGCCAGCGCCGCGCGGTCGCGTTTGCGCCGCTCGCCATAGCCGCCGCCCCCGGCGCTT
>MEQV01000301.1:733-1809 GCA_001770355.1 Betaproteobacteria bacterium RIFCSPLOWO2_02_FULL_62_17
AGTTCGTATTCGCGCTGAAAGCTCAGGCCTCCGCGCCACTCTCCCGCGCCGCCGGAGTCCGGCACCAGCCCGAAACGCGTGATGCGGCAAGGATATTCCGATTCGATGATTTCGATCGGGGTATTGTGCAGATTGGACAGATGGGTGGCGGTCGCCGAGGCGCCGTCGTGCCCCATGCCGCCGCCGTAGGCCGACCCCAGGATCTCGTATTGCATCCTGGATTGGCCGCCTCGGCCGCGGCTCCAGGCGATCCCCAGCGCGCTTGACGATCCGGCGTTGGCCACGGCGCGCTCCGGCTTGAAATGCGCCAGGGCCTCGAGGATCACGTCGACCAGCTTGAGGTTCATCATCTGGTAATTGGAGACCGCGGAGGGCGCCTCCGCGTTGGTGACGGTGCGCGGCGCGTACACCAGCCGCACCGCGTCGCGCATGCCGTCGTTGAAATTCAGCTTCGGTCCCAGGCTGCCGATCAGCGAATAAAACGCGCAGGCCTCCACCATCGAGGGGCGCAGGTTGAACGGCCCCCTGGTCTGCGGGCCGCTGGCCGAGAAATCGAAAGTCGCCAGGCGGTCCCGGATGGTGACAGTGACGGCAAGCTTTACCGGCTTGTCGCGCTCGAAGCCGTCGGAATCGAAAAATCCCTGCGCCGAGGCCGAACCCTCGGGCAGCCTGCCCAGGGCGGCGCGCAATTCCTCCGCGGTGCCGCCGAGAATCGCGGCGAACGCGCCGGTCACGGTATCCGCGCCGAAACGCCCGCACAGCGCCTTGACCCTGGCGGCGCCCATTTGCGTAATGGCAATCTGCGCGCGCATGTCGCCGCGCACCAGTTCCGGCTGGCGGCTGTTGGCGGTGATGAGCCGTTCGATGTCCGGCAATTCGCGGCCTGCCTTCCAGATCCTGATCGGCGGAAGCAGCAGGCCCTCCTGGAAAATTTCGGTGGCGTTGGCCGAGGTCGACCCGGGCACCGTGCCGCCGATATCCGCCTTGTGCGCGATCGACCCGGAAAAAGCGACGATCGCGCCGCCTGAGAACACCGGCGCGACGAACGCCATGTCGGACACATGCGGCAGGCCGCC
>MEQV01000301.1:2349-2719 GCA_001770355.1 Betaproteobacteria bacterium RIFCSPLOWO2_02_FULL_62_17
CCGCGTGGCCGTGGATCTGCGCGTGGCGCTCATCGAAGCGCTCCCGCGCGGCGGCAAGCGATGCGGCGCTGAGCCGCCCGGTGAACAGGCCCGCAAGCGGGGTGCGCAGCTCATAGCCTTGCCCGGCGTAGCGCAGGTCGATTTCGCGGGTGAGAAGCGCATCGCCCGCCTGCAAGCCTTCGGCGCCGAGCTCCGCCTGCGCCTTGGCCTCGAGCCGGCGATAAATTTCCTCCACGTGTTCCGCGCTCACCGCATCGAGCGGCCTGAGCTCGGAGCGGATGTAGTCGTGCACCACGTCGGTACACAACAGGCCCAGTGCGGAAAACGCGCCGGGACGCGCCGGCACCAGGATGCGCCGCATGCCCAGCTC
>MEQV01000301.1:2794-2935 GCA_001770355.1 Betaproteobacteria bacterium RIFCSPLOWO2_02_FULL_62_17
GCGCTTGGCGGCGAACACCCGCACTTCGTCGGCCATGCGCGTGTCGACGATGCGGCGGATGCCGCTGGCTGCCTCGAGCACGCTCATTTTCAGCGGATCGGCAATCCGCTCCTTGAGCGCGCGCAGCGATGCGCCGGCATC
>MEQV01000301.1:2959-3344 GCA_001770355.1 Betaproteobacteria bacterium RIFCSPLOWO2_02_FULL_62_17
GTATTCCGGGTTCAGGCAGCCGCACACCAGGTCGGCGTCGGTCACCGTCGGCTGCGTGCCGCGGCCGTAGCAGGCGGGGCCGGGGTCGGCGCCGGAACTGTGCGGGCCGACGTTGAGGAATCCGGCGTCGTCGATCCAGGCGATCGAGCCGCCGCCCGCGGAGATGGTGGTCATATCGAGCGCCGGCACGTCGATCTGGCGGCGCGCGATGGTTCCCTCAGTTACCTCCAGCGGGACGCCCCCTTCGATGAACGCTATGTCGGCGCTGGTGCCGCCCATGTCGAGCGTGACCAGGCCCGATTTCGCCTGGTCCTCGGCCAGATAGGCTGCTGCCTGGGCGCCCGCCGCGGGCCCGGAGAGCAGGGTGTGCGCGGTCTTGCCGCCG
>MEQV01000301.1:3575-3673 GCA_001770355.1 Betaproteobacteria bacterium RIFCSPLOWO2_02_FULL_62_17
AGCCTGCGCGTGCGTTCCTCGTGGGCGGGATTCATGAAGGAGAACACGTAGCACACCGCGATCGACTCCACGCCGGCGGACTTCAACTCGCGCGCCGC
>MEQV01000301.1:3779-3908 GCA_001770355.1 Betaproteobacteria bacterium RIFCSPLOWO2_02_FULL_62_17
GCATAGAAGTAATCGAACAGATTGCCGTCGCGCGCCTGGTTCTGGATCTCCTGCACCGCGCGGTAACCCCGCGTGATGAACAGGCCCACTTTCGCACCGCGCATCTCCAGCAGGGCATTGGTGGTGATG
>MEQV01000301.1:3966-4141 GCA_001770355.1 Betaproteobacteria bacterium RIFCSPLOWO2_02_FULL_62_17
TTGCGATGCCGTTGAGCACGCCCAGCGCCGGATTGCCCGGCGTGCTGGCGACTTTTTCCACCGTCAGGATCCCGCTGGCCGCATCGAGCAGCACCAGGTCGGTGTGGGTTCCGCCCACATCGACGCCGAGCCGGTAGCGTGCATGGCCTGCACTGCTCATGACGCTGCGCTGATC
>MEQV01000301.1:4175-4440 GCA_001770355.1 Betaproteobacteria bacterium RIFCSPLOWO2_02_FULL_62_17
CATCAGGGCGCTGACCCCGCCGTCGACGAACAGCATGTCGCCGACCACGAAATCGGAATCGTCCGACACCAGGAACAAAATGGCGCGCGCCATGTCCATGGGAATGCCGGGCCTGCCGCGCAGGTTGACCACCGGGCGCGTCGGATCGAATTCGTCCTTGCCCACCGGGGAGCCGATTTTGTTGGGCACAACGCCATTGACGCGGATGTTGTGCGGGGCCAATTGCACCGCCATCGAACGCGTGAGATTGGCCACGCCGCCCTTG
>MEQV01000301.1:4486-4949 GCA_001770355.1 Betaproteobacteria bacterium RIFCSPLOWO2_02_FULL_62_17
TGGAACCGACGTTCACGATCTTGCCGGGCCTGCCCTGCGCCACCATCTGCCTGGCGACGTATTTGCCCAGCAGGAACGGCCCGGTCAGCGTCACCGCGATCACCCGGTCCCAATCCTCCTTGGTGATGTCGAGGATGTGCTTGTTGTCGGATATCGCGGCGTTGTTGATCAGGATATCGATCTGCCCCCACTTCGCGACGACATCCCCGACCAGGCGAACGATGTCGGCTTCGCTGGCGACATCCGCGACGAATCCCATGGCCTCGCCGCCGGCCTTCCTGATATCCGCGGCCACCCGGTCGCCGCGCCCCTGGTCCATATCCACCACGGCGATCTTCGCCCCTTCCGCGGCGAGCAGCTTCGCCGTCTCCTCACCGATGTTGCGTCCGGCGCCGGAGATGATCGCCACCTGTCCCTGCAGTTTCATGTTCGTGTCCTTGATTGGGGATTCACCGTTACCAGC
>MEQV01000302.1:0-775 GCA_001770355.1 Betaproteobacteria bacterium RIFCSPLOWO2_02_FULL_62_17
AACCGCCTTATCTCGCCCTGGCGACGGATCGCGTCCGTTTCGTCGGCGATGCCGTGGCTTTGGTGGTCGCCGAAACTCTCATTCAAGCCCGGGACGCGGCGGAACAGATAGCTATCGAGTACGAAACTTTGCCGGCAGTCGTCGATACCGTACGTGCGGCCGACGCCGATGCGCCGCAGCTTTGGTCTGTGGCGCCTGGCAATCGCTCCTTTGTCTATGAGTTGGGCGATGAAAGCGCTGTGGATGCCGCGCTGGCCAGGGCTGATCATGTCGCCCGTCTCAGGATGACGATCAGCCGGGTGACAGCCAATCCGATCGAGACGCGCAATGCCATTGGCGCGTTTGACCGTGCGAGCGGCCGCTACACGCTTACCAGCGGCAATCAGACGCCGCATCAACTGCGCAGCGTGCTCGCGAAAACTATTTTCAAAGTGCCCGAGACCCTGATCCGTATCCTGTCGCCGGACGTCGGCGGCGGCTTCGGCCTCAAGGGCGGGTTGTTCCGCGAGCAGATACTGGTCATGTGGGCCGCGCGCCGGCTGGGTCGTCCGGTCGCCTGGATGGGTGAGCGCGGCGAATCGCTGCTCGCCGATGAACACGCTCGCGACAACGTTACCGATGCGGAGCTGGCGCTCGACAGGACCGGTCGTTTTCTTGGTTTGCGCGTGCGCACCATCGCCAATCTGGGCGCCTACGTGGCGCTGCGCGGCGCCCATCCGCCGACCAACAACCTCGGCTCACTCTCCGGCGTGTATACCACCCCGGCAATTCACGC
>MEQV01000302.1:826-905 GCA_001770355.1 Betaproteobacteria bacterium RIFCSPLOWO2_02_FULL_62_17
CGCCGGCCGGCCCGAAGCGACCTACGTGCTCGAACGCGTGATCGACCTCGCGGCCGACGAACTCGGCATCGACCGCCTG
>MEQV01000302.1:1324-11834 GCA_001770355.1 Betaproteobacteria bacterium RIFCSPLOWO2_02_FULL_62_17
CTGAAGCCGATGTGATCTTCGAGGACGGGCGCTTCGTGGTGTCTGGCACCGATCGCGCCCTGACTTTCGGAGAGATCGTGCGTGCCGCGTTCAGCGTGCATAAGCTGCCGCCGGATCTGAGTGGCGGTCTGGATAGCAGCGTTACTTACGCACCGCAGGAGCCCAGCTATCCCAACGGTTGCCATGTCTGCGAGGTTGAGATCGATCCGGACACCGGCGCGCTGGCGATCCTGCGCTACGTGGTGGCCGATGATGTCGGCCGTGTCATCAACCATGCCATTGTCGAAGGCCAGGTTCACGGCGGTGTCGCGCAAGGTGCCGGTCAGGCGCTGTTCGAGACCGTAATCTACGAGCGCGACAGCGGCCAACTGGTGACCGGCTCGTTCATGGATTACGCCATGCCCCGGGCGGACGACCTGCCCGCGATACAAATCCTCTCCAATGAAGTGCCGTGCACCACCAATCCCCTGGGCGTGAAAGGGGCCGGCGAGGCGGGTGTGATCGGCGCCATCCCGGCGGTCATCGGCGCCGTGGTCGATGCGCTGCGCCCGCTTGGCATCCGTCATATCGATATGCCGGCAACGCCCGAGCGGATCTGGCGCGCCATTCAGGACGCGCGTACCGACTGACACGCCTGCTTTGGCCCGTGCGTTGCACATCAAGATTGAAATTACGTGCCATTCCTATGACAGCTTGCTCGACACCAAACGATTCAAACTGATTCCAGACTCGGCTGCCTGGATGGCAAGAGTTCAATTTGTTTGTCCCACGCTGTGGCATCGAACTCCGCGAACCAGCGTCGCGCTCACGGACTGGCCGAACGTTCACAATGAGGGGCGCGCGCTGCTCTTGCGCGCGTCCCTCTCGATTGTGCTGTTAGGCCATCTCAATTAACCGCAGTGCATCCTGTATCTTCCGCAACCCCACCCGACCTATCACAGGGACACGCAGGAGCTTTTCTGGTTTGCAATTCATCAGATCCTCGACGGTCCGGATACCCTCGTTCAGTAGCGCGTGCAAAGTTATTGTGGGGAGGCTAGAAATCCTCCGGACTGAGCTATACAACGTGAGCGCAGGGTCATCGTCCATTTGCTCCAAAAACGCGTCTACGTACTGCCGCAGTATCTGCAGACATGCCCGAGATAGCTCCGGCGGCTGGAGAGAGCGATAGAGCTCTGGGTCTAGCCTCCGACAAACCTCGTGGACCAGTTGATTACATCGACCAGTTGACAACCCCCACTCTCGCGCCACGGACGATACCGTTCGGCCCTCGAGAACCGCCCGAGCGATCGCGCGATTCCGGCTCCCCAGTTCCATGCGTAGGGTATGGTTGGTCTTCATGGCCTAGACAGAATGGCTTTGAATCAGTGGAAGGCGGCCCGCCTCCGCGGTAACGTGGATTGCGCGGGGAACGCGTAGAGCCACAGGTTTGGCACGGTGGCACAAACACACTGAACGGAGGCAGGCCATGGAAAAGTCTAGCAAGATTTTCGTTGGAATGGATGTGCACAAGGAATCGATCGATATCACGCTGGCCGAGCAAGGAGGCGAGATGCGCCGGCTGGGGCAGATCGGCGGGGACAGGAGTTCTTTGCTGAAGATGGTGAGGCGACAGCAATCCAAGGGTGGGGAACTGGTGTTCGTGTACGAAGCCGGGCCGTGTGGGTTTTGGATCTATCGGGAGATCAGGGCGCTGGGGGAGGCCTGCATGGTGGTATCGCCGGCGTTGGTACCCAGGCGCGCAGGTGATAATGTGAAGACAACAGCACCGGATTGTGATGTACCTGCCAGAACTCACGCAGCAGATTCAATGTCGCTCCTGGCAAGGGGACAAGGCGGTCCTTGTTGCCTTTGGCGTCGCGAATATGCACACGCCCACGTTCGGCATCGATATCTCCCACCTGAAGCCGTAGCCCCTCGCCCAGACGCAGCCCGAGACTGTAGAGAGTAAAGAAGAACACCCGATAACTGAGGGTACGGGTGGCGTCGGTCGCGGGCGTACTGCTCGTACTCGGTCAGCGACTTCTTCATAGCCGCCGGGACCTGAAGTCTTGACGTGTCAATGCGAGTGTGTTCGAGGCGGCCATCGCGGGCAATGTCACCCAGCACCTTGATAAGAAACGGAATGTGCCGCCGCCACTCCTCCTTCGCCTTGGCATGTTCCCCGTTCTGCAGCCGGTAAGCGTCCTCGAAGCGCGCCGCCAAATGCTCGGAATACTCCTCTCCCAGATTCATCTCGCGACAGAACCTCAACAGATGCTCCCAGACCGTGCGGTACCGCCTCAGCGATCGTCTGCTGTAGTGATGCTTCTCCAGTTCGCCCAAGGCGTGTGAAACCAGCCGATTAAGCGGCAGATTGGATTCGGTTTGTTGCTCGGATAAGTCCATGACCAACCTCCTCGAAAAGGGCGACAGCGATGGCCGCCGGGAGGATGATCATGAAACTTTATGTGCAGTAATCCAACGCTAACGCCTTGTCCGAAAGGCACTTGCCCATGTCACTGCACATAACAACTTCCTTTCCATAAATCAAATGTGCAGCTGCACATTTGATCTATACCCATGTGATGAACCGCGGGGCGCGCGGCACGCGCAGCCCGCTCGATCGCCTTGAGCAAGCGCGGGCCCGCTACAGCGTTACTTAAATGTTAAACATTTTGCAGCGCCTGACTGGGATGGGCGTGCGTTTCTGGCATGTCAAGTTGTCAATACTGGTAAAATGACTTTTGAATATTCACTGCTTGGCAGGCGCATGACCAGAGGTCCCGGCCTGCCGGTGCGGCATCGATGATGCATTCGCTTTGATCAATTCCCCGCGACGCTCTATATTCCCGGTCTTGGCAATAATCCTGAAAGTGTTTTATGAGTGACGCCCCCGCATCCACCGCCATGGGCCAGCCCGTCCGCCGCAAGGAGGACCTGCGCCTTTTGACCGGACGCGGCCGCTACAGCGACGATCTCAACCTTCCCGGGCAGGCTTATGCGGCGATGCTGCGCTCGCCGCATGCGCATGCGCGCATCCTTTCCATCGATTCTTCCGCCGCGCTCAAGGTGCCCGGCGTGCTGGCCGTCTATACCGGCGCGGATCTCGCCGCCGAGGGCATCGGGGCGATCGAGCCCGACTACAATTTCATGGGCTCAATCGAAGTTCAGCGCGCGATGCCCGATGTGGTGCTGGTGAATCGCGACGGCTCGGACATGTTTGCTTCGCCCTACCACCTGCTCGCGCGCGACCGCGCGCGCTTCAACGGCCAGTCGGTGGCGATGGTGATTGCCGAGACGGTGGGTGCCGCGAAAGACGGCGCCGAGGCCATCGAGATCGATTACGAGCCGCTGCCGGCGGTGACGGCGACGCGCGATGCCGCCAGGCCCGGTGCGCCGCGCCTGTGGGATAACGCGCCCTCCAACATCTGTCTGGATGCCGAGCACGGCGACGCGGCTGCCGTGGCGGCGGCTTTCGCGAGGGCCAAGCATGTGGCGCGCCTCGATACCTGGATCTCGCGCGTCACCGGTGTGCCGATGGAGCCGCGCACCGCGGTGGGTCATTACGACGCGACCACCGGGCGGTACACGCTGCATGCGGGCAGCGGCGGCGTGCACCGCCAGAAGCGCGAGCTGTCGATGATCCTCAACGTGCCGCTGCAGTCGGTGCGCGTGGTGACGCACGATATCGGCGGCAATTTCGGCACCAAGAATTCGCTGTTTCCCGAATTCCCGCTGGTGGCGTGGGCCTCGAAGCGGCTGGGCAGGCCGGTGAAATGGACCTGCGAGCGCAGCGAAGCGTTTCTCTCCGACTACCAGGGGCGCGATCTGGTGGCCGATGCGGAGCTTGCCCTGGATGGGGAGGGCAACTTCCTCGCGCTGCGCGGTAATCTGCTCTCCAACCTGGGCGCGCACGCGGCCTCCATCATTCCGCTGCGCAAGGGGGTCTCCATCATCACCGGCCTGTACCGTGTTCCGGCGATTCATTTCAGTGCCCGGGCGGTACTGTCCAACACCGCCTCGACCATTCCCTACCGCAGCGCCGGGCGCCCGGAGGCGATGTACATCATCGAGCGCCTCATCGAGATCGCGGCGCGCGATTTCGGTTTCAACGCGATCGAGTTGCGCCGCCGCAACATCATTCCCGCCAAGGCCTTGCCTTACCGCAATGCTTCGGGGGTCACCTACGACAGCGGCGAATATGAAAAGGGCATGGACTGGGCGCTCGAGATCGCCGACTGGAAGGGTTTCGCGGCGCGCCGCGCCGAGGCGCAAAAGCGCGGCCAACTGCGCGGCATCGGTTTCTCCAACTACATCGAGCTCACCATGGGCTTCCCGCGCGAGTGGGCGCAGGTCACGGTGAAGCCCGAAGGCGTCGTGGAAGTCGCGGTGGGCACGCTCTCCAGCGGGCAGGGCCATGAAACCAGCTTCACCCAGTGCGTGAGCGAATGGCTCGGCGTGCCCTTCGAAAAAGTACACCTGGTGCAGGGGGACACCGACCGCATTCCCGTAGGCGGCGGTTCGCACTCGGGCCGCTCCATGCGCATGGCCGGATTCGTCATGGGCCGGGCGACCGATGCGGTGATTGCGCGCGGCAAGCGCATCGCGGCGCACATGCTCGAAGTGGCCCTGGCCGACATCGAATTTTCGGGCGGAAACTTCAGCGTGAAAGGCACCGACCGCAGGCAAAGCATTTTCGAGGTGGCCAAAGCTGCGCAGAGCAGCACCGCTCTGCCCGCGGACCTGCGCGGTCCGCTCGCCGAGGAGCACGAGCAGCTTTTCAAGGACGGCGGCTATCCCTACGGCGGACAGGTCTGCGAAGTGGAGATCGATCCTGACACCGGCGCGGTGCAGATCGTGCGTCACGCGGCGGTGGACGACGTGGGCCGGGCCATCAACCCGCTCATTCTGCACGGCCAGACGCATGGCGCCATTGTGCAGGGGTCCGGGCAGATCATGGGCGAGCACTGCCATTACGACGCGGAATCCGGACAGTTGCTGTCGGGCTCCTTCATGGATTACCCGATGCCGCGCGCCGATCAGTACCCGTCGTTCGTCACCGAGCTGATGGAAGTGCCCTCGCCATCGAACCCGCTGGGGGTGCGCGCCGGCGGCGAGGGCGGCACCACGCCGGCGCTGGCCGCCGTCACCAATGCCATCGTCGACGCGCTGGCCGGGTTCGGTGTAAAACACATCGAAATGCCCGTCACGCCCGAGCGCGTGTGGCGCGCGATCGCGGGAAGGTAGATCTGTAGCTTGGGGTGGGCAACGCGAACCCCAAGCTACTCAAACCGCAGGAGGAAAAGAAATGCAGCAAGGTACGGCGGAAATGATGGCGTCCGGCGAGCCGGATTGTCGGCGATGGATCCAGCAACGCTGGCTCATCGACAATATCATTCGTTCAAACGGCGTCGAATTCGACCAGGGCCGCCTGTCGGTAATCCAGGCGCTGGCCGGCGTGGAGGTGGCCCCCGAGGTTGCCATGCTGAAGGCGCGCATGCAGAAGTTCGACGACATCGCGCCGCTGCTGGAGGCGCAGGCGCGCCGCCGCGAGGCGCGGGCGCTGGCCTTGGAAGGGGAGGGCAACGCGGCCAGCGCCGCGGAGAATTATTTCGTTGCCACGCACTACTGGGCCACGGCGCAATGGCCGATCCTGCAGAACAACGATCTCAACCGTTTCTACAACGACAGAAAACGCGAGTGCTACGGTCATTACGGGCGCCTGGCCGATCACCCTGTCGAAGCCGTGTGGATTCCGTTCCAGGGCAAAAAGCTGCCGGCCTGGCTGCACCTGCCGCCCGGCTACCGCAGCGGCAAATTGCCCGCGGTGGTGGTGATCTCCGGCATGGACGGCTACAAGGAGCGCGATACGCCGCTCTATGGCGACCGCTGGATGCGCCGCGGCATGGCGGTACTCACGGTCGACGGGCCGGGGCAGTACGAGAGCGCGCTGCTGGGCATTGCGGTGACCGTGCCCGCATGGCTGGAGGCCGGCCGTGCCATCTATGAGTGGCTGGCCGCGCGTCCCGAAATCGATGCGGAGCGCATCGGCATCAGCGGCCGCAGCTTCGGCTCGTTCTTTGTCACCATCGCCATGGCCGGCGAACCGCGCTACCGGGCCGGGGTGGTCTCGGGCACGATTCACGAACCGGGTTGCCGCAGCATCTTCGAGGAGGCACCGCCCACCTTCAAGCGGCGCTTCATGTATATGGCGGGCTACCGCGACGAGGCGGCGTTTGACGAGTTCGCGAAAACCCTTACCTGGGAAGGTCAGGCGCAAAACATCCGCGCCCCTTATCTGTGCGTCACCGGAGAATTCGACGCCTTGAGTCCACTTCGATACACCGAGGACCTTTTCAAGGCGCTCGCCGGACCGAAGGTGCTGATGATCTACCAGGGCGCCGGACACGCGGTATCGGCGGTGCCCTCGGCCAATCTCGGTCCTTACTTTCCGACGCTCATGGCCGACTGGCTCGCCGCGCGCCTCTCGGGAAAGGCGCTGGTGAGCGAGCGCTGGTGGGTCGATGCCAACGGCAATGTGACGCGCAAGCTGTTCTGAGCGCGGCGAACTCCGGCGGGTCCGCGATAATCCCGCGCTTCGATTTTTCAAGGCCCGCGCAACATGCCGGATGCAAAGGCAGACACCCAGGAGGCCGTTAACAAGCCTCGCGCCCGCGAGCTGTATTTCACCTACCCGCTATCGCGCTGTGGCGCGGCGATGGGCCTGGCCGGTCTGGTATAAATGAATTTTGAAGGGTTCCAGCATGCCTGATTCCTCACCGGCGCCGCAACCGCGTGCCGCCCACGGCGTCATAACGCCTTGGATGATTTACCTGATGTACACCAAGGTCACGCTGGTGGGCTTTGGCGGCACCATGTTCTGGATCCGCCGCAAGCTGGTCGATGACCTGAAGTGGATCACCGAGACCGAATTCGCCGAGTATTTCGCGCTCGGACAGTTGATTCCCGGCGGCGCGAACCTCTTCAATATGGCGCTGCTGATCGGACATCGCTTCGCCGGCGTGAGCGGCGCATTTGCCGCCGGCGCGGGATTCATCAGCGTGCCGTTTTTCGTGATGGTCGCGATGGCGCTGCTATACCTCAACTTCGGCGCGCAACCGCTGGTCAACAAGGCGCTCACCGGCATGTTTGCCGTGGTCGTGGGCATGATGCTCGCCAACGCCTGGAAAATGGCAGGCGCGGTACCGCGACGCTGGCGTCCCTGGGCTTTTTGTCTGGTGACCTTTGCCGGTGTGGGAGCATTGCGCTTTCCGCTGGTTTGGATGATGCTCGCGCTCGCGCCCCTGGCGGTTGGCCTGGCCTGGCGCGATGTCGCCGCGGCGCGGCGCGCCGTGGCTGCCGCGGGTGAAAGCCAGTGATCAGCAAGGACGAAGACCTGCTGGCGATGTTCTGGCAATTCACGCTGCTCTCGCTGCTGGCGGTGGGGGGGCTGAATTCGGTGATTCCCGACATCCAGCGCTATGTGGTGGAAGACAGCGGCTGGCTCAGCGCGCGCCAGTTCGGCGAAGTGTATGCGCTGTCGCAGGCGACGCCCGGCCCCAACGTGATGGTCGTGACCATGCTGGGCGCGCTGGTGGCGGGCTGGAGCGGCGCGCTGGTGGTGACCATCGCGCTGTTTCTTCCCGGCACCGTGATGACTTCGGTCATGATTCATCTGAATACCCGCAATCCCGACACCGTCTTCGCGGCGGCCATGCGCCGCGGACTAGCGCCGGTCACCATCGGGCTGACCATGTCGACCGCCTGGGTCATGCTCTCCACGCTTTCGGCCGACTGGCGCGGCGTGGTGATGGCTTTTGTCACCGCGCTGGTGGTGTTGCGCACGCGCATGAATCCGCTCTGGCTGATGGGCGCGGGGGCGATCATCGGCATGTTGGATATTCTTTAGGCGATCGGAACCCCGGTGACGCCAATCCAGCCAGGCATCGCAGCGGCGCTCGCCGCGGCGGTGCTGTTCGGTTCGGGCACCCCGCTGGCCAAGGCGCTGCTGGATCACACCGGTGCGTGGCTGCTCGCGGCATTGCTGTATCTGGGCTCGGGTATCGGCCTGTGGCTGGTGCGCCGGCTGCGCGCTTCGCCGGGCGTAAGCCTGTCGCGAAATGATTGGGGCTGGCTCGCCGGCGCCATCGTTTCAGGCGGCATGCTGGGACCGGTGCTGCTGATGACGGGACTTGCCGCGATGCCGGCCTCCGGCGCGGCGCTGCTGCTCAATGCCGAGGTGGTGTTCACGGCGCTGCTGGCCTGGTTTGTGTTCCGGGAAAACTTCGATGCGCGTATCGCGCTGGGCATGTTCGCCATCGTTGCCGGCGCCGTTGTGCTGGCATGGCCCGCGGACAATTCACCCGGGTTCGCCAGTGTGTGGCCTGCGCTGGCGGTGCTTACGGCGTGTTTCGCGTGGGCTGTCGACAACAATCTCACCCGCAAAGTGGCGTTCGCCGACGCCTCCTGGATCGCGATGATCAAGGGTCTGGTGGCGGGGGCAACCAACCTGGTGCTGGCATTTTCCCTGGGTGCCCAATGGCCGGGCTCGGCCACCGTCCTGGGCGCGGCGCTGATCGGTTTTCTGAGTTACGGCGCCAGCCTGGTGCTGTTCGTGGTCGCCCTGCGGCATCTGGGCAGCGCGCGCACCGGCGCCTATTTT
This sequence comes from Betaproteobacteria bacterium RIFCSPLOWO2_02_FULL_62_17, assembly GCA_001770355.1. Lineage (GTDB taxonomy): Bacteria > Pseudomonadota > Gammaproteobacteria > Burkholderiales > SG8-39 > 2-02-FULL-62-17. The sequence continues at coordinate 9,969 of MEQV01000302.1, forward strand.
TCGGTGGCGCCGTTTTTCGGCGCTGCCGCGGCGCTCGCGGTGCTTGGCGAGCCCATGACGATGCAATTGTTCGCGGGGGCGGCGTTGATGGCGGTGGGCGTTGCGCTGCATCTGACCGAGCGCCATGAACACGCGCATGCGCATGCGGAGCTGATGCATACGCACGAACACGAGCATGGAACCGGTGATCTCCATCACGAACATGCGCACGATGCGCCGGTGCCGCCGGGTACGCGGCACAGCCATCCGCACCTTCATCTGCCGCTGACCCATTCCCACAATCATTTCCCGGATATGCACCACCGGCACGGGCATTGAAGGGGTATGCGCGACCTTGACATGCGTCAAATGCCGGGGGCCGGCACGGCGCTACAGTCCACATCGCCAATTCATTTGAACCCCTTGTCGACTGCCAGGCGCATGCTAGACTATTTGCCATGAATCTATCCCGGTATAAACGCAGGTTGCTAATGCTGTTCGGCGTGGGGGTAATGTTGTTCGTGCAGATCGCCATGGCCGCCAACGCATGCATGGATATGCGACCGGCTGAGGCGATCTCGATGGCAGCCGCCATGGCGGAAATGAGTCCTCCCTGCCATGAGGCGGATCCCGGCGAACTCAATGCCTGTGTGACCAGTCGCCAGGTAGGCGTTTGGCCATCCGTAGATACCCAGCCCACGCCTCTTGCCGCGCCGCTGCCGGTGCTTGCCTACGACATCGCCAGGCAGGATTTCCCCCCTGCAATGCTTTCCGACCAAGGCTACGCGCAGGCGCTGCTCAAGCGTGTTACCGCGCCGCCAGCCATGGTGCGGAACTGCTGCCTCCAAATCTAAACCTCCAAACTTCCGCTTGCGTTCGCAGCTGCCCCAGGTGCTGCAAATTCCATTGTTGTTGTCCATGGAGGTCGTATGTTTGCTTTCGTCGAATTATTACACTGCAGGGCTATCCTTCGCGCGCTTCCGATCGCGCTGTCCGCAGCACTTCTGGGGCAGATAGCCGCGGCCGCGGGGACCGCATTAGCAGGCGAAGCGGAGAGTCTGGAAATTAGGAGCCCTGCCTCGGTGGTGTTTGTACAGGCAGCTGCGGCGGCGCAAGCACGGCTCCCGGAGGTGGCGTTACAGCAACTGATCGGTGAGGCGCTCAAGCACAACCCCGAAATCGCCGCGGCCTCGCATGAAAAGGACGCCGCCGGCCACCGCATTTCACCGGCGGGGGCGCTCGACGATCCGATGCTCGAGGCCGGGTTCCTGAATCTGCCGATCAATACTTTTCGCTTCAACGCCGAAGACATGACGATGAAGATGCTGGGCATCGCGCAGAAACTCCCCTACCCCGGCAAGCTCGGCCTGCGCCAGGAAGTCGCCGTCAAAAATTCCGAGTCGCTCGCATTCGGTTACCGCGAAACCGTCAGCCGCGTGATCCGGGAAGTCAAAATCAATTACTACGATCTGGCGTTGATCGATCGCTCGATTGATCTTCTGGAACGCAACCGCCTGCTCGTCGAGCAACTGTTGCGCATCGCCGAGGGCCGCTACAGCGTCGGCCAGAGCGCGCAGGCCGAGGTGCTCAAGGCACAGACGCAGCTCGCCAAGATGACCGAGGAACTGGTACGCATGAGGCGCGAGCGGCGCACCATGGAGGCGGATCTCCAGCGCGCCCTGGGCCGCGGCGCGGATGCCGCCTCGATCCGTCCCGAAATGCCGGGACTGGACAGCGTTCCTCTGCGCATCGGCGAGTTGCGCGAGGTCGCGCTGCGCGAGCGGCCGCAGCTTCTGGGCCTGCAATCGCTGATCGACAAGAGCCAGAAATCCCTGGAACTGGCGCGCAAAGAATACTACCCGGACTTTGACGTACGCCTCGCCTACG